>CANRCV010000001.1 GCA_947629205.1 uncultured Bacilli bacterium
TTGTGATTATCTAATATACCCCCCCCCCAGATTAGAATCTAGAGTTGGGAGGTTTTTATTTTTCTTCATAATTGTTCCTCCTACTATATTTTTATTATAAACGAATTTCTTATTCTTGAAAAGTATCTTTTTTAGAAAGTTTCGAATGTTTTGTCTTTGGCTTTTGGTTCTTGAAAGGTTATGAAGGAGTGCATAGTTATGAAAAAAGAAGAGTTACATTTTTGTATACTAGTTCTTCTAGTAATTATCGTTATGTTATTCGTAATCATATTACGTTTAATATAACCAAAAACGCTATATTACGAAAGTAATATAACGCCCCAAATGTGAGCGTTACCAATTCGGTAACACTTACGTTTTGATTATATAGTAGTTTATGTTTTTTTTCAAGAGAGAATGTTTTATAAAAACAAAGGATAACATAGCAAAAAGGAAGAAAATTTTATCTTCCTTTTATTTTCTTATGATCCATAATAAGCCGTTCTGGAACTCCAACTATATCCTTTAGCATTATGAAATCCTGGTGGAACAATTACTTTTGAATTAGGAATACTACCAGAATACCAACCTTTTGCTACACCAAAGTGTAAGTGTGCACCAGTTGTACAAGTATCATATCCACCATTTTTCTTGGCAGTAGATCCTCCACCTAATAATCCAATAACTGTATTTTGAGTAACGATTTGTCCAACTTTTACGTTAATTTTTAATAAATGGTAGTAATAAGTTGTATATTTAACACCACCAACATTAACAGTTACATAAACCATATTTCCACCACATCTGTATCGTTCTACAATTCCCGATACCGTTCCTGCAGCTGCTGCATAAACAGAGGTTCCTTCTGCATTTTTACCAATATCTATACCACTATGAAAACTATATTTTTGTCCTGTAACTGGATGGGTACGATATCCTTGTAAGCTTGTTACATATCCTTTATTTAATGGTTTTAACCAACCAGCATTATAAGGAGAACTTAATAGTTCATCTAAACGTGCTGAATCAACAATTTTACCATATTTTTTCTTACTGGCTTCAATATAAACATTAACATTTTCTTCTTTTACTTTAATTTCCGTATCAATGTCTAAAGCAAATTGATCATAAGATTCAATATCTTCATTAAGATTTGCAATAGCTTTTTGATATGTATCAATTTTAACTGCTAAATCTTTTTGTTTTTGTGCTAAATCGACCTTTAATTGTTCATTTTTCTTAATTAATGTTTTTAAATCTTCTAAATTTTTTTGATTAGAAGAGGTGATTTGTTCTACTGCAGCGATACGCATGACTAAATCCGTAATCGAAGAGGAATCTGTCATATATTTTAAATAAATATTTTCATTTTGTAATTGTTGTAATACTTTTAAAATTTTATCAGTTTGTTCTTTTAATCCTTCTATTCTTTTATTAGATGCCTCAATTTCTTCTTCTGCTTCTTCAATATCACTTTCTGCTTGCGTGATATCTGCTTGGGCTTGTACAATAGCATTTTGTTTTTGCGTAATTTCTTTTTTGGCTGAATCCTTTTTTGAATCATTATCGGCTTTTTTCTTTTTTAAAGCTGCTAGTTCTTGTCTTAATTCTCCAAGTGTTTCTGGATCTTTACTTGCTGCTACAACAGGAGAAACTGGAGTTACTAAATAGACAAACAATAAACTAGTAATCATAAAAAGACTCAACATTTTTTTCATTATTTTCTTTATCATATCTTCAAATACTTCCTTACTGCATGGTAACTACCAAACATACCAATAATGGCCCCAATAACAAGAAGAATACCAGATACATTAAGAATAAAATTAAATGGTTCCGTCAAACGAATAATTTGTGTAAATAAATAGCCATTAAAGTGATCATATAACAAAACATAGCCATAAACGGTTATTAAAATGGGAATAATACTTCCTAAAATTCCTAAAAAAAGTCCTTCAAATAAGAATGGTAAACGAATAGAGGTATTACTTGCACCTACTAAACGCATAATTTCAATTTCATTTCTTCTTGAAAAAATAGTTAAACGAATAGTATTTCCAATTAAGAAAGCAGTAACTAAAACTAAAGCTAAAACAATAATAATGGTTACTTTTTCAATAATATCAAAAACTTTTACTAGATTTTCAGCCATTCCTTCTCCATAATCAGCACTTTCTACATAATCAAGTTGTTTAATTTCGTCAGTTGTTTCTTTTAAAAGATTCACATCTTTTACATAGATAGTTACAGAATCAAGTAGAGGGTTTGTATCTAAATAATCTAAAGCCGTACTAAATGTATCTGAATATTCTTTCATTTCTAATTTCCATTCATCTTTACTTTTGTATTTATATTCTTCTACATTATTATTTTTCATCATTTCTAATTTATTTTTAAATTCTTCTTTTTGTTCTTCTGCACAAGTTTGTTTTAAATAAACAACAATTGTTAATTCTTTTTCTAAATCATTGGTTATATGGTTAACATTGTAAGAAATAATCATAGCAACAGCAACTAAAATTAAAGTAATACTACTACATGTAATGGCTGCAGTGGATAAACTAAAGTTACGTATAACACTTTTAAAAGCATCGCGAATTCCACGACTTAAAATTCTAATTGCCTTCATGAACTTTATAACTTCCTTTCTTATCATCACTTACTAGAACACCATTTTGTAACAATAATACTCTTTTTTTCATTTTATTAACAATATCACGATCGTGTGTTGCCATTATAATTGTTGTTCCAGATTCTTTATTGATTTTATCTAATATATCCACAATTTCTTTAGAAATATCTGGATCTAAGTTTCCAGTTGGTTCATCACAAATTAAAAGTTTTGGTTCATTCACCATTGCTCTAGCAATACAAACTCTTTGTTGTTCTCCACCAGATAATTGATTAGGAAAACTACGCATTTTATCTTTTAATCCAACATTTTCTAAAGCTTTTATAACTTTGGGACGTATTTCTTTTTTTTGAATTCCAATAGATTCTAAGGCAAAAGCAACATTTTCAAAAACTGTAAGTTTTGGTAATAATTTAAAATCTTGAAAAACAATACCTAATTTTCTTCTTAATTTAAATACTTTAGCATTTCTTAATTTAGCAACATTAATACCTCCAACAAAAACACTACCATTGGTTGGTTTTTCTTCACGATATAACATTTTAATTAAAGTAGACTTTCCACTACCACTGGCCCCAATAACAAAAACAAATTCTCCTTTATCAATTTTTAAATTTAAATCCGCAATAGCAGTAACTCCATTATTATACACTTTATAACAATTTTTAATTTCAATTAGTTCCACGACTGTACCACCTCGTATTATTCTCATTATATCATTTATTTGTCTTTAAATAAATGGTAAATTTCCCCTCTTTACTCCTCCCGTGACCTCATAACAATCATTAATGACCATAAAAGCATTTTTATCTAATTCTAAAACCATTTCTTTAAATAAATAATAATCACGATTCGGTACTACACACATTAAAACATGACTTTTTGCTCCACTAAAACCACCTTCTGTATCAAATACAGTAACACCGCTTTTTAATTCTTCCATTACAAATGTTTTTATCTTTTCTTCTTCTTTGGTATAAATAAAGAATAGTTTACTACTTGAAACACCTATTAAAATACGATCAATAATAATTGTACTTAAAAATAATATAAGTAAAGAATAAACAAATTTATTTAGACCAAAAACAAAACAACCTAATAACATAATAAGTAGATTTACAGAAAATACAGCTTTTCCTTCTGGAATTTTAGCATATTTATTGACAATTTTCATTAATATATCACTACCACCAGTATTAAAACCTGTTTTATAAATAATGCCATTGGCAAGTCCATTTAACATTCCAGCAATTAAAACTACAATGATAATACTATCAAATTGTAGATAAGATAAACAATATTTAGCAATAGGTTCTGTAATTGAAATAAAAAAGGGATACATGATAGAACCAACAATGGATATTTTCGTTTCTTTCCAACCAAGAAAGAGTAGTGAAAGGACAATTAAAACGAAACTAGCAATACCAATAAATAAAGCTGTATCTAAACCCGTCCATGATTGAATAATAATAGCAAGTCCACTAGTTCCTCCGGTAACAAATTGATTAGGAGTTAAAAATAAGTTGTAGTTTAAAGCTAGTAAAGCAACACTAAAAATTAAAGTAAATGTTCTAAAGTAAAAATTTTTCTTTGTTACCATTTCTTTTATATTTTTTAAATCAAATGTAATATCCATATTCTTCACCATTATTATTGTAACAAATATTGGTATATTTTAAAACAAAGAACATAAAAATTATTGAGGTGAACAAAAAATGAATGGAAGTTATTATCAAAACCCTACGTTTCCTGGTGCTAAAGAAAATGTAGGGTTTAATGGCAATTTTACGCAAACTACTCCTCCAGGAAATATTAGTTACAATAAAGACTATGACATGGAACAAAGTTATATTGAAAATATTTTAAGATTAAATCGTGGTAAAAAAGCAAATGCTTATGTTTCTTATCCAGATTCTGTAGAATGGAGAGATAAAATCTATTCTGGAATTATTGAACAAGCAGGAAAAGATCATTTAATTATGAGTGATCCTAGTACTGGAAAATGGTATTTAATACGTATTATTTATTTAAATTATGTGGAATTTGATGAACCCATTAATTACAATTACCCTTATGCAACCAATTAAAAACGAGGATTTCAATTTTCTCGTTTTTTATTTAAAAGTAATAAGAAAAATTTTTCTTTTCCTCCCCTAAAACAGAACTTTCTCCATGTCCAGGAAAAATACATATTGTATCATCATACGCAGAAATAAGTTTTAAACTATTTTGCATCTCTTCTTCATTCCCTCCTGGTAAATCCATTCTTCCAATGGCTCCTTTAAAAAGAAAATCTCCCGTAAACATGACTTGTTCTTCTTTAAAATAAAACGTTTTAGAATCTTTTGTATGTCCAGGAGTATTAATGATTTCAATAGAAAAATCTTTTGGTAAAACATTATGTTTTAAATGATATTTTTCTTCAAAATAAGATAAGGCTCCAGTATGATCAAAATGATTGTGAGTTATAAGAATAGAAACAATTTCTTTTTCACAAATACACTTATCAATTTTTTCTGCTTCATCTCCTGGATCTATAAGAATTGCTTTATTATTTTTAGAAACGATATAGCAATTTTCTTGTAAAGCCCCAACAACAATTCTTTCAATTTGCATATATATCCTCTTTTCTATTTTCATTATAGCATTTTACTAAAAATTTTAAATAATATTCTTAAATGATTTTTTGTGCTATAATACTCTTATAGAATGGATGATGTTTATGGGATTTTTAACTGGTTTTTTAATTTTCATTATTCTAGGAGCTAGTTTAGGAATTATTTATATACTTTATTTTAATAAAATGCAATATTTAAAAACCAAAATTGAACATGCAGAGGGAATTATAGATGAAACTTTAAGAGAAAGATATGATTTACTAGTTCGTGCTGATGGAATTGTAAAATCTACTTTAAAAGATGATAAAGAATATTTTAAAGAATATATACAATTAAAAGAAAAAGCAATTACCAACTTTGAACTAGATCGTAAATTAAAAGAAGCTTTTAATACTTTAACAAAATTTAAAGATGATTATCCAGAACTTAGTAGTAACAAAGAATTAAAAGAAATTTTTACGACCATCAAAGAAACAAATGAAAAAATTGCAGCTATAACCAGTTATTATAATAAAAATACAAATGAATTAAATGAATTTATTCGTAAATTTCCATCTAATTTCATTGCTAAAATTCATCATTTTAAAATAAGTCCTTTCTTTGATGGAAAAGATATGACGGACACTATATATAATGATTTTAAATTATAAATGAATATCAAAAAGGAAGAAAATTAAATTCAAATTTTCTTCCTTTTTATTTTGTTATTGTTGGGGTTAAGACGATACGAAAGCCCACTGTTTCAAATGCATCACCAGTGGTAAGAGTGAATGCAAAGACACCTGAGGTCGAACCATGATAGTAAACACCACTTCGAAGAAACCAAGGAGAAACTTTATAAACAAAGTATGCTGCATCATCATACCAAGAAGAAATATTTACTAATTGATTACTAAATTTTTTTTGTCCAAATGGCCCTAACTCACCTGTTGCATCACCAAGTATTCTCCTATTCCAATGCTCAGTATTAGTTTCATAATAATTATAAACATCGTAATATTTAGAACTATTATTTACATCGTTAAAAGGGAAAGTTGCTGTACTAAATCCACTTTGACCAAATGTAAAACCAATGTTATTGAGTCCTTTCATTACTCCCATTACATATTCCCAAGATCCCCCATTCATATCATAAACACCACTATAATTTCCAGTGGTACTTGCAACTTTACTATCTGGATTAGTATAATTTACTGTATTTGTTCCGTCTTGTGTTGGTTGTTTATTTTCATAACCATTATAAGCATTTAATCCAGTCGTAGGTTCTTCTGTTGCTGCATAGCCTGTTACATATGCACTATTATTGTTGATTCTTACACTTTTTCCACTACCATATTTACTATGTTGTAAATAGGCAACTGCTCCCCACTCTGTATTTTTCATTAAATGACTATCTAAATCTCTTTTATAATTATAACTGGTATCAAACATATTTTTTACATTAATCCATCTCCAAGAATATTGATTTGGTTTTATTACTACTTTTGTTTTATCCACTACATTTGTTTTTTCTGTATTACTATTACTAAATGTAGAAGCATCTGCACCTTTATATCCCGTTTCAAATTTTCCTACCCAAAATCCGTTTGTACCAAATGCAGTAAATGCTGATGGTGTCATCCACTTGTCTACTGCACATGTTCCATTCTCTCCACTTGGTGGTGTTGTACATTCTATTGTGTTATCTACTGTATCATAGATTCCAAATTCTATTTCTATTTCTTGGGAATTATCTTCAACTATTGTTTCATATGTTTCATAATTTCCCATATTAAAGATTTTATATTTATACTTTGGTATCCATACAAAATAACTTTCTATATTTTCTTCTGGTATAATTTCATCATTCTTTGGTTCTTCTACTCCATCTACTAATATAACTGCGTTTGCCCATTTTTTCTTTTCATAACTATACCATTCATCTTTTATATCTGCTTTAGTAACTTTTCCATCATCACCTATAATTACAGGTATTAGTTTTTCTCCTGTTGAACTTTTGAGTACCGGATAAGCTCCATTTAGTATATTTTCTTTATATACAAAATCTGGTACTTTTCCTTGTATTACATTATAAGTTTTTTCTTCTTTATAGAGTGCAAAAGTTTTATACAAGGTGATTCCTCCTATTAATAATAGTATTCCTACTGTGCTTCCTATAAAGATTGTCTTTATTTTCTTATTTTTTGTAAATTTTTTTAGGTTCATTTGTTTTCCTCCATATTACCATTCAGGAATATTATAGTTTTATTATATTACCATGTAGTAATATTGTCAATATTCTCAAAAGGGTATATGAGAAAATTTTATAAGGAGGAAATTTATGAATATACAAAGATTAAAAGAAATTAGAGAAGATAAGGATTTAAAGCAAATAGATATTGCTAAAGTTTTAAAAACCAGTCAAAAACAAGTAAGTTTATACGAAAATGGAATAAGGGTGATTCCTATTGAAAAATTAGATATTTTAGCAAATTATTATAATACAAGTATTGATTATTTAGTTGGTCGTACAAATGAAAGAAAGCCATATCCTAAAAATCAGGATTAAAAGTTTTTGAAAAATTTTTCAAAAACTTTTAATTTTTATCAAGTATTTGAAATTTTTTTCAAAAACTTTTATTTTTTTTCAAGTATTTGAAAAATTTTTCAAAAACTTAACAATACTAAAATATAGATTTAAGAATCAAAAAAATAAATGTTGTCGATTGGCTTTTAAATCCTAACAAATAAAAAAAACAAGTCACTAATTCTTAGTGGCTATTTTTTAAATCCCAATCTATTGGAGTTTTATTATTTTGTTTTAAAAATTCATTTGTTTTTGAAAAAGGTTTACTTCCAAAAAAACCATAACTGGCTGAATAAGGACTTGGATGAGAAGATGTAATTATCAAATGTTTTGGATTGGTAATTAAACTTTGTTTTTCTTTAGCAAAATTACCCCAAAGAATAAAAACAATTGGATCTTCTTTATTATTTAAAACTTTAATAATATAATCGGTAAGACGTTCCCATCCTAAATTTCTATGACTCGCTGGTTTATCTTTTTCCACTGTTAAAACAGCATTTAAAAGAAGAACTCCTTGTTTTGCCCAATAGGTTAAATCTCCTTCTGGATAGGGTATAATTCCTAAATCACTTTCTAATTCTTTATAAATATTTTTAAGTGATGGTGGAACTTTAATTCCTTTTTGGACAGAAAAAGAAAGTCCATGAGCTTCTCCAACACCATGATAAGGATCTTGTCCTACTATCACCACTTTTACATCTTTATATGGAGTTAATTTTAAAGCATTAAATATATAGTTTTTTGGTGGATAAATGGTCTTTTTATCATATTCCTTTTCAATCATATGATAAAATTTTTTAAACCCTTCTCCTTCCAAAACAACTTTTAATACGTCATCCCAATCATTATTTAACATAATAAAAACCTCCTACTTATGATAACTCTCGTGATTTATAATCTTAAATGCTCTATAAATTTGTTCTAAAAGTATTCCTCGAAATAAACCATGAGGATAAGTCATTTTAGAAAAAGATAGAGCATAGTTACTACGCTTTTTAATACGATTAGAAAGCCCTAAAGAACTTCCTATAATAAAGGTAATCGTACTATTGGTAATAAATGTCGTGTCGATTAAAGAAGAAAATTCTTCACTTGTTAACATTTTTCCTTCTATTTCTAATGTAATTACATATTCGTTATTTCCAATATGTTTTAAAATATTTTCTTCTTCTTTTTTTAAAGAATCTTCATCTTTTAATTCAATCATTTCTAACTTATGGTATTTTAAAATTCGTTTTTGATAATCTAAAATCAAATCCGTTAAATACTTTTCTTTTATTTTTCCTAAACAAATAATCTTAATCATACGACCTCTGTTATTTGATCACGATTTGCACATGTAATATCTTGAAAAGAAATATCGTATTCTTTAAATGTTTCGTGAATCATCTCTAATGCTTTTTCTTGTGTATTATTTACATTACTTAAATGCATTAAAATAATTTTTTTCGTATGAGGTCCAATTAATTTACTTAAGTAAAAAGCAGAATCTTTATTGGATAAATGACCATAACTTCCTACAACTCTTGTTTTTAACCATTTGGGATAAGGACCATTTAAAAGCATTTCAACATCATGATTACTTTCAAATAAATAGATTTCTTTATCTTTTAATAAATCAAAGTATTTACGATTTACATATCCTGTATCAGTTACATAAACAACGGATTCTCCTTTATTTTCAAGAATAAAATTTCTCGCATCTGGTGCATCATGAGAAGATTTAAAGGATTTAATAGTTAAATCTTTAAGATAAATCGTATCTTCATAAATAACAATATGTTCATAATCTTTAATACTATCTAATTCATAAAACATTTTTTGACTTAAATAAATAGGAGTCTTATATTTATTGGTAAATGTTTTTAAAGCACTTGTATGATCATTATGGGTATGACTAATAATAATGGCATCTATTTCTTCGGGTTTTACATGGATACTTTCTAATTTTTCTTTAATATACTTGGCATTTTTTCCTAAATCAATAATTATTTTTGTTTGTTCTGTTTCAATATAAGTAGCATTTCCATCACTGCCACTTGCTAATACAACAACACGCATTATCTAAATAAACTCCAAGGATTTTGCCAAGATCCACCATGATTGGGTTCTCCACCATACGAAACACCAAAGTGTAAGTGAGGTCCAGTAGAAGATCCACTACTACCCATATACCCAATAATTTGTCCACGAGTTACTTTATCTCCAACATTAACAATTACATTTTGCATCAAATGGGCATACATCGTATAATAGCCATTATTATGATTAATAACAACATGATTTCCATAGGTTCCACCACATTGATTACGATAATAACCAACATTATCACAACCCGTTTCTATTTCAATTACTGTTCCACCACGAGAAGCATAAATAGGTGAACCCATATAAGGTCCGGTTGAAATATCAATTCCATTATGAAAAGATCCCCAACGATATTCAAATCCAGTAGAAATAGTATAAGGACGATTTGTTGGCCAACCCCATACTCCACCAGTATCAACATAAGAACCGGTTGGTTTATAGCCACCTTTCGTTATAATTTCATTTTGTACCTCACGAATAGTAACAGAGGTCAATTTTGATACACCTTGATTTGGTTCTCCATTTACTACTTGCATATCTTTTGTAATACGTTCAATTCCGGTAATTCCATTTTGAGTAACTTCTTGAAAACTATAAGATTTAGTTGCATCATATTTTTCTTCTTTTTCATATTCTTGCTCTTCATCAGTTACAGAATGAATATTTTCAATAAAAGTAAGAACTGGATTAATCAAAGTCACATCTACTTTTGATCCAATAGTTAAAATACTATTTTCATTTTTAAATTTGGGATTGGCTATTAAAAATTCTTGTACATTCAATTTATTACTATTAGCAATAGAAGCAATTGTATCTCCTTCTTTTACTGTATAACTTGATTTTTCTTGATTGGTTCCAAATAATAAGTATTGGGTTAATTCGACAGGATCTGTATAAATTTTTTCATTTACACTAATAAAAGAAGGTTTTATAGTAATTGTTTCTTTAAAATACATATCTTCAATGATTTCTCCTACATCACTAATAGGAGTTTGCGTATGATGAATATACGCATCAAATGTATCTGCATCTACAAAAGTTGTTATAACATTTAATAAAGCCTTTTTAAATGTATCTTCTTCTAAAACATATAATGTAATATCTTCTTTTTGTTCTTCTTGTTCATCTTCATTAAATTTAATTTTAATGGTATATCCTTGTATTGTAAAATCATCTTCTTTTTTAATTGTTTCATAAATGGATTTTGCACTTGTAATATTTCCATCATAAGTATTATATTCTTTAATTACAAAACCATTAGGTGGATAAACATTATCAACTCCATAATTTTCTTTAATTTCTTTTTGTTCTTCATTAATTAAAGCATATAATTCATCTTTATCTTGTATTAAACCAATTTTATTACCATTTAAATAAATTTGATATACTTTGTTTGCATAATCAAAATCTCTAGTTGTAAGTCCAATAATTAATAAAATAAGTCCAACAATACTAGTAATTAAAACTGTTTTTATTTTTTCCTTCTTTTTCAAAATAAATCACCCTTTTTACAATACATCTTCTTCAACTCTTTGATAATTTTTAAAACAACTTTTATTTAATTCAAACAATAATTGAAAAGCTCCAGTCGATCCACGACGATGTTTGGCAATAATAACATCTACTGGTACAATCGTTGGTTTTTTGTCTGCTGTTTTTTCTTCAAAATAATCTTGACGATTTAAAAATAAAACCAAATCGGCATCTTGTTCAATAGAACCTGATTCTCTTAAATCTACTAATCTTGGTTGATTGGTATCTTTTCTTTGTTCTGCTCCACGAGTCAGTTGGGCAAGAGCAATAACAGGTACTTTTAATTCAATTGCCATTTTTTTTAAAGAACGAGAAATCTCAGAAACCTCAACTTGACGAGATTCACTCCTTGTACCAGAATTTAATAATTGTAAGTAATCGATAACAACTAATCCTAGCCCTTTTTCACTATTGGCAAGTCTTCGACATTTTGCTCTTATATCTTGTACAGTTACACTAACATCATCTTCGATATAAATATTTGTTTCAGCTAGTTCACTCATCGCTTCATTGTATTTTTTCCAATCTTCATGCGTTAGAAAACCGGTTTTTAATTTATCTCCTTCAATACTACCAACAGCACTAATCATACGATTTACAAGTTGTTCTCCAGACATTTCTAAGTTAAAAATAGCAACAGCTTTTTCCGTATTCATAGCAGCATTGGTGGCAATATTTAAGGCAAAAGCTGTTTTTCCCATAGAAGGTCTTGCTCCTAAAATAATTAATTCTTCTGGATGAAGACCACTTGTTGCTTTATCAAAATCATAAAAACCAGTGGCAAGTCCTGTAATTTCTTTTTTATTTTGTGCTAAAATTTCTAAGTTTTCTTGAGCATTTCGTAATACTTGAGAAATAGGTGTTAATTCTTTTGTATTTCTAGCTTTTGCTACATCCATTATTTTTTTCTCAGAGTTATCTAACAAAACTTTTAAATCTTCTTGTTCAGCATACGTTTCTGTAATAATATCAGTTGCTGTATCAATTAGATGTCTACGAACGTATTTTTCACGAACAATTTCAATATAGGAATCAATATTAGCGGTTGTGGCAACAGAATCAATAACCTCACTAATATAATCCAATCCACCTATGGCATTTAAATTTTTTTGACGATCCAATTCATTTTTAACTGTGGTAATATCAACAGGAGTTGAATCTTTATAAAGTTCTTTTAATGCTTCAAAAATCTTACGATTGGCATCACTATAAAACATCATAGAATCAATTTCTTCCATGACTTTTTCTAATGCATTTTTATTTAAAAAGCAAACTCCCAATACACTCATTTCTGCTTCTAAATTTTGGGGCATTTGTTTTGCTGCCATACTCTCACCTCTTGTCTATTGTTCTTTTATTTCAATGTTTATGTTAAATTTAACCTTTTTATGTAGTTCAATTTCCACTGGATGAACTCCTAAAGCATCGATTGTTTTTTCAATATGAATACATTTTTTATCTAAAGATATATTTTTTTCTTTCAAAAATTCTTGAATTTGTTTTGAAGAAACAGAACCAAATGTTTTTCCATCTTTTCCGGATTTTAAATGAAAAATAAATTTTTGTTTTAAAATTTGATTTTTTATTTGTTCACATTCCAAAATAAATTTTTCTTCATCTATTCTTCTTGTTTCTAATTCCGTCTCTAAAACTTCTTTACTTTTTTTAGAATAAGGAACTGCCAGTTTATTTTTAATTAAAAAATTATTGGCATAACCATCACTGACATCAATGATATCATCTTTTTTTCCTTGTTTTTTAACATCTTGTAATAGAATTACTTTCATCATTCATTCCTCCAGTTGCCATTATTATACCACGCATTTCTTTTCTTTTCTACTTGATTACAGTAAAAAAAGAAATTGTTTTTTAGGCAATTTCTTATTCATGAATATCTAATTCATCAAAAGCTGTATCACTTTCTTCATCAATTTCTTTTTTATATTCTTTCACACTATACTTTTGATCATTTTCAATTTTTTCTGCCCACATAGATAAATAAAGTTCTGCAGACTCTTCTCCTCTTGTTGCTATAAATTGATTTAAATATTCTGCTCCTCCTAATTTTTCTATCGTATCATTAGAATATATTTGTAACCAATCTGGTAAGTCATAAGAATTTCTTTTGAAAGTAAATAAGTTCTTTACTTGTTCCATTGTCATAGAAGAATTTTGTACTGTTCCATCTTCTTTGATAAAAGAAATTTCTTTTAATTCTTGTTCTACATTTTCTTCTGCCCATTTCATTGTTTCTAATGAATCTTTAGCACTTATTTTTTCAATCATTTCAGCTAGTTTTGTAGAGAATAAGTATTGATAATCATTTAATATTTCATTTAAAGCATTTCTAAGTTCTTTAGTAAAATATTGCGTAGCTAATGCAAAAGCCATTACTTGAAACCATTCATTGGTATTATGACTTGACCAATGTCCAAAATCGGTTCTTTCTTTTTCATTTTGGAATTTTTTACTAAATACATTAAATACACTTGGTAATAAACTAGATAAAGTTATACCAAAGAAATTTCTATTTTCTCCTAATCTCCAATTGGTAGAAATACAATCGGCTTCTTCAAACTTATTATAAACGGCCATATTGCCATACGTTAAATCAATAGTAGCTTCAATACCTTCTTGATCATAATTTGCTTCACTTGTAGGACGACTGTAATAATCAAAAGCTGGATAATTTTTACGATTACAAATTAAAGACATTACGGCTCCAAAATAACCTATTTTACGATTATCTGGATATGGGTTTTTATTTCCATAAATAGCAATTTCCTCTTCCTCACTATCTTTTATAATCTCTTTTAGTTTGATATTTGCTGTTTTATTAAATAAGAAATATTCATGTTCTTTTTCTTCATTTTGAAGATTGGTAATCGTGTGATATCCTAGTTGAAAACCTTTTACTCCAATTAAATAATAGTATAAAAGTAAAACAGGCATTTCTTCATCCGTTTCAAAGTTTTCATAAACAAATCGAGTAGCTCTTTTACGCATTTTCACACTATCTTTACTTGCCCACCATTCATAGGCATCTTTTAAAGTAGTTGGTTTTACAAAGGATGGTAAAGTATTAATATCTTCTCCATATAAACTAAACATTTTATTATATTTAAACTCAGAGATATGATGCATCTTCACCTCTCCAGATGCATTAATTGTACGGTATAGAATAGGATTTCCTTCTTCATCTTTATAAACATTTATAACTTGAAATTCACGACTATTCACACTACTATCTACAATTTTACTTAAATCAAATTCCGCCTCTAAATATTCAAGTGGATTTTGCATAATAGATTTATAATTTCCTAAATTTACACGAACATTCGAACAACTACTTAAACCTTGAGCACTAACCTCTTGCCAATCTTGTTTTAAAGGTTCAGTAGAATCAACATCGACAATAAACATTTGATAAGGAATATTTTCTGCTTTTACTCCTTTAGATAAACCTACTAGTATTTTCATATTCACACATCCCTTTTTCTATTCTTTTTATCTATTAAAATTATAGCATAGGAGGAGAAGAAAATCTATATTTTTAAGACATTTTTTCTAAGAAATTTAGCACAAAAAAAGAGTGTGGATAACTTAAAACACTCTTTAATCCATAAATGGATTTTCTTGTCTTCTTAAGTATAAAGATCTTTCATTTTTTAAAATTTCTGGTGTTACTAAAGGTTCCTCTTGTAAGATGCAATTATCATATTCTTGACTCATAAGTTTTAGTTTTTCAACATTTTCTTGAATACTTGCTAAAATGGATGCCATTTCTTCTTTCTTATCCACTTTATCTAATCTACTCATTTTAATTTTTGCATAATTTACTCGTTGTTCTAATTTTAAAACACATATACTTAAATCCACTGCATTTCTAATACTCGCTATTTGTTCTTTTTGTTCTTTCTTAGCTTTAATTAGAGGATCAAAAATCGTTTCTTTATTTAAATTAGCTGGAAGAGTTTTTGGATCAAACACTAAACTATTTACTGTTATTCTTTTATCATATTTTGAAATATTCTCTTGATAACCTTTTCCAGCAATATCGATGTCTAATTCTATTTTATAATTAGAATTTGTAGTTGTATAACAAATTTTATCGGTATCATAACTAGGGACTACTTGTGGATTAGCAACATAAATAATACTCTTATTATCTAAAGAATAAATCCTATTATCCCTCAAAGCAACTTTGTACTTAAATCTTGTAAAATCTATATGTTCATTAAACTCAAATCTATAAAAACCTAACTTTTGAATTTTTCCTAAAACTTCTAAAATTTGTTTTATATTTTCTTTATGTTGAAAAATATATTGATAAAAAAATTGAAAATTTTTATTTGGAGTACCATGATCATCATAATTCATATTAATAAATTTAGATATATTGGCATATTGATTGATTGTATCAATTACCATTTTATTTTCATTATAAAATTTCTTAGCTTTTCTTGCTCCAATTATTTTAGAATTTTCCGTAGATATTTTCCTTACTTGTTCAACAAAATTTCTATTATATTTAGGAGATATCTCTTTTAATAATCTTTTTTGAAACTCCTCAAAATCATTAAGTATGTGACACAATGCCATTAAATTGTCTATTTCTATAACATAATTTTCATTCATAATACAAACCCTCCCTTGCTGCTATATTCTAGCATAACAGGTAATAAATTGCAAATAAAAACACTCATATCCCGAGTGTTTATAAGTATCTTATCTACTAAAACCTTGACTTTGTTCTTCTTCTAAGTTTGCATTCATTTTATAGTAATTTTGATATTCTTGAAACATTTCTTCTGTTTCTGTTACCGTATCAACACATTTTCCAATAAAATCTTTTATAACGGCATCTAAAGTTAAAAAGTATTCTTCACATCTATGAACACCATCATCTGCAAGATACGTAACATAAATGCCTTCACTATTTTTTTCTAAGCATATTTTTTGATCTACATAAACACCAAAACTAAAAAAATGAGAATCAATATGACGATTTTGTAATACTTTTTCAAAACAAGCAATAGCATATTTTTCTTGTTCAGTTAATCCTTCTGCTTTCATATACACTCTTCTTTCTAGTTTCATTATAACACGTAAGCATGAAAAAAACATCTAAATCGATGTTTACTTTACAAATGGAATTAATGCCATAAAACGAGCATATTTCACTTGCTCTGCAATATGTCTTTGATGTTTTGCACAAGCTCCAGTCATACGTCTTGGCATAATTTTACCTTTTTCATTAATATATTTATTAATAATCATTACATCTTTATAATCAACGCTTTTTCCAGCGCACATTTGACATATTTTTTTCTTTTTTCTACGAAATTCTGCCATTATTCATTTCTCCTTTCCTAGAATGGTAAATCGTCATCACTTAGAGAAATTTCTTCTCCAAAGTCTTTAAATGGATCTTCGCTAATATCACTGGTAGGCATAGGTGCTTCTTCATTAAAATCAGCACTTGGCATACTATGGGTATTTGCCTCTCCATTTTTAGATCCTAAGAAGGTACAATTATCACAGACAACATCTGTTGTATATCTTTTTGAACCATCTTGAGCATCATAGCTTCCAGTTTGAATTCGACCTTCAACAGCTACTTGGCTTCCTTTAACACAATATTTTGCAATATTTTCAGCTTGTCTTCTCCAAGCTACACAGTTAATAAAATCTGCTCCTCTTTCTCCGTTTTGATCTTGGAAAGGACGAGATACTGCTAAAGTAAAACGAGTAACAGCTGTTCCATTTCCTGTTGTACGCATTTCAGGATCTCTAGTAAGTCTTCCTATTAATATAACTTTATTCATAATTCCTACTCCTCGTCTAATCGAATGATTAGATGTCTTAAAATACTTTCATTAATTGAAGCTTTACGATTTAATTCACTAATCGTTTCTTTATTTGCTTCTACTACCATGACAAAATAGTAACCATTTAATTCCTTTTTAATAGGATAGGCAAGTTTTTTTTCACCTAATTCATTAAATTCTACTACTTTTCCTTTGTTTTCCGTAATGATTTTTTTCATAGCTTCTCCAGTTTTTTTAATCTCATTACTTTCTTGTGTAGATTTTACAATGAACATCACTTCATATTTTTTCAAATCTTTACACCTCCTTATGGTCTATTTGGCTTTAAATGAACTTTAAAGCAAGGAGTAAATTCATACTCGTTCTTGATTATAGCAAAAAAAGTTTCGCTTGTAAATGTTTATTTCTCCTTTATTTAAACTTTATGGAAAAAAATTTAAACTTATGCAAACTAAAAAAAGATTAGTTTCCTAATCCTTGGCATTTCCTATTAATCTTAATAGATCTAAGAAAATATTAATATAATCTAAATAAATATTTAAAGCCCCAATTATACTTAAATTATCTTCTGGGATGACACCCGTTGTACTTAATTTTTTTATTTTTTGTACGTCATATGCTGTAAAACCAATAAAGATAAGTAAACTAATAATTGTAATCACCAAATCAAGTGTATTGTTTTCTACAAATAAATTTACTATTGTACAAATAATAATTGCTAGTAAAGCCATTAATAAATACGTTCCTAATTTTGTTAAATCTAATTTTGTAAAATAACCAATTAAACCAAAAACCAAAAACAAGATTGAGGTATACAAAAATACATATAAAATATTGGTTAAATGATACGCAATAAAGATAGATGAAAAAGTAAGTCCCGTAATAAAACTATACAAAATAAATAATATTTGGGCAGTTGTTTTTTTCATAGTTCTTATCTTAGCAGACAAAAAAATAACTAAAAAAAGTTCCACAATACATAAAATTAAATAAGTCGAATTCTTATAAATATTTAAGACCATTACCTCATTATGCGATACAAAATAACCTGTTAAAAAAGTAATCAATAAACCAATAAACATCCATAAAAATGTTTTTCCCATGACTTTATTTTCCATATAATCCCTCTTTCTTTAAAATAAATGCTTTCTAATTTCATTTTAGCACAACTTTAATATCCTGTAAAATTTTATACATTAAATCGAAAATAAACAATATCTCCATCTTGCATAATATAATCTTTACCTTCTAAGTATAATTTTCCGGCTTCTTGTACTTTTTTTTCATCTTTTAAATTTTCTAAATCATCAAATTTCATAATCTCTGCTTTAATAAATCCTCTTTCAATATCACTATGAATAAGACCTGCACATTTTTTCGCATTCGTCCCTTTTTTAAAAGTCCAAGCTCTTACCTCATCTTTTCCAACTGTAAAAAAGGTTTGTAATCCTAGTAAATCATAAGTAGCAAATATTAGTTTATCAAGACCACTTGTTGATACTCCTAAATCTTTTAAGAAAGCGATTTTATCACTTTCTTCTAATTCAGCAAGCTCGGATTCAATTTTTGCACACATTGTAATAACACCAGCATGTTCTTTTGCTGCATAATCACACACTTGTTTGGTAAATTCATTTTCTCCTAAAACTAAATCATCTTCTAAAATATTAGCAACATAAATAATTGGTTTTAAAGTAATAAAATTAAAAGGTTTTAGAATAAGAATTTCTTCTTCCTCCCACACTAATTGTCTTAATGCGGTATTATTTAATAATGCTTCCTTTGCTTTTTTTAATACCTCTACTTCTTTTAAAGCTTCTTTATCTTTAGTTGTTTCAGCTTTCTTTTGAATTTTATCTATACGATTTTCAATAATTTCTAAATCAGCAAGAATTAATTCTAAATTAATAATTTCAATATCTCGTATAGGATCCACTCCACCCTCAACATGAATAATATTTTCATCTTGAAAGCATCGAACAACCTCAACAATTGCATCTACCTCACGAATATGAGATAAAAATTTATTTCCTAATCCTTCTCCTTTAGAAGCTCCTTTTACAAGACCAGCAATATCTGTAAATTCAAATGTTGTTGGAACTAAACTATTGGGTATGTATAGATTTTCTAAAAAAGTAAGTCGACTATCTGGTACAGTAACAACTCCTACATTTGGATCAATAGTAGCAAATGGATAATTTGCTGCTAAGATATTTTTTTTGGTAATTGCATTAAACAAAGTTGATTTTCCTACATTTGGTAAACCAACAATTCCTGCTTTTAAAGCCATATATCCTCACCTCTTACAATGTTGGAGAAACTCCTACTCCAATTGGCAGTCCTACTATATACCACACAATTAAAATTGTCAATAAAAGAGCAAATGTCATAAATACAAATGGAATTTGATATTTAATCGCTTTTAAGAAATTTACCGGTTGTTCTTTTTGATTATATTTTTCGAGTAAAGCTAAATAAATAACAAAATAAGCAAATAAAGGGGTTAAACCAATTGTTGTACATTCTCCAAAACGAAAGACAAGTTGGGTAAATTCCGGAGAAATTCCTGCATTCATAAACACTGGAACCGTCATTCCTGATAGAATAGACCATCTAGAAAGAGAAGAAGGTAAAAAGACGGTTGAAATAGCACTAACTAAGAATAATAGTAAAATAAGGGGCATGGCTGTAAAGGTCGTATTATTTAATAGATTTGATAAACCTGTTACTACAACAACACCAATATTAGTTTCTTTTACGACATTTACTAAAATAGAAGCAAAGAAAATTAAAACCAATATTCTACCAATTCCATCTAAAGAATGTCCTAAATCATTACAAAATTCATGATGATTTTTAATTGTTTTGGCCCCTATACCATAAAAAAGTCCAATAATAATCATACCAATTGTTACAATAAAGACAAATCCACTACTAAAGAAAGAATTATAACTAAATAATTTATCAATATAGAAAGCTTGACTATTATCTAAAAATTTCCCAGAAAAAGGTAAACCAGGAATAATATTATAAAGGAAAATAAGAAAGTAAATCATAAAAGCAATAAAAGCAAGAGCAAGTCCTTTCTTTTGTTTTTTATCAAGTAATAACTCTTCTTCAAATTCTGTTTCTAAAGCTTCATATTTATCTACTTTATAAACCGTATATCTTTCTGTAATTCTAGTAATTAAGAAAGCAAGCATACAAACAACAACAAACATAATAAATAGAAAACTTAATGTAGAAATCGTATAGTTACTATCCAATACATGAGCAGCTAAAGTTGTCCAATCGGTTAGGGATGAATCAATACTTGTAAAAACTATATTAATTCCATACCCACACGTTAAAGCTGCATAAGATGCAACAATTCCAATCACTGGATTTCGTTTTCCCACCTCAAATAATATAGCACTAATCGGTAATAAAATAATAAAGGAAATATCACCAATCATACCAAGTAAAATACCAATAAGTACTAATATAAAAGTAACATTTACTTTTTTAGCATTTTTAGTAAGTAAAGTAAAAGCAACACGTAAAAATCCACTTTTTTGCATAATTCCTATACCTATTAAGATAATAATAAAACTACTTAAAGGAGCAAAGGACATAAAGTTTGAAACAGTAGATGTAAAAATATATTTTAAACCAGCCAAACTCAATAAAGATTTTACCTCTTGAATATCAATATTATATTCTAAAGAACTCGTACTAATACTTCTAGAGGTAGCTTGTACACCTAAAGCATGTAATATCCCACTTAATACAATCGTAAATCCTATCATCATTAATAAAGTCATAATAGGATGCAAAGTTATTTTTTCTTTTAATTTATTTACATTCATTCGTCTCACCTAAAACTTTTTTTAATTTTTTTTCAAATTCTAATCGATCCATCATAATCTCTCTTCCACAATGGACACATTTTATTTTAATATCAACTCCCATTCTTGTCACTTGCCATTCATTCGTTCCACAAGCATGGTTTTTTTTCATTATAACATAATCATTTAACTTATATTTTTTGTTCATTATGCACCTCTATTTGTTTGTATGGTATCTTTATTTTATCTTTATCATATAAATTTTTAATAATTTTTAAAGCATCTCTTTTTATTTGCCATTGTTTTTCTTGTGTACATAAAAAACTAATGGAATAAAATATACAACTATCTTCTAAAGAAGAAATCCCTAAATATACAGGATCTTTTTTAATTCCCGGTATTTTTTTTATTTCTACTAATATTTTTTCAATTGTTTTTTCAACTTTACTAGTTTTTTCTTCATAAGCCGTTGGAATATCAATAATCACATTAGCATGTTCTTGACTAATATTCACAATTTGATCCACATTACGATTGGAAATGACTAAAACCTCTCCCGTAATTTTTTTAATTTTTGTTGTTTTTAAACCAAGTGCAATAACCTCTCCCGTAAAATCTTTAAAAGAAACAATATCTCCAACAACATAAAAATTATCCATAATAATCGTAATACCACTAATAAAATCTTTTATCGTATCTTGCAAAGCTAAACCAAGTACAGCTCCTGCTACTCCTAAACTTGCTAGTAAAGCTTTTGTATCTACACCATATAAACTTAATATAGCAAGTCCTAAAAAGATATAAATAACATATTTTAAGATATTCGTAATTAAATTGACGATTGTTCTTCTCTTTTTTCTTTCATAAGCACTCTTACCACTTTCAATAATTTTTTGAATGGCAATTCGTCCAAAATAATATGAAGCAACAGCTACAAAGATGAGTAATGCAGAAGCCCATATTTCTTTCTTAGCTAATAGTTCGAACACCCCTTTTACCTTTTCCATCTAATCACCTGTAATTTCTATTCCTAAAATTTCCAGTATTCTTTCTAAATCCTTTTCTCTTTCAAAAGGAATTTCTATTTTATTCTCTTTAATTTTTACTTTAGAACCTATTTTTTCACGCATTACTTTTTCATAAATAGCATAGTGAATATTTTTTTCACTTTCTTTTCTTTCAATTTTATTCGTTTTAGCAATATCTTTTTCTTGTAACATTCTTTCTAATTCACGAACACTTAAATTTTCTTGTAATACTTTATCTGCTAAATCTTCTATTAAAGATACATCACTTAATTTACTTAAAGCACGAGCATGTCCCATACTTAATTTTCCTGTTTTTACAAGTTCTTTTGTTGTATTTGGTAATTTTAATAAACCTAGCATATTGGTAACATAACTTCTACTTTTACCAAAACGATGAGCAAATTCTTCTTGTGTCATATGGTTCAGTTCAATAATATTTTGATAAGCAATTGCTTCATCTATTGGATTTAAATCTTCTCTTTGAATATTTTCAATTAAAGCGATTTCCATCATTTCTTGATCATTAAACTCTTTAATAATAGCAGGAATAGTTTCAAGTCCAGCCATCAACGCTGCTTTTGTTCTTCGCTCTCCAGCAATTAATTCATATCCTTTAATTGCTTTTTTAACAATAATTGGTTGAACAATTCCATATTCTTTAATACTACTTGCTAATTCTTTAATACTTTCTTCATTAAATGTTTTTCTTGGTTGATAAGGATTGCTTCTTATTTCCTTTAAAGGAATTTCCACAATATCATTTAATTTGGCAGAATCAACAATCTTTTTTTCAAAATGATTAAAATCAATAATTTCATTGGAAAATAATTGCTCTAAACCCTTTCCTAATGCTTTTCTTTTAGTTTCCATCGCGACTAATCACTTCCTTTGCTAAATTGGCATATGCAAGAGTTGCACGACTTGTGGGATCATATACATTTACGGGTTTTCCATGACTAGGAGCTTCCACTAATCGTACAAGTCTTGGAATAATGGTATTAAAAACCTTATTTTTAAAATACTTGCGAACCTCTTCCATTACTTGAAGTCCAATATTCGTTCTTCCATCTAACATCGTCAGTAAAACACCTTCAATTCTTAAATCAGGATTCATTTGTGATTGAACTAAAATAATGGAATTTAAAAGTTGATTAATTCCTTCTAATGCATAATATTCACATTGTACAGGAATAATCACTGAATCACTAGCAACTAAAGCATTCATTGTAGAAAGACCTAAAGAAGGTTGGCAATCAATTAATATATAATCATAACTATCTTTAATATCTTGAAGACGCATATTTAGTTGATTGTTTTGTTGAAATGTTTGATCTTCAAACATTTTTTTAATAAATTCAACCTCTACTCCCGCTAAATTTAAAGTAGCAGGAATAACAGATAAATTTTTAAACTTTGTTTTAATGATGGCATCTTTTATAGAACAAGCTCCAGTAATTACATCATAAATATCATTTTTAAAATCACTCGTATTTAAACCAAGTCCATTAGAAGCATTACCTTGTGAATCCAAATCAATAAGAAGCGTCTTTTTATTTTCATTTCCTAAAGCAGCAGCCAAGTTAATACTTGTCGTTGTTTTTCCAACACCACCTTTTTGATTTACGATTGAAATAACTTTTGCCATACTACCATCCTCTTCAATAATTAGTTACTAGAACTATTTTAACACATTAATCTTTATTTGTCTTTAATGATTTTAAGAATATTTTTGATTTCCTCACTTGAAAATATTTTTAATAATTTTAATACCGTTTCCACCTCTTGTAATGTTGTACAATATAATAAAGATGCCATAAGATAAAGTTTTGGACTAACTTTGATATGACGATAACAATACGGAATATAAAATTCATAATAACAAGGTATTAATATTTCAAAAAAAGAATCTACTTCACGATAACTAAAGTTAATATAAAATTTTTTATTTTCTACAAATAATTTTTTTGTATCTTCTAAATGAATTTTTAATATTAATTCGGTATTAATAAAAAAATGAAATTCAATTATAGAGCTTGATTTATTTAAATCCATTTTATTTATTGGTATATTATTATCTAATCCAAAAAAATTTAATAACACTTTATCAAATTTATAACGATACTTTTTATCTTCAAATATTTTCTTAAACTTTTCTTTTGTAATTAACCTTTGCAAACAAAAACCTCCTTAAAATTATGCCTTGCTAGTTCATAAAATCATATAAAAAATGCAAAGTCAAATTACAAATTTGCCAAATTTGCTAAGCAGATTTTCTATTTTTTCATACAAAAAAGCCAAATCTGTAGACAAATTTGGCAAATCTGTATCACTTTTTAGAAAATTTGTATTTTTTAAAAATTTTAATATTTTTAATTATTTATTGGTGTAAGAACGATACGGAAACTACGCTTTGATAGTCCACTATCACCTTCATTAGAAAAAGCAAATATATTAGCTTGGATACCACTATTACTTTCGCCACCTCTCATAAACCATGGTAATTCGTTACCAATAAAACGAGCCCAACTTTCATTCCATGAATTAATTAGGTTATTACTTGTACTATATTTTTTCAACCCAAATGGTCCTAATTCTCCTGTGGCATCTCCTAATATTCTTTTATTATAAGTTGTGTAAACTGAACTATACTCATAAGCATCATAATATTTTTCATTCTCCTCCACTAAATCACTACTCCATATATTGCCATTCATATATCCCGTCACTAATTCAAATGCACCCCCTGACATATCATATATTCCGCTATAATTTCCAGTTGTACTTGCAACGTTGCTTTTTTTGTTTTTGTAATTATAGCTTTTACCATTATCTTGATTTGGTGTTACTATGTCATAACCATTATATTCAGTATATCCACTTGTTGGCATTTCTATTGCAGCATATCCTGTTACAAAATTTTGACTATTATTTATCATTATTTCTGTACATATACCATCTGTACATATTCCATACTTAGAATGCGATAGATAAGCTACTGCTCCCCACTCTGTATTTTTCATCATATGGCTATCTAATTCTCTTTGATAAGCATAACTAACATCAAACATATTTTTTACTGTTATGCCTCTCCAACTATAAACATTTGGCTTTATAATAACTTTTGATGAATTACTTTCATCTTTTTGAGCTTCTGTTGTACTGTTAGCATCTTTATATCCAGTTTCAAACTTTCCTACCCACATTCCTTTTGAACCTTCAAATGCTGTGAAGGCTGGATGTGTCATCCATTTATCCACTGCACATGAACCATCCTCTCCACTTGCATTTGGTGTTTCACAACTTGTTTCTGTATTTTCTGTATCATCTAAATCAAATTTAATTTCTATTGTTTGAGCTGCATTCTCATTTAATGGTCCATTTGCATCTGTATATTCTCCCATATTAAAGATTTTATATTTATATTTTGGTATCCATACAAAATAACTTTCGATGTTATCTTCTGGTATTGTATCTCCTTCTTTGTATTCTTTTGTATTGTCTACTAATATAACAGCATTTGCCCATTCCTTTTCTTCATAGTTATACCATTCTTCTTTTGTATTGGCTTTGGTTACTTTTCCTGTATCATCTATGATGACTGGTATTAGTTTATCATTGGTAGTTGGTTCTTCTGCTATTTCATTTGCAGTTAACATAGCTACTGGTTTACTACTTGTTTCTAATACTGGATCTGCTCCATGTAAGATTGGTTCTGTATATTCTGCTACGGTATTCATTTTTCCATCTACTACTATTTTACTTATAAAATTTTTATTCATAGCATCATCATTGACGGTGACATCTTCATCCATCCATAGTTTTAATTTAAATTCTCTACTTTCTTGTCCTTTTAATGTTCCATTCATTAAATCTTTTGCTTCTATTGATGTATAATCATCTCCACTATAGGTGGTTACATCACTTGGATACTCACTTAATATTTGTTTTTGGCCACCATTTAGTTCTACTGCTACATACTTACTATCTAATATATTTTTTTCATTTTCACTACTTTCTTTTAATTTTTCTAGTTTTAATGAAAAATTAAGAGTTGTATTACATTTATTTTTTATTGTAAAACTATATGGTGTTAATTTTTGTGCTTCTTCATCTGTTATTGGGTATGCTTTTTCTAAATGAATAGCATCACTTTCATTTTCAAGAATCAAACTTAAACAATCACTTTGAATTTGATTCATACCTTGTTGTTCTGCAGTAGATGTCCACCATGCAAAACTGGAACCTATCATTACAATTATTGTAAAGAGCATTCCTATTACTAAATATTTTTTCTTTTTACTTTTTTCCATATCATCAATTCTCCTATATACAACTTATGATTGTATATAATATATATTTTACAACTTGAGGTTGTTATAGTCAATACAATTTCAAGTTGTATGATAATTTTCATTTAAGAGGTGTAATTATGAATATAGAAAGATTAAAAGAAATTCGTGAAGATAAAGATTTATATCAAAAAGACATAGCAAAAGTTTTGAATGTTTCTCAACAACAATATAATAAATATGAATTAGGAATTAATTCCATTCCTATAGAAAAATTATATAAACTAGCAGATTTATATGAAACAAGTATTGATTATTTAGTTGGTAGAACCAATGAAAGAAAACCTTATCCTAAAAAATAAGGTTTTAAATTTTTTATGTTTATAAATATATTACACTAATTCTCTAAAATAGTATTAAAGTATTATTGTATTATGGTGCAAGAACAATACGGAAGCCCATATTACTCTCTTCTCCACCACCTTCACCACAAAAAGCAAAGATTCCCGCTTCTACACCATTATGTTTGATTGAACCACGATCCAGCCATGGTCCATTTTTAAACATAAACCAAGCATTATCAAAATGCCAAGAAGAAACATTTCTATCAGCATTACCATTGTAATGCACAAATGGTCCTAGTTCACCCGTTGCATCTCCTAGTATTCTATTTTTAAATACCAAATTATTTGTAGCATAATTATATACATCGTAATATTTTGAATTTTCTTCTTGATTATTAAACGGAAAAGTACTAGTACTAAATCCACTTGAACCAAAGGTAAATCCAGTATTATTTGTTCCTTTTATTACTCCCATTGTATATTCCTTTGATCCACCACTCATATCATATATTCCACTATAATTTCCTGTTGTACTTGCAACTTGACTTTTTGAATTTTTGTAATTTATCGTTTTTGTTCCATCAGCACCTAATCCACTTGGGGTTTCATAGTCCCTATAGGCACTTAATCCAGTCATAGGTTCTTCTGTTGCCGCATAACCTGTAACAAATGCACTATTATTATTGATTCTTACTTCTACACATTTATCCCCATCACATGTTCCATACTTTGAATGGGATAAATAAGCTACTGCTCCCCATTCAGTATTCTTCATCATATGACTATCTAAGTCTATTTGATAGTTATAACTTGTATCAAACATATTTTTTACTGTTATGTTTCTCCAACTATATACATTGGGTTTGATAATAACTTTTTCTGCTGCCAATTCATTGTGTTGCATAGCTTCTGTTGCACTTGTTACTCCATCATATCCAGTTTCAAATTTACCTACCCAAAATCCGTTTGTACCAAATGCAGTAAATGCTGATGGTGTCATCCACTTATCTACTGCACATGAGCCATTCTCTCCACTTGCTGGTGTTGTACATTCTATTGTGTTATCTACTGTATCATAGATTCCAAATTCTATTTCTATTTCTTGTGACTTTTCTTGATACTCATCTTGAGAAAGTCCATTATATTCTCCCATATTAAAGATTTTGTATTTATATTTTGGTATCCATACAAAATAACTTTCTATATTTTCTTCTTTTATAGTTCCATCTTCTTCTATAGTACCATTATCTTTTAAGATAACCGCATTTGCCCATTCTTTTTTAGAATAATCATACCATTTTTCTTCTATATTTGCTTTAGTTACTGTTCCATCTGTTTCATTTATTTTTACTGGTATTAAATTATCTTTTAGTACTGGATCTGCTCCATTTAATGTATCCTCTGTATATACTTTTGCTAGTGTATTTAATGTAGCATTCACTACGACTTTACTTTCAAATGTTTTATTCATGGACTCTTCATCTTCTACTGTTACATGTTCATCCATCCATAGTTTTAAACTATATTGTTTTGATTCTTTTCCATTTAGTATTCCTGTTGCTAGTTCATATCCTTTTTTATATTTTTCTAATGTTGTTTCTTTTAAACTATTTAATATTCTTTTGGTATTACTATTTAATTGTACTGCTATATATTCTTCTTTTAATGTACTACTATCACTTATACCTAAGTTTACTGTATAGTTAATACTTGTATCACATGTATTTTCTACTTTAAAAGTAAATGGTGTTAAATCTTGTGCTTCTTCATCTGTTATTGGGTAGGCTTTTTCTAAATGAATAGCATCTTTTTCTTCATTCAGTGATACTTTTAAACATGTACTTGTAATTTGATTAATTCCACTTTGTTCTGCAGTGGATGTCCACCATGCAAAACTGGAACCTATAATAAGTGTTAATAAAAGTAATCCCCCAACAACACTGTAAATTACTCTTTCTTTTTTCTTCATAAAATTCTCACTTTCTTTGCATGTAATATGCGTAATACGTATATTACTTTTTAAATTTATTATATACGTAAAACGTATATAAGTCAATGCGTGAGACGTATATAATGTAAAATAAATTCAGTGATTAATATGAATATTGAAAGATTAAAAGAAATTAGAGAAGATAGAGATTTAAAGCAAATAGATATAGCAAAATTCCTTAAAGTTACACAAGCTCAATATTGTCGTTATGAAATGGGAGTTAATATAATTCCATTAGAAAAAATAGATAAACTTGCTGAATTTTATAATACTAGTGTTGATTATTTAATTGGTAGAACCAATGAAAGAAAACCTTATCCTAAAAAATAGACATTAAAAAAATCTAGTTTCCTAGATTTCATTATTCTTCTTCAATTTTATTAAATTCATCTAAAATTGCAGTTTGGAACATTGAACGAATATCAGTATTAATTGGATGAGCAATGTCTTTGTATTCTCCAGTTGCTGTTTTTCTACTTGGCATTGCTATAAATAATCCATTATCTCCTTCAATAATACGGATATCATGGATGGCAAATGCATCGTCGATAACAACGGTTGCTATTCCTTTCATTCTGTTTCCTTCTCTTTCAATTTTACGAACTGTTACTGATGTAATTTTCATGCTTACTCTCCTTCTAAAGTTTCATATTCTCGTAACTTACTATTATTGTATGATAAATTTTTAAAGGAATCAAGAGTTTTTACAAATACTTTATATTTATTTCACCTGTAGCTATATCAGAGTAAGTAAAACTTTTTTCTACTCCATTTTCATTTATTGTAAAAATACTTGGATAGACATTTGAAATATAGCCATAGACTTTGTAATTTTTATTACGCATTCCAAAAACACTAACCTCTACTTGAGCATTTAAGTGTTTCTTTACTTCTTCACGAATAATATCTAAATTCATAATAACCCCCTTTATCTTGGATATCCTACATACATAAGACCATTACAAATAATGCCTCCCATACCATCTTTTCCATATTTGGTTTGTTCTAATAAAGAAAGTAAATCAATTTCTTTATTTCTTTCTGTTAAAGCTATTGCAGTTGCAATAATAGCTGGATCTAAACAATGAATATTAATCCGTTTAGGACTTGAAGCAAAATTGGCGCCAGCTTTAATTAATTCTTCATAATTACTTTGACAAGCTCCAGCAATAATGACTAATTTTTCATGACTTTTTTCATATTTACGACACTCTTTTACGGCTTTAATAAAATTCTCAGTATTTTTATAATTGTGTATATCTTCTATTTTTCCTTTTTTCTTATAATAGGCATCATGTCCAGTAATAATAACAATATCTGGTTTACATTCTTCTAATAAGTCTCTTATTTTTAAAGGAATTTCTATCTCATTTAACTTTTTACCAATAGCAAAAACACTATGTTTTTTATAATACTCTAAACATCTTTGCAAATATTCTTTATCCCCATCAATATGAAGAATTTTACCTGGTAAATAAAAATATTCACTACGATCAAATACATCATCGTTTTTTTCTTCTGGAAAATCCATTTTTAAATTTTGTCGATCTTCTTCTGTGGTTTTTTTTAAATCTTCTATCTCACTATCTGCATATAAACGAACATCAATTCCTTTTAAATAACATATATTACCTTTCATATTTATGACTTTAAACAAGGTATCATTATTATAACTATTTCTGGTTACAATATCCCCTTTTTTTATTGGCATTTTAGTTCACCAATATATTATATGCACCTAAAATGGTTTTTGCCCATAAAAATTTATTTTTCTAATTTTGTTGCTAAATAAATAAAATCTTTTGGTTTTATTTCTTCTGCTCTTATTGTTTCTTTATAACCAAGTTCATTTAAAATAGCATAGACTTTATTCCAATCATACTCTTTTAAATTATTTTTAAGAGTTTTTCTTTTATTTTGAAAAGCTTTACGAATCAATTGTTTATAAAATTCTTGGTTATGAATAGCACTATTTAATTTATGGGTTAATTTAATAACTGCACTATCAACTTTAGGTACAGGAATAAAGTTTTTTTTATCTACATCAAATAAAATTTGTGCCTCATAATTCATAGCAATAAGTAAGGTTAGAGCATTGTATTCTTTATGATTTTCTTTAGCACAAATTCGATTGGCTACCTCTTTTTGTACAAGTAAAACAATTTCATCAATACTATTTAAATCAATTAATTTTAAGATAATAGGAGAGGTAATGTAATAAGGAATATTCGCTACCACTTTTATTTTTTGATAAGAAAAAATAGCACTATCTTTTTTTAAATCATGATTTAAAAAATCATCATAAATGATTTTACACTTTTCACTTTGATAAACATTTAAATAATCTTCCATCCTTTTATCTATTTCATAGCATAGTAAATAACTATTTTTATTTTTTAAATGTTTTGTTAAAGCTCCCATACCTGGACCAATTTCAATAATTAAATCATTTTCTTGTACAGCAACACTATCTGCTATATTTTTTAAAATAGTTTCATTTTTTAAAAAGTTTTGACCAAATTTTTTCTTTGCTTGTATTCTTTCCATTTTCATCACCAACTTAAAAAATGGCTTATTGCCATCCATTTCTTAATACATCATACGTAATTGAAGATCGACCTACATAAGCAGCATAGGAATCACTAGAGGTTAATAAATCAATATCATTTCCTAAAACACCTCGATCAAGAACAATAGCTAACACAGGATCTGTAGAAATACGATTACTATTAAAACGAATAATAGATCCACAAGGTAAGTTTTTACTAGATGCTACAATTTTTACATTTCCATAAGAAATATCTTGATACGTTTCCGTACCATCTAAAACATTATATCTAGGAAGACAAGCAAGTTTCCCACTACATAATGGACAAGTTGGTAAATAACTCGTTAAATCTCCAGTAAATGTATCTTTAGCACTATATAAATCATTTTTAATATCTTCTTGTAATTTTAATGCCATTGTTGCTAAATCAATAGATTTATTATAATTATCATTTAATACTTTTGTCTCTTTTATATTATTACTTGATTCTACAAATACAACTAATAAAATAAGCAAAGTTACTTGAAATAATCTTCTAAAAGTTTTAATAATATCGTGCATTTCTAAGCCACCTCGCAATACTTTTTTTCTTACTATTATTGTATCAAAACGAACCCTAAATGTCAAAAATTTGTGCTATATTTTCATTGGTTTTTTTTACTAATTCTTCTTTAGAAATCTTTTTTAAATTTGCCACAAATTCTGCAATTGTTTTAATCTTAGAAGGATCATTTTTTTCTCCTCGAAATGGTACAGGAGTTAAGTAAGGAGAATCGGTTTCTAATACTATATTATGAACATCAATTTTTTCTATTACCTCTTTAAGTCGACAATTTTTGAAGGTAATAACACCATTAATGCCAAGTAAAAAACCCATTTTAATATAAATAGTTGCTATCTCTAAACTACCACTAAAAGAATGAATTACGCCTTTTACGTTGTATTTTTTTAATAGTTCTATTGTATCTTCTGTTGCTTCTCTTGAATGTATAACAACAGGCATTTGGTATTTTTCTGCTAAAGCTAATTGACGTTCAAAAAGTTTTAACTGTTCTTCACGATTTTCTTTTCCATAATGATAATCCAAACCAATTTCACCAATCGCAATTATTTTTTCATGATTTAAATGTTCTTCAATAAATTTTAAATCTTCTTCTTGATAGTTTAAAACATCTTCTGGATGTATTCCTAAAGCTCCATAAACCTCTTTATGCTTTAAAGAATCTAGTACCTCTATATTACTTTTAGCATCACAGCCAGCATTAATCATACGATTTACTTGGTTTAAAGAAGCATTTTTTATAATAGTATCTATATCTTCATAATATTCTTTAAATAAATGACAATGCGTATCACAAAACATACTTCTACCTACCTCTTTTCATTTTCAAAGCTTGTTGATGCGTAGCAATTAATAGCGAATATGCATAAGGAGTTTCACCAAAATACGTATTTGCTTCTTCTAATGCTGTTTCAAAATCTTCTTGCTTCGTTTCACAAACAATTTCTCCTTGAAACAATTCATTTCTTACTCTTTCATCATACACGATATGTTTTGCTAAATCAATAAATAATCCATTTTCGTCTCTTACAATGGTATGATAATAGGTTCCTACAAAATAATCAGGTATTAATTCCGTAATCAAAGTCGTATTATTTATCATTTTTAAAAGAAGTTCCGAAACATTATGACAATTTCCATGTAATTTATCCTTATGTTTTCTCAGAAAATAATGCATCGTTTTTAAAGAACTGCGTAAATAATCATATATACTATAAAAAGAATACTTTTCTTTAGAAGTAAGTTCTAACTTAAATTCTTTATTTTTATAAGTTATATTTTCTATATAAGGATTATTTAATAATGCATTGCACCAAAATTTTTTATCTTTATTACTTGTCGTATCTCCTAACACATACATATCATTTGTTATACAAGCATTTAAATTGCCATTAAATTTCAAATATTTTTCATAAAAGGGAGAAACAAGTTCAGGAGAGTAACTATAAATATAACCGATTACGCAATAAAATAATCTATAACCATTTTGAATATCTATATGATTTACTTTAGCAAATTTTTCTAATGGGGGTAATTGATATTCTTGTAAAAACTCTTTCAAAAACATTAAAAACATTGCATTATTCTCTTTATAATATTGTTCTTCAAATTGATAAAATAATTCTTGATAGGTCATATTTTCTCCTCTTTCATTTTCAACTTATTATACACATATTTAAAAAAAAGAAAAGTTTTTGACGACTTTTCTTAACGTTTTTTGCTATTCATTATTTGTTGATGTGTAGCAATTAATAATGCCTCTGCATAAGAGGTTTCCCCAAAATAAGCATTAGCTTCTTCTAATTTTTCTAATAAGTCTTCTTCTTTTGTTTCACAAACAATTTCTGCTTGATATAAATCATAACGAATTTTTTCATCATACACAATTTCATTTGCTAAATCTATATACATACCATTTTTATCTTCTACAATAGAATGATAGTACGTTCCAACAAAACAATTTGGAATTAATTCTGTTAGTAAAGTAGAATCGTTTAATAAATGAGCAGTATCCCAAGCATCTGTATGACATTGTGCAAATAAGTGATTTCGATTTTTCATGATGTATTCAAACATTTTAGAATTCTTAGCAAAATAATCATAAATACTATAAAAGGAATATTCTTCTCCTGATGCAAGTGTAATATGAATTTTTTTCTCTTCATAAGAAACCTTAACAATGTAAGGATGAGCAGAAAATTGTTCTACAACAGAACGATTTAACTTACCAAATGTTGATTTTCCTAACATACGAAGATCACATGTAATTAAAAAATTTAAATTTCCATTTTTCTTTAGAAACGCATCATAAAATGAATGTAATAATTCCTCATGATAATCTCCAAGATAATATCTTAAAGAATCAAATAAAGTATAGGGATTTAATTCTTCCAAAGGATGTTCTTGTAAAAATTTTTCTTTTGTACCTAAATGATGTTCTTCTAAAAAAGAAAAAACAAAATCAAAAATAAAATTATTATTTGGTTCATCAAATTGTTCTTCGTTTTGATAGATGATTTCATTAAATTCCATAAGACACCCCTATTTTTCTACATCAATTCTTTGAAATAAGATTTCTGGAGTATTTAAATCATAAATAGAATTTTCATGAAATGCAAATGTTTTATCTTCCGTATTTAATTGATTTAAAATACGTTCACTCGTTTGTGGTAAATAGGGAAATAAGAATACAGCACATATACGAATTGATTCTACTAAATTATATAAAACGGTCTCTAAACGATTTTTCTTTTCCTCTTCTTTGGCAAGAAGCCAAGGAGTTGTTTCATCAATGTATTTGTTGCATCTTCTTAAAACTTCAAAGATTTCATCAATAGCTGCACCTATTTCTAAATGATCCATCTTTTCTTCTACTTTTGCTTCTAAAGCTTGAACTTTTGTAATAAGTTCTTGATCAATTTCTTCCTTTACTTTTTTATTTTCAATATGTCCTTCAAAATATTTTTGACCCATTGAAATAGTACGATTGACTAAGTTTCCTAAAATATTTACTAAATCGCCATTAATTCTTTCAATTAATAAATCTCTTGTAAATACACCATCATTAGAAAAAGGTATTTCGTGTAACATATAGTAACGAACAGCATCGACACCAAATTCGTTTACTAAATCATCGGCATAGATAACATTACCACGACTTTTGCTCATCTTTCCATCACTCATAATAAGCCAAGGATGGCCAAAGACTTGTTTTGGTAGTGGTAAATCTAAACTCATTAGAAAGCAAGGCCAATAAAGAGTATGGAAACGAATAATATCTTTTCCAATTAAGTGTAAATCAGCTGGCCAAAGTCTATTAAACTCTTCACTACTTCCATCTGGGTCATACCCAATATTGGTAATATAGTTTGTTAGGGCATCCAACCAAACATACACAATGTGTTTTGGATCAAAATCAACAGGAATTCCCCAATCAAAAGAAGTTCTAGAAACACATAAATCTTGTAAGCCTGGTTTTAAGAAATTATTGACCATTTCATTCTTTCTAGATTCTGGTTCAATAAAGTGAGGATGACTTTCAATATACTCTATTAATTTATCTTGATATTTGCTTAATTTAAAAAAGTAAGCTTCCTCTTTTTTTAATTCAACATCTCTACCACAATCCGGGCATTTTCCATCTACAAGTTGAGATTCTGTCCAAAAAGATTCACAAGGTGTACAATAAAGCCCTTGATATTCACCTAGATAAATGTCTCCTTTATCATACATTTTTTTAAATATTTTTTGAACAATTTTTTCGTGTTGCTCATCGGTTGTTCTTACAAATTTATCATAACTTGTATTCATAATATCCCAAATATTTTTAATAACACCTGATACATTATCCACAAATTCTTTTGGTGTTAGTCCTGCTTCTTTGGCTTTTAACTCAATTTTTTCTCCATGTTCATCTGTACCTGTTTGAAAATATACATCATATCCTTTTAAACGTTTATAACGAGCAATGGCATCGGCAAGAACAATTTCATATGTATTTCCAATATGAGGTTTTCCAGATGTATAAGCAATAGCTGTTGAAATATAGTATTTTTCTTTCATTTTCTTTCCTCCTAAAAAAATAAAAAATCATAAACTAAGGGCGAAATAACCGCGGTACCACCTTAATTCATGATTTTATCATGCACTTTTCTTCGTAACGTGAAGCATTCGATTTAACTCCAGAACCATGTTCATATCTTCGTTTGTATTTACTTTCACCAAACGTAAACTCTCTTATCACAAACAAAAAATATTACTCTTTCTTTCTTCATTAATTACTTGTAGTTTAGCACAAAACTTATTTAACATCAAGAAATATCCACTTTACTTACAATTAAATTTGACAAAAATTTTAAAAGAGAACAATATTCCTCTTCTAATGGACTTTCTTTATAAAGAATAAGTAATCCTAAACAATCGGTAGAAGAAATAATCGGTTGAATAAAGAAATAACCACTTTTTTCTTCTCCATTTAATTTATATGCTTGCATTTGATTTTTTAAAACACTTTCTCTTTGATGAATAAAATGGATAAATTTTGAATCAATCTCTTTATTTTCTAAATCTTGAAAACGATTAGCATATACAAAGCGATCACGATCCGTTACAAGTAAATTTACATCATAAACACTCGTAACCATTTCACAAATCGTATAAATTGTTTCTTTATAATCTTTAATTTTAGAATGTTTTTTTAAAATGACTTTATCATCTTCTACAAAGATTTCTAAATTTTCTCCTTCACGTATTCCTAAATTTCTTCTTATTTCTTTTGGTAAAACAATTCTACCTAATTCATCAATTCTTCGAATAACACCTGTGGATTTCAAAGTATCACAACTCCTCTACAAAATTAGTTTGGATAATTTATAGAGAAAATATGCGAGGAAATCTTATTGTTTTTCTATATCACTTAAAATTAATTCTAACAAAGGAACAAAAGAGTATAAGAAATGTTTATCATCTATTTTAAGTAATAAAGTAATCATAATTCTTTTATTTAAATATTTAAAAGTAAAGTTTGGATTAATATTATAGGCTTCAAAGAATAACTTATCTCCTTTTACTAAAGATGAGTATTTCTCTGGTATTTCTATTTCTACCATTCTATCCGTTTGTTTAACATTGATAATTTCTAATTTTTTAGCAAGTTTTTCAAACCATTCTTCGTACATATAAATTTCTATATCTTCTGTAATTTTACCAAAACGATCCTCTAAAATACCTTTAATACGATTTAGGGAAGATAAATCTTCTACCTCATTTATTAATTGATGAATTTCAATTTTCATGTCCTCATCTGCAACATAAGTATCACTAATATGGGTACTTACATTTACTAAAGATTTTGTATCTTCTTCCTCTTCTACTTCTTCTCCATTCAGTCTTTTTATTTCTTCTTCAACCATTTTTGTATACAAAGAAATTCCCACTGTATCAATAAATCCTGCTTGTTCACTTCCTAAAATATCTCCTGCTCCACGAAGGGATAAATCACGCATGGCGATACGATAGCCACTACCAAGTTCTGTAAAATCTTTTATTGCTTGTAATCTTTTTACAGCAATATCATTAAGTAATTTATGATTATTATATAAAAGGTAAGCATAAGCAATTTTATCACTTCTACCTACACGACCTCTTATTTGGTATAATTGACTTAATCCAAAATGATCGGCATCATAAATAATTAATGTATTAGCATTTGGTATATCAATACCTGTTTCAATAATCGTTGTACAAACTAAAATATCAAATTCATAAGCAATAAAAGATTCCATAATCGTATCTAATTCTTTTTTTGTCATCTTTCCATGTGCAAAAGAAATTCTAGCTTCAGGAATCAATTTTCTTAAACGATCACAGAATTCTTCTATAGAAGCAACTTTATTATATAAAATAAAGATTTGTCCTTTACGTGCTAATTCTTTATAAATGGCATCTTTTACAATTAAATCATTTTCTGCAATTACATAAGTTTGTACCGGATAACGATTAACAGGAGCTGTATCAATAATGGATAAATCTCTTAAACCACTCATAGCCATTTTCATCGTTCTTGGAATTGGGGTAGCAGATAGTGTAAGAACATTTACATCGTTTTTAAATTGTTTAATTTTTTCTTTATGAGTGACTCCAAAACGTTGTTCTTCATCAACTACTAGTAAACCTAAATCTTTACAAACAACATCATCACTAAGTAAACGATGCGTACCAAATAAAATATCAATTTTACCTTTTTTTAAATCTTCTAATATACGTTTTGTATCCTTTGTTGATGTAAAACGATTTAATAAAGCAATTTCAATTGGATAAGAAGAAAATCTTTTTAAAGCAGAGGTATATTGTTGTTTTGATAAAATAGTTGTAGGACACAAATATAAGACTTGTTTGTTATTTAAAACGGTTTTAAACATAGCACGGAAAGCCACTTCTGTTTTACCAAAACCTACATCTCCACATAAAAGTCGATCCATAGGAACCGTGCTTCGTAAATCTTTTTGCACATCTTGAATGGCTTTTATTTGATCTTTTGTTTCTTCATAAGGAAATTCCATTGCAAATAAATCTTCCATTGGATAATCTATATAAGCCATTTTCTTGGTTTGATTACGAATGGCATATAAATGCATTAATTCTTTTGAAATATCTTTAATCTTCTTTTGTACTTGACGTTTTTTAAGTTCCCATGAAGTACTATTTAATTTATTTATTTTTGGTTTTGTACCATCTTTATCAGTATATTTAAAAATTGTTGTAATCTTTTCTACTGGAATATAAACTTTATCATTTCCTAAATAGTTAATTTGTAAAAAATCTTTTTCCATACCTTTTTGTTTTAATGTTACTACCCCATTATAAATACCAATTCCATGTGTACGATGAACAACATAGTCTCCAAGTTCTAAATTATTTAAAGAATTAATTTTCTTTCCAATCTTTAAAGTATTTTTATACTTTATGTCTGTTGTAGATACATTTTCTATATCATATTCTCCAATAACAACATAATTTTGAAAAACAAAACCTTTATTAATTCTTTTTTTTAAAATTGTAATCGTATTTTCGGTTATTTTTCCATCCTTAGAAACGTTTGCTATAGGAAATAACTCTTTTATTTGCTTAATTTGATGTTCTTTTGATAAACAAAATAAAACGGTTTTCTTTTGATAAATCCATAATTCTACTTTTTCTTTTAACAAATCAAAATTACTTCGAAAGTTTTCAAGTTCTTTAGAAGAATAAGTATAAGTATTTTTAGAGGAATGATTTTCAATTGTATCTAAATAAATGGCTTCTTTTATTTGAAAATCTTCCATAGTATACATAAAAGTTGTATTTTCAAGAGCATTATTTTTTTGGTATTCTAAAATATCTTCTAATAACTTTTTATATGCAACTTTAATTTGTTGTTCATCATAATAGACAACACAAGGATTCTCTAAGTAATCCAATAAACTATTATGTTGATTTTCTAAAACCTCATCAAAAGGATATAAAGTTATTTTTTCTATATTTTCTAAAGAAAGTTGGGTATTTTCATCAAAAAAACGAAGAGATTCAATAGAATCTCCAAAAAATTCTATACGAATAGGATGTTCAAAAAAAGTAGGAAATACATCAATTATAAATCCACGAACTGCATAGGTTCCGGTAGAGGTAACAAAAGAATCTTTTGTATAACCAAACAAAACAAGTTTTTTTAACAATTCTTCTCTTACTATTTCCGTATCTTTTTTTAAAGTAATTTCTCTTTCTTCTTTGTTTTTTCTTAATGGTAAATATTTTAAGTATCCCATTAAATTCGTAACGACAATATGAGGTTCTTCTTCTATCTTTTGTAATGTTTCTAAACGTTTAATCTTTAAATCAGGAGATATAGCCAAAGCAACAGATGATAAAAAATCATCCATAGGAAAAAGAAGCACATGGTCTGTATATGTACTTAAAAGAGAATAAAGTAAATTACTTTCATACAAAGAATTGGTAACAACTAAAATATTTTTCTTTTTTATTTTAAATAAATATAGTAAATATAAAACATTTAATTCTTTTGTAAGTCCAGTAATTCGTATATTCACATCTTTAGGAAATTCTTTTGTTAACCATTGCATAATGCCTCCTTAAAAATGAAAAGTATTCATTGTTTTATCGATTCCATCTTTGATAAATGAATTTATAATGTCATTATAAACTTGATATTGTTCTTTTAAAGTTGCTAATTCCTCTTTGGAAAATTTACCTAAAACATAAGAAATGGTATCTTTATTTTTATCATGAGAAATTCCTATTTTTAAACGACCAAAAGCTTCTGTATTCAATGAAGAAATAATGGATTTAATTCCATTATGACCACCAGAAGAACTATTCTTTTTTAGTTTATAGCGTCCAAACTCAATATCCATATCATCTTGAATCACTAAAATATCTGTAGGAGAAATATCATAATATTTACTCACTTGTACCACACTTAATCCAGAAAGATTCATAAAAGTAGTTGGTTTTAAAAAAATTACTTTTTCTCCCTCTATATTTACAATTTGATATAGACCATTAAATTTTTGTTGCCAATCATTATTGTTAATATATTGATCTAATACCATAAAACCAACATTATGTCTTGTATTCTCATATTCTTTTCCGGGATTTCCCAAACCAACAATTAATTTCATATTCTCTACCTTCTAAATATATTCTTATAACTAGTATAATCTTGAATGAACAATGGAAAAAGAACTTTTAAATCATTATGAGCGTTCTTTACACATTTAATTAAAACTATATTAGCATTATTATTCCCTTTTGTGTATATAAATTGCACTTTTTTAGCAACAATTTGATACTTTTCACATAAAGCAAGTATTTCTTCTAAACGTTCTGGAAGATGAACCATATAAAAAGTTCCATTTTCTTTTAAAGCATATTTTACAATTTCAAAAATTGATTTTAAATCCAAAGCAATTTCATGACGTGCTACTGCCTTTTGTTTATTCTCATTAACTAATGAACTTTTTTGATACTTAAAATAAGGAGGATTTGCAACTATTACATCAAAATTATTTCCCGGGAAATAATTTTTTATCTCCTTTATATCGTTGGGAAATAATTTTATTTGTTTTTCTTTATGGTTTAATGTAATGCTTTCTTGTGCCAGTTTTGCAATTGGTTTTTGAATTTCAAAAGCAACTATATCATTTGAATAATAATAGGAAAGAATTAAAGGGACGACTGCATTTCCTGTACACAAATCTAGTACTTTATCTTCCTTTTTTAATTCAACAAATTCAGCCAGTAAAATAGAATCCAAAGAAAATTTAAAAGCTTCACTATCTTGAACAATTTTTAAAGGAACATAATCATATAAATCATTGATAACTTTCATTATTCAAATTCACTTCTTTAATTTCGTTTCCACAATCTAATTTAATTTTACGATTTAAAACGTCTACAGAAACTACTTTTCCTTGATCACTATCAATTGTTACTGTATCTCCAAGGCTTGGTAAGCCTTTTAATGCCTCCAAATAGGCTTGATCTTCATAAGCAAGACAACAAAGTAATCTTCCACATGCTCCATTTATTTTAGATGGATTTAAAGCTAAATTTTGATTTTTGGCCATATTCATAGATACAGACTCTAAAGAATTTAAGAAACTAGCACAACATAATTCTCTTCCACATTGTCCAATTCCTCCAACACTACAAGCTTTATCCCTTGCTCCTATTTGTCTTAATTCGATTCGAGTACGATATATAGCTGCTAATTTTCTTGTTAATTCTCTAAAATCAATTCTTTCATCTGCTGTAAAATTAAAGAGTAATTGCTTACGATCAAAAGTAAAGTTTGCAGATAGAAAATGCATTTCTAATCCAAGATCATCTGCTATATTTTGAGCTTTTTTTAAAGCTTGCTCTGCTGTTTTTAAATTATCTAAATATTGTTTATAATCTTCTTTAGTTGTAACTCTTAAAATATCTTTAATATTTTCACTTACATTTTTTAAATCCTTTTTTTCAATTTTATCAACGACTTTTCCATATTGAAGACCTTTTTCCGTTTCAACAATTACACATACATTATGATTTAATTTTAAATCATGAGCATTAAAATAATAAACTTTCCCTTTGTCATTAAACTTTACACCATATATATTCATCTTAATCCTCCAAACTAAGCACAAAATAATCTAAAATCAAGTTTTGATTTACATTATAATTTAATCTTTCAATAATGGTATTGACAAGTTGTATTCTTTTTAAGACATCTTCTTGATGTAAACCTTTTAAAGCCTTTAATTTAGGGGAAATTTCTTCTCCATTTAAGACTTTTACATATAAATCTAACATTATTTTAAAAAATTGAATTATTTCGTCTTTCTCTAATTTTTCTTCTAAGACACTTTTATTATAAACGATGCTTAATTTTTTTTCTACCTCTATTTGGTATAAATAATCTATAACTAAATTCTGTAATTGCTCATTCGTAATACTATCTTTTTCATTTTGATAATAAGATTTAACAATTTCACAACGGCTTTTAATCGTTTCAATAACATTTTCTTTATTATTTGTAAGTAAAAAACCGATAAGGTGAGATTCTGGTTCTTCAATAAATTTTAAAATTGTATTAGCAGAAGAAGCATTAAACTTTTCAGCATCATTAATAATATAAGTATTATAATTTGATAAATAAGGAATGGTAGCAAAATCTCTTTTCAAAGTATCCATTTGTCCTTTTTTTATTTCTTGTTCTTCTGGAATTATAATTTTTAAAGATGGTAAGGTATTTGTATCAATTAAATGGCATAAATTACATTCTGTACAAGATTCGTTATACGTTTGTGGACAATTGATGATTTTTACAAGTTCTAAAATATCTTGTAAACATGCTTTTTTATCATTTGTTTCCACTAAAAAAATATGAGATAGTTTATTCTCATGAAATTTTTTTACTAATCCTTGAATATTTTCATTTTTAATCAATACTACCACCTACTTTTTTATCTGGTCATAAAAAACATTGCTACTAAACTAATCATACCAGGAACACCTAAAACACTAACTGTACCTACTGTAAAAAAATTTATCGGTATTAAAACGTTTAATGAATTGGTAAATAAATTTAAACCATACAATAATAAAAATGCAAAAATAACTCTTTTAACAACCCATACCATTTTTTTAATCACTATTATCACCTAATAAAGTATATGGGACAACCTTAAAATTTAGTATTAAGAAATTTGTTTTCGATCATCTAAGGCTTTATCTAATGTAATGGTATCCATATAATCTATATCAGCACCCATTGGAATACCATAAGATAGTCTTGAAATAATAACCTCTTTATTTTCTAATATCTTTTTAATAAATAATGTAGTGGTTTCTCCTTCAATAGTTGATTTTAAAGCTAAAATAAGTTCAGGATGTTCCAATTTTTCTACACGATCAAGCAAACTTGATAAATTAATATCCTCATAACCAATACCTTCAGTTGGAGAAATAAGTCCCCCTAAAACATGGTATACTCCTTTAAAATTTCCTATTTTTTCAAAAGTAAATACGCTTTTAGAATCTTCTAAAACACATATGATGTTTTTATTACGATCATCATCACTACAAATAGGACAAATGTCTTTATCGGTAATATGACCACAAATCTTACAAGGTTTTAAATTATTTTTTGCTTCTAATAAATTTGTACTTGCATCTTCTATTTGTTCAATAGGTAAATCTAAAGTTGCTAAAGCCATTCTTTCCGCACTTTTTTCACCAATGCCCGGTAATTTCTTATAAAATTCTATTAAATTTTCTAAACTCTTTGGATAAATCATTTTAGAAAAGGCCACCTAAACCTGCACCTAGAGATCCCATTTTATTTTCTATTTCTTTATCAATTTGATTTGTAGCATCTTTACATGCTAAGACAATCATATCTTCTAAAATATCTAAGTCTTCTAGTTCCAGTTCCTCTTTAATTTTAATAGAAACCATTTCTTTTTTTCCATTAAAAACTACCTCTACAAGTTCAGATTTTCCCGTAAATAAAGTATTATCTATTTCTTCCTTCTTTTTTTGCATATCCCTTTGCATTTTTTGAGCTTGTGCCATTAAATTTTGCATATTCATTTTTCTATTCCTTCTTTCTTTCTATTGTATTTCTATTTTATTCTTTTCAAAAATAGTAAAGACATCTTCTATTGTTTCATTAGACCCTTCTTTTTCAATTTGTTTAGAATAAATAGGTTCTTCCATAATTTGATAAACATATTTTTCTTTTAATTTTTTAATATATTCTTTTTTTAATTTTTCCCACTCTTCTGTAGTACATGCAATAAACTTTATAGGATGTTGTATACTATTTTCATATTCTTGTTCTATCTCTTCTAAATTTTGATTAAACATCTCCACTATGCTTTCTTGCGTATTTGTAACTATATTAATCTCATTAGAAGCAAGAACAACTATGGAATCCATAATCATTGGTTTCAATTGGTGAGTACCGTTAATTTTTTCATTAAATTGATCCCATGATTTTTTATTTTGAATTAATTGCGTCTTGTCCGCTTTGGCAAAACAATTATTTATTCGTACCTTTTTTAATTTATCTATATATTGTTTATAATCTTGATTTTCTTGTCTATCTAATTTGTCAGGTTGTTCTATTTCTTCTTGCGGTATTGATTCTTCTATTATAGGTTCTTTTATAATCTCTTCAGTTGATTTTGATACCTCAATATTTTCTTGAATAGGTATTTTATTTATTGCATCAGTATTTTCACTAGTACCTTTAATTAAGATTAAAAAAATAAGTAAAAAAGGATCAACATTAATATTTATTTTATTAATTACGTCATTTAATTCAAAAATAGTATCTTTTATTTTTAAATATTTTGCTTCTTGATTATTGTTTTTAGTTTCAATAGCTTTTAAAAACAATACATCAATTAATTTTTTTAAAAATACTTTATAATCAATACTTGTTTTTTCAATTTTATCAAATATATCTTTTATTTCTTTAAATTGATTATTTAAATACGCATCTACTATGTTTTTTATTTGAATCATCGAAATTGATCCATAATTATTTAAAACGGTATCTAAATCTATTTTTTTATTACTTGTGTATAATTGATTTAAAATACTTAAAGCATCACGACAACCACCCTCTGCTAAATAAGCTATCTCTTCTATGGCATCATCACTAATATCTATTTTTTCAAGTTCTGCTATTTTTTTTAAGTGTGTTATTAATTCTTCATTACTTAACTTTTTAAAATCATAGCGTTGGCAACGAGAAAGTATTGTAATGGGCACCTTTTCAATATTAGTTGTTGCTAAAATAAATACAATATGACTAGGTGGTTCTTCTAATGTTAAAAGTAAAGCATTAAATGCAGAATTTGATAATTCATGTACCTCATCTATAATATATATTTTATATTTACTATAAGACGGGGCAATTTTTACATTATTTATTAATTCTCTTATACTATCTATGCCATTGTTAGATGCTGCATCAATTTCTATAATATCAGCATTATTATTACTGTTAATACAGCTATTACACTTTCCACATGGAATACCATCTTTTGGATTTTCACAATTAATTGTTTTAGCAAAGATTTTTGCTGTACTTGTTTTTCCAGTTCCTCTTGGCCCTGTGAAAATATAAGCATGAGAAATTTTATCGTTTTTTACTGCATTTTTAAGCATTTCGATAGAATATTTTTGACCAACGATTTCATCAAAAGTTGTTGGTCGATATTTTCTATATAAGACTTTATAATCGTTTGGCATTTCTATCCCCTCACAAGTTTCATTATACCATAAAAAAACAATTATTTACCTCTTATTTTGAAAAAAAGTAGATAATAATTGTTGATAAGTTTCTATATCACTTTCTGTTCCTATTTTTTCTAAATTTGTTTTTTCAAAATCATGTTTATAATCCAATTTATCAAGAAGATAATAAACATTTTGAATTCGACTTTGTTTAATAATTTCCATACACATATTGCATGGTTTTAATGTTACATATAAAGTACAATCAGCTAAGTTCCATCGATTTAACTTTTTTGATGCTTTCTTTATGGTCAAAATTTCTGCATGTCCCATTATATCTTTCTTTTTTTCTTTTTGATTAAAACTTTTAGCAATTATTTTGTTGTTATAAACAAGAATTGCAGATACTGGAATTTCTCCTTTTTTATAAGCCTTTTTTGCTAACTGAATTAATTGTTTTAAAATTTGTTCATTCATACTTCCACCTTAAATTTAAAAAAGTGCACACGAATAGAGATTGATGTGGCTGCTATTTTCCAATCCTGACCAGATTACAATATATTCGTTGCACAAATAGATAATAACAAAAATAATTTTAAAATACAATAGTTTCACGTGAAACATTACATTTTTATACAAAGAAAAATGTTCCACGTGGAACATTAATTTTCTTCTGGAGTATTTTCTATTTCTTCGACAGGTTCTTCCGTTTCTATTTTAGCATCATTATTATCAACACTAAGTGTAGAAACTGCTAGTTCTTCATTGCTTTCTTCATTTGTTTCTGCAATTTCTGGTGTTTTTTCCACTAAACTAATATTAGAAACTTCTTGTCCATCTTTTAAGTTAATAACTCTTACTCCTTGTGTTACGCGACCTAAAGTATTAATTTGTTCAAGAGGTACACGAATAACCATACCAGTATTAGTAATAATAATTAAATCACTATTTTCTTCAACTAATCTAAAGGCAGCCATTGGACCATTCTTTTCTGTAATATTTAAAGCCTTAACACCTTTGCTTCCTCTTCTTGTTTGACGATAATCACGAACTATAGATTGTTTTCCATAACCTTTCTTTGTAACAATAATTAAACTATCGTCTTCATTTGCAATTTCTGCACCAATACATTCTCCACCATCTAGGTTAATTCCTCGAACACCACTAGCTGTTCTACCCATAATACGGATTTCATTTTCATCAAATTTAACCATACGACCATTATTAGAGCCAAGTAAAATCATATCACTACCCGTTGTTTTCTTAACAGAAATTAATTCATCCGTAGGTTTTAAACTAATTGAAATTTTACCATTGGTACGAATGTTTTCAAATTCACTAATATTCGTTCTTTTTACAATACCGTGTTTAGTAGCAAATAATAAATATTTAGCAACATCATCACGTTTAATACTTAAAATAGAGTTAATCTTTTCTTCTTTTTCTATTTGCAATAAGTTAATAATTGGTAATCCCTTTGATTGTCTACCAAATTCAGGTATTTCATAGCCTTTTAATCGATAAACTTTACCTTTATTTGTGAAGAATAGAACATAATCGTGTGTGCATAAGTTTACTAAATGTTCAACAAAATCTTCTTCATTCGTATTCATACCTTTAATCCCTACTCCACCACGATTTTGTAATTTAAATGTAGCAGACGTTGTTCTTTTGATATAACCATTGTGTGTAAGTGCTATAATGATATCTTCTTCAGGAATTAAAGATTCATCTTCAATATATTCAATAGCAGACATATCAATATTTGTTCTTCGCTCATCAGCATATTTATTCTTAATTTCAAGTAATTCTTCTCTAATAATTGCAAGAATCTTTTCTTCACTTGCTAAAATACTGTGGTATTCTTCAATCGCTTTTAATAATTCTGCAAGTTCTGCTTCAATTTTTTCTCTTTCTAAGCCAGTTAAACGACGTAATCTCATATCCAAAATAGCTTGAGCTTGTATTTCATCCAAATTAAATTTAGACATTAATTGTTCTTTAGCAATTACATCCGTTTCACTTTCACGAATCGTTTTAATAACAGCATCTAAATTATCTAAAGCAATTTTTAAACCTTCTAAAATATGGACTCTTTCTTCTGCTTTTGCTAAATCAAATTGAGTTCTTCGAATAATAATTTCTTTTTGGTAATCAATATATTTAGAAATAATATCCTTAAGTCCTAATACCTTTGGTGCTCCTTGATCAATCATTAATAAATTTATACCATAACTTGTTTGTAATTGTGTATATTTGTATAAATTATTTAAAATGACATTCGCATTAGCATCTCTTTTTAAATAAATAACAACACGAACTGGATTTTCTAAGTTAGATTCTTCGTGTAATTCACTAATTCCATCAATGATTTTATCACGAACAAGTTCTCCAATACGAGTTTGGAATTCTGCTTTATTAACTTGATAAGGAAGTTCTGTAACCACAATTCTTGTTTTACCATTTATCTCTTCAATATCGGCTTTACCACGAATAGTAATAGTTCCTCTACCCGTTTCATAAGCCTTTTTTATACCACTATTACCTAAAATAGAAGCACCAGTTGGAAAATCGGGTCCTTTAACATATTGCATTAATCCATCGGTATCAATATCCGGATTATCGATATATGCAACACAACCATCAATTACTTCTCCTAAATTATGTGGTGGAATATTGGTTGCCATACCAACTGCAATCCCCATTGTTCCATTTACTAAGATATTTGGAAAACGACTTGGTAATATTTTAGGTTCAGATTCTGTTTCATCAAAGTTTGGTACAAAATCAACTGTATTTTTATTTAAATCCCTTACCATTTCAAGAGATAACTTAGATAAACGGGCTTCGGTGTAACGCATTGCTGCTGCACCATCACCATCCATATTACCAAAGTTTCCGTGGCCATCAACTAAAACATGACGAAAACTAAATGGTTGAGCCATTCTTACCATTGCTTCATAAATAGAAGAATCTCCGTGTGGATGATATTTACCCATAACATCCCCGACAATTCTTGCACTTTTACGGTGTGGTTTGTCAGGAGTATATCCAGATTCATACATAGAATATAAAATACGACGATGTACAGGTTTTAAACCATCTCTTAAATCTGGTAATGCACGAGCAACAATAACACTCATGGCATAACGACCAAAGGAATCTTTAACTTCTTCAACTATGTTATTTTCAATTATTTTATCCATACCTTACACCTCCTAAACATCCAAATCATCAAATTCGCTACCATGTTCTTCAATATATTTTTTACGTGGAGCAACATCATCACCCATTAAATCGGTAAATATTTGGTCAGCTAGCATTGCATCATCCACTGTTATTTTTCTTAAAACACGATTTTCAATGTGCATTGTTGTATCACGTAAATCTTCGGCATCCATTTCTCCTAAACCTTTAAAACGATTTACAACTGGTTTAGCAGTAGCAGGAAGTGTTGCACGATATTCAGCAAGTTCTTCATCTGTTTGAACATATTTTATATTTTTTCCATAAACAACCTTATATAGTGGAGGTTGAGCCGCATAAACATAACCACCTTCAACAATAGGTCTAAAGAAACGATAGAACAATGTTAATAACAAAATACGAATGTGGTCTCCATCGACATCGGCATCGGTCATTATAATGATTTTATGATATCTTAATTTTTCAATATCAAATTCATCTCCAATACCTGTACCAAAAGCCGTAATCATGGTACGTATTTCTTCATTACTTAAGGCTCTATCTAGTCTTGCTTTTTCAACATTTAAAATCTTACCACGTAAAGGAAGGATTGCTTGAGTTGTAGGAATACGAGCACTTTTAGCAGAACCTCCTGCACTATCTCCCTCGACAATAAAGATTTCGGAAATACTAGCATCTTTACTTGTACAATCGGCAAGTTTTCCTAAAGTATTAATAGTATCAAGTGCTGACTTTCTTCTTGTAAGTTCTCTTGCTTTTTTCGCAGCAAGTCTTGCTCTAGCAGCTGTACTTGCTTTATCAATAATAACTTTGGCTTCCTCAGGATTTTCCATTAAGAATCGTTCAAATCCCTCACTAAAGACATCATCAGCAATTTTTCTTACCTCAGCATTTCCAAGTTTTGTCTTGGTTTGTCCTTCAAATTGAGGATTTGGATGCTTACAAGAGATAATCATTGTTAGTCCTTCACGAACATCTTCTCCGGTTAATGCTTCATCATTTTCTTTTAAGATTTTCGCATTTTTGGCATAATTGTTAATAATTCTTGTTAAGGCTCTTTTTACACCATCTTCGTGTGTTCCACCTTCATAGGTATTAATGTTGTTGGTAAAAGAATAAACACTGGCATTATAAGAATCGTTATATTGCATAGCTACTTCTATCTCAATACCATCTTCTACCCCTTCTACATAAATAACCTCATCATGTAATGGTTCCTTATTTTTATTAAGCATTTGAACATATTCAATAATACCACCATTGTATAAAAATTCATTTTTCTTTTCTTCTTCACGTTCATCACGTAATAAAATTCTTATTCCCTTATTTAAAAAAGCTAGTTCTTGTAAACGTTTTGCTAATGTATCATAGTTATAAATGGTTGTTTCTGTAAATATTTCTGGATCTGCTTTAAAACGTACTGTAGTTCCTGTTCTATTTTCTTCACAAGTACCAATTTCTTTTAAATCTTCAACCGGATGTCCACCATTTTCAAATTTTTGATAATAAATTTTACTATCATGATAAACGGTAACCTCAAGCCAAGAAGATAAAGCATTAACAACACTGGCTCCAACACCATGTAATCCTCCACTTACTTTGTAGCCACCGCCACCAAATTTACCACCAGCATGTAAAACTGTAAAAATAGTTTCAATTGTGGATAACCCAGTTTTTTTATTAATACCAGTTGGCATTCCACGTCCATCATCTTTAACGGTAATAATATTTCCTTTTTCGATAATGACCTCAATATCATCACAATATCCAGCAAGTGCTTCATCGATAGCATTATCAACAATTTCCCAAACTAAATGGTGTAATCCTTTTTCACTAGTTGTACCAATATACATACCAGGTCTTTTACGAACTGCTTCTAATCCTTCCAAAACTTGAATATCATCATCATTATAATGTGTTATTTTTTCATCCATTATTGTACCTCCTCTAGTTTTCCATCTTCTATGAATATTTTTTTATAAGTGGATGGAATTAAAAAATAGGAAACTTTTTCAATTTCTGTTGTTGTAATAAAGGTTTGAATATCTTCTTTAATAAAATTAAAAATGTTTTTTATTTTTTCAACATCCAATTCACTAAATAGATCATCTAATATAAGTATGGGAGTCACTTTTTTTTCTATTTTAAACATTTCAATTTCACTAAATTTCCAAGCAATAACAGCATTTTTTTGTTGTCCTTCACTACCATAATCCTTTAGTTCCATTTCATTTAAAAGAAAATTTAAATCATCATGATGAATTCCTAAATTTGTTTTACCAAAACTAATATCTTTACTTAAATTTTTTTGATACATTTTTAATAAATTTTCTTTATTTTTATTGGTAAAATCACTATGATAATGAACAATTAATTCACCATTTGTAGCAATTTTTTTATAAATAGAAGATAAAAATGTATTTATTTTTTCAACATATTCTTTTCGAATTTCATAAATCTCTAATCCTATTTCTACTAATTTATCTGTTAGTACATCTAAATAAGATTTTAAAGAATTTCCATTTAAATACATTTGTTTTAAATAAGCATTTCTACTTTTAAGTAGTTTATTATAATAACTTAATTTTTTTAAATAATCTACATTCATTTGTGAAATAGCTATATTTAAATACTTTCTTCTAATACTCGGCGTATCTTTAATCATTTTTAAATCATTAGGATTAAATAAGACAATATTTATTTTAGAAATATAATCACTAATTTTTGTTACCTTATTATTATCAATTTTTACTTTCTTTCCTTCATTAGTAAGAATAACTTTATAAGTATTTTGATAATTATTTTTGATAACACCTTCAATTTTTGTTAAATTCGTACCTTTTTTTATCAAATTTTTATCTTGAATTTGTTTGAAAGATCGAGATAAAGCTAAAACATAAATAGCTTCCACTAAATTTGTTTTTCCACTACCATTTTTTCCATAAAGAATATTTAAATGTTCATCGAAGCTAATCTCTACATTTTCATAATTACGAAAATTTAGTAATTTTATTTTCTGTATTTCCATATTTTGTCTTCTTTCACGCCTATAACAAAAATAATAGGTATTTATGTACTCCTATACCTATTAAAATTATATCATAAAAAAAGCCTTTTTTAAACATTTTTTACATTTTTTTAAGAAATCTTCTCCCCTATTTTTCTTTCTCTTAAAATTGTTTCTAAACGAGCAGATTTTAATATTTGATTGTTAATAACCTCATAGGAAGAATCAAGTCCTATTTTAAAACCATTTTTAAATTCTATATATAAAAGTCCATTATGATAATACATGGATTTAATTTTATTATAACGAAGCCATGAACAATTTTTTAATCTTGGACTTTTTGTAGGAAAAAAGATTAAATTACTACTCTCTTCTACTATAATTGGTGCTTTATAAGAAGAACCTATCAACTTTCCTGTTCCTTTTTGTCTTCCTTCTAAAGAACTACCAAAATAAATACAACTTTCTTCCATGATTTCATTTGTTGGTTGATTTACTAAAAATACTTTATCTTCTTCATATACCCTCGTTTTATCATTAATAGCATAAAGTGCTACCGTTTTTTCATTTACCTCATATTTTTTTTCCATCTCTTAACCCTCCCTTGATAAATTGTTTTCTACAATAACAAGAAAAAAGAGAAAAATTTGTCAAAATATGGAAAAAACTTACATTTTTTAGTAAGTTTTTATTGGTAAAATTAATTGAATTAAAGATTCATCTTTAACGGATTTAATAACAATTGGTTTAATATCATCCGTCATTAAAAGTAATATTTCATCTTCTTTTATTGTTTTTAACGCTTCTAACATATATCTTGAACTAAAAGAAATATCAATACTTGCACTACTTTCAGCATCTACTTTTAATTTTTCTTCTACTTTTCCAATTTCACTAGCATAAGAATTAATAATCATTGTTTGATTTTCTAATTTCATTTTAATAATATTTTTTTCTTTTCCTTGTGTTAATAAAGCTGCTCTATCAACACTTGCTATATAATCTTCTTTATTTATTTTTACAATCATTCCAAATTCACTAGGAATTAAATTTGATGTATTTGGATAAGTTCCAGAAAGTAAATTCGTTTGAAATTTTAAATTTTTATATTTAAATAAAACTTTATTACTAAAAATATGCATTTCTACATTTTCATTATCCACAATAATTTTTTCTAATTCCATCATATTTTTTCCTGGTATAACAATATTAATATCTGTAGATACATTTTGTGAAATAATAATATTTTTTTTAGCTAAACGATAAGAATCCGTAGCAATAAAGGTTAAAATATTACCCATTATTGTTACATTAATTCCTGTAAGAAGAGGTCTTAATTCTTGATTCGAAATAGCAAATACCGTTTGATTAATTAATGATTTTAAAGTATCTCCTTCTAATAAAATAGGATCTTTATGTTCTTCCATTTTTAAATTAGGATAATCATTGGCATCTAAACAATTTAAATTAAATTTAGCATTTTCGGTATAAATAGCTATTTTAAGACGATCCATCATTTCAAAATGAATAATATCACTCGGTAATTTACGAATAATATCTAATAAAAATTTACTTTGAATAATAATTGTACCTTCTTGTTCAATACTTTTAATCTCTTTACTTTCTATAAAAGAATTAATTGTAAGTTCACTATCACTTGCTGTTAAAGATAATCCTTTATTGGTTAATTCAAATTTAATTCCATTTAATACGGGTATTACATTCTTAGTTGAAATTGCTTTTACTACATTATTTAAGTTTTCTAATAAAATATTTTTATCGATTGAAAATTTCATATCGCATCCTTCTTTCTTTTTTATTTACTTTTTTATTTTTTTTATAGTGTGGATAAAGTTAAAAACTTATTAAATTCCTTTATATATCTATCATTCTCCTTTATTTTTTTCGTGAATATCTTGTGTAAAAAATAAAACTTATTCACATTAAAATTTATTTTTGATTTCATTAATCTCTTGTTCCAATTTTTTATTCTCTTTTATATCTTTTAAAATTTTTTCATAAGCATGCATTACGGTTGTATGATCTTTTCCTCCAAATTCAAATCCAATTCTAGGATAGGTTTCTTCTGTCATAATTCTTGCTAAATACATAGCAATTTGTCTTGGATAAGTAAAAGAAGCATTTCTTTTATGTCCTTTTAAATCTTCAACAGTAATATGATAAAACTCTGCTACTGCTTTTTGAATATTTTCTATAGAAATAGAAGAATATATATTCACATTTAAATAATCTTTTAATGCTTCATTGGCAAATTCTAAATCAATTTTTTCTGGTACCATCATTGCTGTATAAGCCATTAATCTTAATATAGTTCCTTCTATAAAACGTACATCATTTTGACAATGATTAGCAATTAAATCTATAACCGTATCATCTACCATATTTTCAATACTTTTTCCTTTTAATTTTTCTTTAATAATACGACAACGAAGATCATAATCTGGTGGATCTATATTTACAGGAAGTCCCCACATCAAACGACTTCTAAGTCTTTCTTCTAATTTTTTTAAATCATCAGGACTTTTATCACTACTAATAATAATTTGTTTATTAGCTTGATGTAAGGCATTAAATGTATAAAAAAATTCTTCTTGTGTTTTTTCTGCTCCTACTAAATATTGAATATCATCAATAATTAAGACATCCACATTACGATATTTGTTTTTAAATTGAGTAGAATAATCAATTGCACTTTTACCTTTTTCCATACCAGCTACATTAATATATTCATTCATAAACATATCACTTGTTGTATAAAGTACTTTTTTATCCGTATTTTCTTCAATAAAATTACCAATTGCATGCATTAAATGGGTTTTACCAATACCACTTTTTCCATAAATAAATAATGGATTATATATTTTTCCTGGTGCTTCTGCTACAGCCATACCAGCAACTTTTGCAAATTGATTGGTTTTCCCAACTATAAAATTATCAAAATTTAAATCTTTTCTTAAATTACTTTCCCAAAGAATTTCTACTTGCTCTTTTTCTTCTTTATTTTCTTCTTCTACTTGTTTTGCTTCCATTTTTTCTTGCTTTGGTAATTCACTTTCTAAAACAAAATGAATATCATAATTAATACCAGATAAATTAAATAAGGTTTCTTCAATTAAAGAATAATAATTTTCTCCTAACATCTTTTTATGAAGATCCATGGGAACTTGAATGGTCATTTTATCTTGTTCCACATTCACTAATTTTAATTTATCAAACCAAAGATTATAAGAAGAAGCTTGAATTTCTTTTTTAATGTTACTTAAAAAATTGGTCCATAACTCATCGACTACCAAGTTCCCTCACCCCACTTTCGTCTTTACTATTGTAAATTCATTGTATCTCAAACTTTTTTAATTGAAAAGACAAAATATTTAATTTTTTGTTTTCCACAACTTATCCACACAATTTATGTATTATAATAACTGACTTTTTTTGATTTATCAACATTATCCACAAATTTTTTTTCATTTTTTATTCACATTGTGCATAAACTTATTTTAAAAAAAAGTGAATTAGGTGGACAAATATTTTTTTATAAATTCTTGACTTTTTTAATATCCTAATATTATAATAAAATGACTTTAAATTTAAAGGAGGAGACATTATGAAAATTGGTACTTATCAACCAAATAAAAGAAAAAAAGCTAAAAAGCATGGATTTTTTGCTCGTAAAGAAACAAAAATATTAAAAAATAGAAGAAAAAAAGGTCGTAAAAATTTAATTACTAAATAAAACCACTTTGTGGTTTTTTTGCTTTTTTTAAAAAGAAGGGATAACATGAAAAAATGGGAAATTATTAAAGATAAAAAAGAATTTACTACAATTATAAAAAATTGTCCATTTGTTAAAAATGAAAGTTTTATTCTATATAGTAAAGAGAAAGAAGAAAAAATTTCTCATTTTGGAATTGCTATTGCTAAAAAAGTAGGTACAGCAGTAGAACGTAATAAATTAAAACGTCAAGTACGTATGATAATGGATAGTGAAAAAGAAAACTTTCCAAATTATAAAGATTATATTATAATGATAAGGAAAAGTTGTAAAAAAAGTTCTTATCAACAAATGTTAGTTGATTTAAGAAATTTAATAAAGGAGATCAAATGAAAACAAAAAAAATAATATTTTTAGTAATATGTATTTTATTTTTAACAACGGGTTGTGGAAATAAAACTTATTTAAAAGAAGATAAAACAATAGTTACTTATGAAAAAACGGGACAAAGTTTACAAAATAATATTCTTTGTAAACCAGAAGAACAAGAATTATATGAGGTTTATGAAAAATATAATGATCAATTACAAACAAAATTAGAAGATTTACCTACTTGTAATGATTTTAAACCAAATACGATTGCTTATCATAGTTTATGGGAATCTATTTTTGTAAAACCAATTGCTTGGTTAATATTAAAATTAGGAATATTCATTCATAATTTTGGTGTATCTGTAATGTTAATTGGATTAGGTATAAGACTTATCTTATTACCATTTTCTAAAAAAACAATGGATCAATCCGAAAATATGAAAAAAGCTCAACCAGAAATTCAAAAGATTGAAAGAAAATATGCGGGTAGAACGGATACTGATTCAATGATGATGAAAAGTCAAGAAACAATGTTAGTTTATAAAAAATATAAAATTAATCCTGTCGGTGGTTGTTTAATTGCATTTATTCAATTACCACTATTCTTTGCTTTCTTACAAGCTATTAATCGTGTTCCTGCTATATTTGAAGATAGTCTATTTGGTATGAAACTTGGTATGACACCAATGGTAGGAATTGGACAAGGAAAATATATTTATATTGGTTTAATTATTTTAATTATTTTATCTACTTATTTTTCTTTTAAAAATGCCATGAAAAATCAAAATACAACTAGTGAAATGGAACGTCAAATGCAATTTACATTAAAATTTATGATTGTTATGATTGCCCTTGCATCCTTTAGTTTACCAACAGCTATTGCTCTTTATTGGATAGTAACAAATGGTTTTGTTGTTATACAAAATTATTTGTTTAAAATAAAAAAGAATAAAAAGGAAAAAAATTAGGAGGTAAAGTAGTAATGAATGAGGTCGTATTAGAAGCAAAAACAAAAGAAGAAGCAATAAGAAAAGCAACAGAAAGTTTAAATGCACAAGAAAGTGAAATCATTTATCATATTGAAGAAGAAACTACAGGTCGTTTATTTAAATCTTCTACTTATACAATTAAAGCCATTACTTTAACGAATTTAGTAGAACAAATGAAAACTTACTTAAAAGAAATTATTCTTCCATTAGGTTTAGAAATTCAATTTGAATCTTCTATTCGTGATCGTAATATCTATATTTCTATGTATGCAGATAATAATGCAATTTTAATTGGTAAAAATGGACAAACATTAAAAGCATTAGAAACTTTAGTAAAACAAAAAGTACAAAATAATTATGGAGTTCACTTAAAAGTATATTTAGATGTGGAAAATTACAAAGAAAAACGTATTAAAAATTTAGAATTTATGGCAAAAAAGATAGCTAGAGAAGTAAGAAGTACAAAAGTAGAAGCAACTTTAGAAAATATGAATTCCTTTGAAAGAAGAATTGTCCACAATGTATTAACAGATTTTAAAGGTGTTACGACAATAAGTGAAGGAGAAGAACCAAATCGTCATGTCATAATAAAACCTACTGATAATTAAACCAGTAGGTTTTTATATTTTTATATATATAATTTATTGTTAATAATTATATTGAAAAAGTAATCCATTTGCAAGAAAATGTGTTATAATACCCGCGAAGGAGAAAGTGTTTATGGAAGATACAATTGCTGCTATTTCAACGTCTTTAGGGGTTGGAGCAATTTCTATTATTCGTGTGAGTGGAGCAAACTCTATTTCCATTGTGAATAAAATATTTCGTGGTTGTGATTTAACAAAAGTTGCTTCTCATACCATTCATTATGGGTATATTATGGATAAAGAAGAACAAATAGATGAGGTTTTAGTTAGTGTTATGGCATCTCCTAAAACATTTACAACGGAAGATATTGTAGAAATTAATTGTCATGGAGGAATTGCTACAACAAATAAAATACTTGAACTATTACTCGAAAATGGTTGTCGTCTTGCAGAACCTGGAGAATTTACCAAAAGAGCCTTCTTAAATGGACGAATTAGTTTGTTAGAAGCAGAATCTGTAAGTGATTTAATAGAAGCCAAAAGTGAAAAACAACGTTCTATGGCATTAAGTGGGGTAAGTGGAAGAACAACAAATTTAGTACGTGCATTAAGAGATAAAATCTTAGATGTTATTGCGAATATTGAGGTTAATATCGACTATCCAGAATACGAAGATGCTATAGAAATTACTCATGAAAATTTAAAAGAAAAAGTGGAGGATATAGAAAAAGATTTAGAACTTTTACTTAAAAATTCTAAAGTAGGAAAGTTAATAAAATCTGGTATTGATGTTGCATTAATTGGTAGACCTAATGTTGGAAAAAGTAGTATTTTAAATGCTTTACTAAATGAAGAAAAAGCAATTGTAACGGATATTTCTGGAACAACAAGAGATGTAATTGAAGCAAAAATGACTTTAAATGGAATTCCTATTAATTTAATGGATACAGCTGGAATTCGTGCAACAGATGACGTAGTAGAAAAAATTGGTGTTGATAAAAGTAAACAAATACTTGAAAGTGCTGATTTAATTATTTTAGTTTTAAATAATAATGAAGAATTAACAGAGGAAGATAAAGAATTACTAGAACAAATCAAAGAGAAAACCCATCTGATCTTTATTAATAAAACGGATTTAGAAGAAAAACTCATTTTAGAACAAAATGAACATATTGTAAGAGGAAATACCAAAGAATTAAATGGGTTAGAAGAGTTAAAACAAAAAATAATGGAACTTTATCATTTAGATCAAATCCAAGAAAAAGACTTAACCTATCTTTCTAATGTACGCCAAATGGATTTAGTAAAAAAATCTCTTACAAGTATGAATAAATTATTAGAAGATATGAAAGAAAATATTCCTGTTGATATGTTAGAAATTTACTTAAGAGAAGCCTTCGATAATTTAGGTTTACTTATTGGAGAAACCTATGAAGATGAATTAATTGATAAGTTATTTAAAAACTTTTGTTTGGGAAAATAAATTTTACTACATAGAGTAATTTTTTAATAAAAGTATAAAAAAATTACTCCACAGCGTAATTTTTTGACAAAATTAATATTTTTGATTATAATAAGAATAGAAAAGAGGAATATGTATGATTATTCGTGAAAGATATTTAAAATTAATAAGACCATTTTATAATCAAGAATTAATTAAAGTATTAATTGGACTTAGACGTTCTGGTAAGTCTGTAATTTTAACGCAAATTATTGATGAACTCAAAAAAGATAATATAGATGATCAACATATTATTTATATTAATTTTGAAGATTATGATTATGATGAATTAACGAATGCCAAAAGTTTAAATAAATATATAAAAGAAAAAATGATAGATCAAAAGAAATATTATTTATTTTTTGATGAAATTCAAAATGTTGAATCTTGGGAAAAAGTTATAAATTCTTTTAGAGCAACTAAAAATGTATCCATATTTATAACAGGATCAAATAGTGATTTATTATCAAGTGATTTAGCAACGCATATTGCAGGAAGATATGTAAGTTTTAAAATAACTCCATTTACTTTTAGTGAAGTTTGCGAACTTTTAGAAATAAAAGATAAAGAGAAAATAGAAGAAGCCTTTAAAGATTATATAAAATGGGGTGGAATGCCTCAAAGATTTATGCAAACAGATGATTTATCTAAAAAAACTTATTTAAATGATATATATGATTCTATTATTATAAAAGATATAGTGAAAAGATTTAATATTAAAGATATAGATTTATTAAATAAAATTGTAACCTATGTTTTAACAACACCTGCTCAAACTTTTTCTCCTGAAAGTTTAAAAAAATATTTTGAAAGTGTTTCAAGAGGTGTATCTCTTGAAACGATTTATAACTATTTAGATTATATAACAAGAGCCAATTTAATATTTAAAGCCGAAAGATATGATATTAGAGGAAAAAGAATTTTAACAGGTAAATATAAGTATTATTTAACGGATTTAGGTTTTACTAATATACTAAGTGAAGGAAAAAAAGAAAAACTTGGTGCTTATTTAGAAAATATTGTTTATAATGAATTAATTGCAAGAGGCTATAATGTAAACATAGGAAATTTAGATAATGGAGAAATTGATTTCATCGCAACAAAATTTGATGAAAAAATTTATGTTCAAGTAGCTTATTTACTTGCAGATGAATCGGTTATTCAAAGAGAGTTTGATGCTTATAAAAAAATAGAAGATAATTTTCCTAAATATGTATTATCTATGGATCATTTCGATTTTTCCAAAGATGGAATTATTCATAAAAACATTATAGATTGGTTATTAGAAGAAGAAAAAAACTAGAAGGTGAAAACGTATGAAATATGAAGTTATAGTAGTTGGAGGAGGACACGCAGGTTGTGAAGCTGCTCATATGGCTGCTTTTTTAGGTAAAAAGACATTACTGATCACAATGAATAAAAAAAATATTGCTGATATGCCTTGTAATCCATCTATTGGAGGAACTGCTAAAGGAGTTATTGTTCGTGATATAGATGCTCTAGGTGGCCTTATGGGTAAAGTTGCAGATGAATCCCATTTTCAAATGAAAATGTTAAATAGTAAAAAAGGACCTGCGGTGCAATCTCTTCGTTGCCAAGCTGATAAAACAACTTATCCTAAAAATATGTTAAAACGATTAGAAAATACTGAAAATTTAACCATTCAAGAAGATTTAGTAGAAGACTTAATTGTTGAAAACAATAAAATAAAAGGAATAGTGCTAGCAAATAATGAAAAAATAGAATGCGATGCCTTAATATTAACAACAGGAACGTATTTAAAAAGTAATATTTTAAGAGGTGCTGTTTCAACAGAAGGTGGTCCACACGGAGAAGGAAGAAGCAATCATTTAAGTGATAATTTAAAACGTTTAGGTTTTACGATTCAACGTTTAAAAACCGGAACTCCTCCTAGAATTAAAGCAGATTCTATTGACTTTTCAAAATGTAGTATTGAAAAAGGGGATAATAAATATTACACCTTTTCTCACGATGATAAACCAAAATACAAAATAGAAGACCAACAAAACTGTTATTTAATTTATACGAATCAAGAAACACATCAAATTATTTTAGACAATCTAGATAAATCCAGTATGTATGGAGGGTATGTAACAGGAGTTGGACCAAGATATTGTCCATCCATTGAAGATAAAATTGTACGTTTTAAAGATAAAGAAAGACATCAATTATTTTTAGAACCGGAAAGTATGTATTATGATGAATGGTATATTCAAGGTTTTTCTACAAGTATGCCCGAAGATGTTCAAGAAAAAATGGTACATAGTTTAAAAGGACTCGAAAATGCGATAATTACCAAATATGCTTATGCCATAGAATATGATGCGATAGACCCTTTACAACTAAAACCATCCTTAGAAACAAAAGTAATTGAAAACTTATTTACAGCAGGGCAAATTAACGGAACAAGTGGTTATGAAGAAGCAGCAGGACAAGGTCTAATCGCCGGAATAAACGCCGCAAGAAAATTAGAGAATAAGAGTCCATTTATTTTAAAAAGAAATGAATCCTATATAGGTGTTTTAATTGATGATTTAGTAACGAAAGGAACAAAAGAACCTTATCGAATGCTTACATCTCGTGCTGAATATCGTTTACTTCTTCGCCACGATAACGCAGATTTACGTTTAAGAGGTTATGCTCACGAACTAGGAACTATCACCGATGAAATGTATCAAAACTACTTAAATCGCGTACAAAAAATAGAAGAATTAAATGACTTTTTAGATACCACAAAACTAGAACTAACCGAAGATGTAAAAGCAAAATTTCAAGAACAAAACTTTAATTTACCTTTAAATAAAATGAGTTTAAAAGAACTATTAAAAAGACCAGAAATTACATTTGAATTTTTAGATACACTTTTAAATATCCCATTTGAAGAAGATATCAAAGAAGTCGTAAGTATTGCGATTAAATATGATGGGTACATTAAAAAAACCGAAAAAGAAATAGAAAAAATGTTAAAGTTAGAAGAAAAACAAATTCCAAAAGATATTGATTATAGCAAAGTAAATAACTTAGCAAGTGAAGCTCGTGTGAAATTAGAAAAAATAAGACCAATTTCCATTGGCCAAGCTGCAAGAATTAGTGGTGTTAATCCTGCCGATATTTCAATACTTGCTATTTACTTAAAGAAAGAGTATGGTAAAAATGACTAAAGAAGAGTTTTATGAAGCCTTAAAGAATCTAAATATAGAATTAACAAATGATGAAAAAGAACAACTGGAAATTTATAAGGATTTCTTAAAAGAATACAATACCCATACCAATCTAACGGCCATTAAAGAAGATAATGGAATATATTTAAAACATTTTTATGATTCTTTAACAATCAATTCTTACATCAAAGAAGGTTTAAAAGTATTAGATATTGGAACCGGAGCAGGTTTTCCAGGTATGGTTCTTGCCATAGTAAATCCTAATACTTCTTTTACTTTATTAGATTCTAATAACAAAAAAACAACTTTTTTAAATCAATTAAAAGAAAAACTTGATTTAAAAAATGTTGAGGTTGTAAATGCACGAGCAGAGGAATATGTAAGAGAAAATAGGGAATTGTTTGATCTTGTGACCTCTCGTGCTGTAGCAAAACTTTCCATTTTAGCAGAACTATCCCTACCAGCTTTAAAAATAGAAGGCTTATTTATTCCTTTAAAAGCAAATATTGATCATGAAATAGAAGAATTAAATATTGCTTTATCTGTTTTAAATGGAAAGATAGAAAAAAAAGAAGAATTTAGTTTACCTATTGAAAATAGTAAGCGAACAATTCTACAAATAAAACATTTTGCTAAAACGGAAACTATTTTTCCAAGAAGTTATGATAAAATTTTGAAAAAGCCATTGAAAAATTATAATAAATAAGGTATATTAATAATAGGCTAAAGGGGCTGATTAGGATGAATATCGACAAAAATATTCTAGAAATACCAATTGAGGACATTATTCCCAATCGTTTTCAACCAAGACTTTCATTTAACGAAGAAGGAATTACAGAACTAGCAGAGTCTATAAAACAACATGGGATTATTCAACCCCTTGTCGTAAGAAAACTTGGAGATAAGTATGAAATTATAGCTGGAGAAAGAAGATATAAAGCCGCTACAATGGCTGGTTTAACAAAAGTTCCAGTTATTATTTCTAATATAGATGATAATAAAAGTGCAGAGGTGGCTCTAGTGGAAAATATACAAAGAAGAAATTTAACAGCAATTGAAGAAGCAAAATCATATAAAAATCTGTTAGATAGAGGATATTTAACACAAGAACAACTTGCAAATAAAATGGGTGTATCTCAAAGTTCTATTGCCAATAAGCTACGTTTATTAAACTTAGATGAAGAGGTACAAGAAGCTTTATTAAATGAAAAAATAAGTGAAAGACATGCGAGAGCATTACTTGCACTTGAAGATAAAGAAGAACAAAAGAAATGGTTAAAAAGAATTATTGATGAAAGATTAACAGTAAGACAATTAGATTTAGAACTTAAAAAATTACAAGAAAATGGAGATTCTGCTGATAGTGATGAAATTAAATTAGTCAATATTAATCCTAATTTAGATGAAATCGTATCCAATGCAGAAGATATTGTTGTACAAAGAGCACCACATGATGTTGCGAGTATGTTAATTCCAGAGGTACAAGAAGAACCAAAAGAAGAAATAAAAGAAGAACAAGAAACAAAACCTTCTAATAAATTCTTTAATTTTTTAGAAAATGAAGAAGCAAACATGAGTGTCATTGAACCAGATGAAATTTTAGATACATTTACAACTACTTCTGTAATGGAAAATCCTATAGAATCTACTGTAGAAGAACAACCAAAAGAACCAGTTTTAAATAATGATTCTCCTACTATAAATGAAGAGGTAACACCAATAGAAAATCCGTTTACAGATACACCAATGATAAATACCCCACAAGAAGAAAATAAAGTAGATTCAGTTGAATTATTAGATGAATTAGATGATGAAGAAGATTTACAACCAATGAAACCAGAATTAAATTCATTTATTACAGAAGATATTGTAAATGAAATTGCTAATGAACCAGATGAAGAAGCAAATGATTCTGCTATGGCAAATATCTTTGAAACTCCATCTACTGAACCAATTAATAATGAAAATACAATTGTAGAAGAAACACCAAGTATAGATTCTGTTCCTGTAATAGAACCTACACCTATAGAAGAACCAGTAAATACTCAACAAGAAGAAACTAAAACAAATGAAGAAGAACCATTTAAATCTATTTTCTTTAATCATGAAGAAGAAAAACCAGAAGAAGTAGTTTCTCCTATTGAAGATAATAAAATAGAAGAAATAGAACCAACAGTAGAAGAAAATATTGTTGATCCATTAGATAGTATTGTAACTTTAGAACCTAATTATCAACAAAAACAAGAAGAATTAGCAGGAAGAGATTTAAAAACAGCTATTAATACTGTTCGTAATACCATTAAAGAGTTAGAAAATAAAGGCTTTCTAATTGAAACCGAAGAGGCTGATTTAGAAGATGTTTATCATATAACCATAAAAATTGATAAAGATAATAAATAAAGTGCTAAAAAAAACTAGCACTTTTTATTTTTATCCTCTTTTTCTTCCTCTTCTAATTCATTTAATACATATTCACAAGCTTGAATTACAAATCTTGAAAAATTAGATTCAGTTCCTTCTAAATATTTTTCAATTTTTTCAATTAATGGTAAAGGAAACCTAATTGTTTTTGTTTCACTTTCTTTTCTATCTATGTTTAATTTAAAAGCCATATTTTCACCACTTTCTTATTACAATAAATTTTATAATAAAAATGCAATGCAATATGTATTGCAAAATGTAATACAAAAATGGTAAAATCAAAATAGGTGAGAATATGGAAAAAAGTAAAACAAAATATTTGATTATAGTAGGAATACTTATTATGATGTTAATTGCTATAGGTTCGGGTTATGCCTGGTGGACGTCTACTGCAGAACAAAGTGGAATTAATCAAATTCAAAGTGATTGTTTAAAAATATCTTATACAGATGATAACCCTATAAAATTAGATACAACGTATCCTTTAACAGATAAAGAAGGAGAAGCATTAACTCCTTATACATTTACTATACAAAATACTTGTTCTAACGCTATAGATTATACTATAAATTTAGGTATAAGTGATACTAATACTTTAAATGATGAATATGTTGCAGTCAAGTTAAATGATAATACGAAAAGAATATTAGATAGTTTAAAACAAACAAAAATTAAAAACTACAATAAATCTTATGAACTAGCAACAGGAATACTAAATGGAAGTGAATCAAAAGAATTTAGTTTAAGACTATGGATGGATGAACATGTAACATTAAGTGATGATGCAATAAATAAAACATTCTCAAGTAAAGTAGTAGTAGAAGCAACCTTAAATACATTAGCAAAAGTATATACAGATGATGAATTAAATGGAGCAGATCCAGTATTAAAAGATAATTTAATACCAGTAAAAATAAATGAAACAGATGGAACAGTAACTAAAGCAAATATAGAAGAAGAATGGTACAACTATAAAAATAAAGAATGGGCAAATGCCGTTATATTAAAAGATAATGGAACTATAGAAGAAGATGGAACTATCAAAGAAGAGAGTATAGAAAGTTATTTTGTATGGATACCAAAGTATAAATACAAAATCTTTAATATGGGAGAATATAATGGATTAAGTGAAGGAGCATATGAAGAAAAATCTCAAGAAATAGAAATTGAATTTGGAATCTATGATACAGTAAATAACACAATTGAGTGTACAACACCACCAAGTGGAGAAAATGGATCATGTGCAGTAGATAAATGGATGACACCATCAGCATTTACAAGTTTTGCTACAAATGGATTCTGGGTAGGTAAATTTGAAACTGGATATGATGGAGCAACTAATGATACTTTTGCTACAGGTACTACATGTAAGAATGAGGTTAATGTAACTAATGTTTCAAAAATTATAATTAAACCAAATTCTTATTCATGGAGATGTATTAATATGGCAAATATGTATAAAAATTCATACAATTATCAAAGAGACTTAGATAGTCATATGATGAAGAATACAGAGTGGGGAGCAGTTGCCTATCTATCACATTCCAAATATGGAACATGTGATAGTGGTAAATGTACAGAGATTAGATTGAATAACAATACAAATTATATTACTGGATATGCAGCAGTTAATCAACCAGTAGGTGGACTAGATGTTTATAAAGAATATATAGGTACCACGCCTGGTATAGATAACGATAAAACTTATAACTATAAAAATAAAAAAAGTACAATAGCAAGCACAACTGGAAATTATAGTGGAATTTATGACTTATCAGGAGATTGTTGGGAAATCGTAATGGGGGTTACAACTAGTGCCACTAGTGCAAAAGATGCAACTTTAGAAAATATACAATTAGGAACATCAGGATTAACTAAAGATGATATAAAAGATAGAAAATATGTAGATTTATATACAAGTGGTACATACTTACAATATAATAGAAGAATACTTGGTGATGCAACAGGAGAGATGGGAACGTTTAGATTATCACCTGAAAAGAGTGGTAGGATACGAGGATCTTGGTATAATGATCTAGGATCACAAATTGTTTCAAACAGCTCTTTTATTCGAGGTGGATCGTTTGGGCAAGGTGTGGAAGGTGGATCTTTTGAGTTTTCTATGGGTGTTTATATTAGAAATGATTTTTCTTTCCGTATAGTCTTAACACCATAATGAACAAAAATGCAAAAAATGTCAATTTTGTATTCTGTGGAATACAAAATTGACATTTTCTTTTCATTGTGCTACCATTTTAAATAGTGAGGGGATACAAATGATTATTCGTGAAAACTATTTAAAAAAAATAAGACCATTTTATGATGTTGATTTAATTAAAGTTATAACGGGAATTAGAAGATGTGGAAAAACAATTACTTTTTTACAAATTATGGATGAAATAAAAGAAAAAGGTGTTCCAGAAGAAAATATTATTTATATAAACTTTGAATTAAAAAAATATTCTTTTATTAAAAATGATGATGATTTATATCAATACATAAAAGAGAATATGAAAAATAAAAAGAAATATTATTTATTTTTGGATGAAATTCAAAATGTTTTAAAATGGGAATTAACAATTAATTCACTTAAAGCCGAATATAATGACAAAATATCTATTTTTATAACGGGTTCCAATAGTGATTTATTATCTAGTGAACTTGCTACCCATATTGCTGGGAGATATGTAAGTTTTCAAATACATCCTTTTACTTTTGAAGAGGTATGTGAATTTAAAAAAATCAAAAATAAAAATAAATATGAATTAGAAAGTGAATTTGAAAATTATTTATTATGGGGTGGAATGCCACAAAGACTTATATTTAAAGAAAAAGAGGAAATAAATGCTTATTTTATAGATGTACTTAATTCTATTATAAAAGATGTTGTTGAAAGATTTAAAATAAAAGATATTGATTTATTTAATCGTATTTTAGAATATATTATTACAACACCTTCTCAAATTTTTTCTGTAGAAAGTATTCAAAAGTATTTTGAATCAGAAAATAGAAAAGTAACCAAAAATACAATATATAATTATTTAGATTATTTATGTAAAACTTTTTTAATTCAAAAAGTAGAACGTTATGATGTACGTGGTAAAAAAATATTGCAAGGAAAATTTAAGTATTATTTAACGGATTTAGGATTAGGTCAAATAATGAATGCTTCTAAAAGAGTTCAATTAGGAGCTTATTTAGAAAATGTTGTTTATAATGAATTAATTTATCGTGGATATGATGTTAAAATTGGAACGCTTCCTAAAGGCGAAATTGACTTTATTGCTGAAAAAGATGGAGCAAAAGAATATTATCAAGTTTGTCTTTATGTGGGTGATGATGAAAAAATAATTGATCGAGAATTTAATACATATAAAAATATTAAAGATAATTATCCTAAATATGTAATTTCAATGGATAAATTTGATTTATCAAGTGAAGGAATTATCCATAAGAATATAATTGATTGGCTATTAAACAAGTAACAATAAAAGAAAACATTTTACTTTGTTTTCTTTTTTAAATTATTCTTCTTTAACATCTACAGTAATTGTGTTTCCTTCACTTCCTCTTACATAGTAAAAAAGACTTGCTTTTCCATTGGTAGCTGGTTTCCCTGTTACTGGATCTTGTAATATACCAATAACATTAGCAGGAGTTTCATACCAATGTTCTTCTTTTCCCATTAAATAATCTTCTATTGTTTCAACCCATATATTTTTAGCCCATTTAGAGGCATTATCATTAATTTCAGTAGCATCATCATAACCAAGCCATATCATAAGTAATGCATCTTTATTATAACCAACTGTCCAATAATCGGTTTTAGTTGTTCCTGTTTTTAAAGCATATTTTCGACTCATTTTACTGGCAATAGAAAGAGCAGTTGGGGAGGTATAACTTTGAAAGTTTTTATTACTGGTATTTGCTAGCATTTCATTTAATATATAAACATAGTTATAATTTAAAACCATTTTCTTTTTATTTTTATGTTGGTATAAAACATGACCATTTAAATCTTCTACTTTTTCTATTAAGTAATTATCTGTTAAATATCCACCATTTGCTAAAGTAGTATATCCATTTGCAAATCCTAGCATAGACATTTCACTCGTTCCTAAAGCAAGAGATGGATTTGCAATTAATTCTTCTTTTATTCCCATTTTTTCTGCTGTATCTACTAAAGTTTCTTCTCCTAAAAAAAGATGTGTTTTCACAGCATAGATGTTATCGGAGTAAGCAATAGCTGCTGCCATGGTAATATTTTTATTTGCATAAATATCATTAAAATTAGAAGGATGATAAACTTGATTATTGGAAAATACAAAGTTTGTAGGTTCACTTACAAAAGTAGAAGAAGAGGTAAGTCCATTTTCTAAAGCGGCATAGTAAAGAAATGGTTTCATTGTTGAACCTACTTGTCTTTTGGCTTGTAAGGCTCGATTAAATTGACTTTCTTGATAGTTCATTCCTCCTGTTAAAGCTTTTATAGCTCCTGTTTCGGGATCAATTAAAATACTAGCTACTTGTAATTTTTCATCTTTTACAGTATCCAAAATTTCTTTTTCTAGTTTTGTTTGCGCATTCATATCTAAAGTAGTATATATTTTTAAACTACCTGCATCTAGTAGAGAGGTAGGTATATTATCTAACGTATCTAATTCTTTTAAAACGGCATCTTGAAAGTACATAAGCATTTGTAAGTTATTGGTCTCTCTTTTACCATATATTTCTATTTTTTCTTCAAATAAGTGATTGTAAGTTTCTTCATCAATTACTTTATTATGAAGCATCGCTTGAGCAACAATTTTGGCTCTTTCAATACATGCATCATAATGATTTACTGGATTATAATTAGATGGATTTTTAGGAATACCTGCAAGCATTAAAGACTCTTCTAATGTTAAATCTTTTGCTTGTTTATGAAAATAGTATTGACTTGCATTTTCTATACCATAATTTCCTGCTCCAAAATTAATCGTATTTAAATATCCTTCTAGTATTTCCTCTTTACTATAATGAACCTCTAATTCTAAAGTTAAAAAAGCTTCTTCTAATTTTCTTTTCCATGTTTGATTAAAATCTAAATACATATTTTTAATATATTGTTGACTTATAGTAGATGCTCCTTGAACAATACTTTTATTTTTTATATTCAAAGCCATAGCTTTTATAATTCTTAAATAATCAAATCCTTGATGTTTATAAAAATTTTTATCTTCTACATTAATAACAGCATCTTTTAAATAAGGAGAAATATTTTCTAAATTTACCCATTCACTTGCTCCACTTCCTTGATAGACTAAATTATTTTCATTATCATATATATACATTTGTCCAACACTTGTTAATTCTAATTTAGGACTTAAAAAGGCATATGTATATAAACCAGCCATAACAATAATAAAAGAAAGAAAGGAAAAGATAAGTATTTTTAGTAGAAACTTAAATTTATGCATTGTGATTCACCATTTTTAGTATGTAAAAAAGGATAAAATTTATGTAAAAAGCAAGTCGGTAGTAAAAATAAAAAATAGGGGGTGCATTTTTAATGACCTTATGTTATAATGACCTAGAAAAAAAGAGGTGGCTTTTGAAAATGGAAAAATACCTATGTACTCTTTACAAAAGCAATCAACAAATTTATAATGATACAATTGAAAATAAAAGTAAGAAAGAAAATGAATTTTATTTTTCTCTTTTGGATTATGAAACAACAATTGATTTAGAAAAGCAAACTTTTTTAAGAGAGAATGAAGAATTTTGTTTCTTTTTGGATATACAGAATAAAAAATGTCAAGTTTATTTAAAAAAAGAAGATTTAACCGTAGATGTTTTAGTAGAGGAATGCCAATTTATTCATGAAAAGGATAAAATCGTGTTAGAATACTTTATTGAAAGTGATACAGAAAGAATAAAACTTGTACTAGAAAAGAGGATGAAAAATGAATAAGGAATTAAAAGAAATTATCAAGGAAAAGTTTCAAGTAGAAGATGCTGCTGAACTTTTAATTTCTAATCGACCAGATCTATGTGATTATCAATATAATAGTTTATTTACTCTTGCTAAAAACTTACATCAAAATCCTTATGATTTAGGACTTACTTTAGTAGAAGAATTACAAAAAAATACCGAATGCCAAAAAAAGTTTTTAAAAATAGAGTGTGTAAAACCAGGATTTATTAACTTTACTTTAAAAGATGAATATATCAATACTCTTTTAAATGATATGTTGGTTCATGATAAATTTAATATCCTTTTACCAGAAAAGCAAACCATCGTACTAGATTATGGAGGAGCTAATGTTGCGAAACCCTTACATGTTGGGCATTTAAGACCAGCGATTGTAGGAGAATCCATTAAAAGACTTTTAAAGTATATGAATCAATCCGTTATTGCGGATGTCCATTTAGGAGACTATGGTTTGCAAATAGGACAAGTGATTTATGGATTACTAAAAGAAGGAATGACTCCAAATGAAATAACTTTAGAAAAACTAGGAGAAATCTATCCTAAAATTAGTAAACTTTGTAAAGAAGAGGAAAGTGTAAAAGAAATTTGTGCTACTATTACGAAAGATTTACAAGACAATGATGAACAATACCAAGAATACTTTAAAAAAATTCTAGAAATATCAAAAGCAGATATTAAAAAAATGTATGATTATTTAGGAGTTCGTTTTGATTTATGGTTAGGAGAATCAAATGCTTATAAAGAAATTCCTTATGTAACAGAAGAATTAACAAACTTGCATTTACTAAAAGAAAGTGAAGGAGCAATGGTTATAGATGTAAAAGAAGAAAGTGATACCATTGATATTCCTCCTTGTATTTATCAAAAGAGTAATAAAGCTTACCTTTATGGAACCACAGATTTAGGAACCATTTGGCAAAGACAAAGAGATATAAAACCTGATAAAATACTCTATGTTGCTGATAGTCGTCAAAAACTACATTTTACACAAGTTTTTCGTGTTGCTAAAAAGTTAACTACAACGAAAGATATTGATTTTGAATTTTTAGGTTTAGGAACGATTAATGGTAGTGATAATAAACCTTTAAAAACAAGAGATGGAAATACTCCTAAATTAGAAGATTTATTAGAAGAAACCAAAACGATTTTCTTAAATAATGAAGAACATAATACGAATTATACAGAAAGTGATTTAGATAAAATTGTAAATTCTATTATTAAGTTTGCTGATTTACAAAATAATCGTGAAAAAGAATATATTTTTGATATTCAAAAATTCTCCAAAACTACTGGAAAAACAGGGCCTTACATCCTTTATACGTATTTAAGAACAAAAAAAATTGTAAAAAATAACGAAACATCTATAGACAAGTTATCAAAAACAATATATAATGTTCACGACCGAGAGTTAAGATTAAAATTATTAGAATTAAATGAAATCTTAAATTATGCCTTTAAAACAAGGATGCCATCGGTTATTGCAAATTATTTATATGAAATATGTGTTTTAGTGAATGCATTTTATGAAAATAATCATATTAATAATTTAGAAAGTATAGAAAAGAAAAAAGATTGGGTAACATTACTAAATTTAACGACAGAAATCATTTATGATTTATTAGATATTTTAGTAATAGAAATTCCAACCATTATGTAGGAGGATAAGAAATGAAATTAAAAGATATACCTGTAGAAGAATTAGAAAATATGTCATATGATGATATCGCCTTTTTAATCCTTACAGAGAAAAAGAAAAAAATGAAAATTATTGATTTATTTGAAGAGGTAGGAAAATTAATTCATCTACCCCAAGCAATGATTGAAGAAAAAATTGGAGATTTTTTTGAAATGTTAACAACTGACAAAAGATTTATTATGCTTGATAATGGAACATGGGATTTAAAAGAAAGACATGCTCAAGATATTGTTATCGATGAAGAAGATGAAGATATTAGTACAGAAGATATGGAAGATTTAGAAGAAATGGATGAAGAAGAGGAAGATGATGATGAAATCTTCTATGATGAAGATGACGATGATGATCATGATGATGATTTAAAAGATTTAGTTGTCATTAGTGAAGAAGATGAAGAAGATTCTATGTAGCAAGTCTTCTTTTTGTTTGTTATAATAGAATTTAGTTAGAAAGAGGAATATTTATGGAAGAAAGATTAGAGGCAATTTTAAAAAGATTTAATGAAATTAAAGAAGAATTACTAAAACCAGATGTTATGCAAGATTTTAAAAAAGTAAAAGAACTTTCTAAAGAACAAAGTAATTTAGAAAGTATTGTAAATAAATATGATGAATATAAAGATGCCAATGAAAAAATTAAGGAAGCCAAAAGTTTAATGAATGATACGGAATTACGTGAAATGGCAGAATTAGAATTAGAAGAACAAACCAGTCGTTTAGAAGATATTACCAAAGAACTGGAAATTTTATTAATTCCTAAAGATGAAAATGATGGTAAAAACGTTATTATGGAAATTCGTGGTGCTGCTGGTGGCGATGAAGCAAATATCTTTGCAGGGGACTTATTTAGAATGTATACGTACTACGCTGAAAAAAACAATTGGAAAATTGAAATTATTAATGAAGTTCCAGGAACAAGTGGTGGTTTTTCTCAAGTTGAATGCATGATTAAAGGAGAAAATGTTTATTCTAAATTAAAGTATGAAAGTGGAGCTCATCGTGTACAAAGAGTACCGGAAACCGAAAGCCAAGGAAGAGTACATACCTCTACAGCAACAGTTGTTGTCATGCCAGAGGTAGAAGACATTGATTTTGAAATAAAAGAAAGTGATTTAAAAATTGATGTATACCATTCAAGTGGTGCAGGAGGACAAAGTGTTAATACCTCAAACTCTGCCGTTCGTATTACTCACCTACCAACAAATACAGTGGTAACTTGTCAAAATGAAAGAAGCCAAATGAAAAACAAAGAACAAGCCATGAAAATATTAAAATCTAAAATTTATGATAACTTAGAACAACAAAAATATAATGAAATGACAGAAGAAAGAAAAAATAAAGTAGGAACAGGAGATCGATCTGAAAAAATAAGAACTTATAATTATCCACAAAATAGAGTAACGGACCATCGTATTAATTTTTCCATTATGGAACTTGATCGCGTCATGGATGGTAACTTAGATCCTATTATTACAGCATTAATTACCGAAGACCAAAGAAGAAAATTAGAGGGAGAAAATGTTTAATCAAAGAACTCTTACCGATTTAGATAAAAAATTACTACAAGAAAAATTTCCTACTACTTATGAAGAACAAATAAAAAGAGTAGAAAATGGGTATCCAATTCAATACTTACTTGGAGATGTTTCTTTTTTGAATGTACAAATAAAGGTTAATGAAAGTGTTTTAATTCCTCGATTTGAAACCGAATATTTAGTAGAAAAAGTATTAAACCGAGTAGAAAAAAATCAAAAATTAAAATGTTTGGATTTATGTACTGGAAGTGGTTGTATTGCTATTGCTATTGCCAAGAATACCAACTTTTTTTGTACGGGCATTGATATTTCAATACCTGCTTTAGAAGTAGCCAAAGAAAATGCTAAACTTAATAGTGTGGTGGTGGAATTTAAACAAATGGATATTTTAAAAGATGAAATTGAAGAAAAATACGATATTATCGTTGCCAATCCTCCCTACATAGGATTTCAAGAACCTGTGGATAACTCCACTCGTTATGAACCTCAAATGGCTCTTTTTGCAGAAGAAAATGGTCTTATTTTTTATAGAAAGATACTAGAAAACATTAAAAATACGCCAAAACTTATTGCTTTTGAAATAGGGGAAATGCAAGGTATTGCCATAAAAAACTTAGCAATTCAAAGATTTCCAAATGCTCACATAAGTATCAAAAAGGATTTAGCAGGAAAGGATCGCTATTTGTTTATAGAATGAATTGTTTCAAGAACTTGACAAATAGTCAAATAAACTATACAATGTTATAAGAAATTAATAACACAAGAAATTACATTTTCATTGCCTTAAAATCATATAGTGTTATTAATAAAGGAGTAATTAGAATGATACAAGTAATCTATTATATATTGTTTGTCATCACCCTTTTATATGGAGTCTATTTTATCATTACTGGCTTATTTGCTTTTAAAAAAGAGGATGAAAGAAAAATTCGCTCTTTTCGAGCAAGAACAAAATTTGCTGTAATTATTGCTGCAAGAAATGAAGGCCAAGTTATAGGGGATTTAATTAAGAGCTTAAATAATCAAAATTATCCAAAAGATTTATATGATGTCTATGCTTTTGTAAATAATAGTAGTGATGATACATTTGATGTAGCCAAAGAAGCTGGAGCAACTGCTGTAGATGTAACAGTACCAGTTAAATCAAAAGGAGATGTTTTAAGATTTGCTTTTGATAAGTTAAAGAAAAAAGATTATGATGCTTATGTCATCTTTGATGCTGATAATGTTGTCCATCCTGATTTTTTAAAATTAATGAATAATACGTATATGTCTGGTTATAAAGTTGCACAAGGTAGAAAAGATAGTAAGAATATTGAAGACAACTGGTTAAGTGCTAGTTATTCCATTTTTTACTATATTCAAAACTTCTTTTTTAACAAAGCTAGAATGAAAGTAAACGCTGCAGCAGCAATTAATGGAACTGGATTTATGGTAGCCAAAAGTATAATGGATGAAGGATTTGATCCTAAAACCGTTACAGAAGATATTGAACTTTCTATTCAATGTGTTTTAAAAGGTTATGAAATTGCTTATGTAGAAGATGCTATTACTTATGATGAGCAACCAATTAAATTTGTAGATTCATGGCATCAAAGAAGCCGTTGGAGTAAAGGAATTATTGAATGTAATCGTCTATATAGAAAACCATTACTTAAAAAATGGATTAAAGATAAAGATTTTTCTAGTTTAGATAAATTTATGTTTAGTTTTGCTCCTTATATTCAAGTATTAGGTGTATGCTTATCTATAGCTTTATTCTTCTTCTATATATTTGGTATTGAATTAAATGATATTTTCTCTTATTTCTTCTCATTAGGTTATATATGTTTTGTAATTGGTTATTTAACAGATATTATTATGAACATCTTTGTTGTATTGTTCTATAAAAGAGATTTAGAGGATGCTATTCATGGAATACTATTATTTATTGTTTTCTTCTTAACATGGATTCCTATCAATGCCATTTGCTTATTTAAAAAAGATTTAAAATGGGTAGAAATTTCTCATAATCGTAAAGCAAATATTGATTCTTTAGTAAAAGAAAATGAATAATTTGAATAAAAAATAAAAAAATAAGACATTATTATTTAGGTGAATAAAATGAAAAAAATAATAATTGTCTTATTTTTATTTGTCTGTTTATTTTTATTAACACAAGGAAAAGAAGAATATATTATTCCAGATAGTGCTATACGATTACGTGTTATTGCCAGTAGTAATACATTTGAAGATCAAGCAACTAAAATGGAAATTAAAAACAACATTGAAACCATATTACAACAAGATTTAACCAAACGACAAACAAAAGAGGAAGCAACTTTAAATATTCAAAATAACCTTCCTAAAATTAAAACCATGTTAAATAATTATAATTTGGATTATAAAATGAATTATGGAAAAAATTATTTCCCAGAAAAAACATACAAAGGAGTAAAATATGAAGAAGGAATGTATGAATCTTTAGTAGTAACTTTAGGTAGTGGTGAAGGAGAAAATTGGTGGTGTGTACTTTTTCCACCTCTATGTTTTATTGATGAAAGTAAAATAGAAAATAAAGAAAATATGAACTATGCTTTTTTTGTCAAAGAATTATTTCAAAAATATATGTAATTTTTAAAAAATTCTTCTAGTATATTTAATTAGGAGGATTTTTTTAATGAAAGAAATAATGACATTATTTACAATTGCTATTGCACTTAGTATGGATACTTTTTCTCTTTCTTTAGGAATTGGTACAGGTTCTATTTCTAAAAAAAGATGTCTTTTATTTGCTATCATTGTTGGTATTATGCATTTTATCATGCCTTTAATTGGAAATATGATTGGCATAAAATTAGTAGAAATTTTTATGTTAAAAAGTAATTTTTTATTAGGAATTATTTTAATTTACTTAGCTATTACCATGTTGATTGAATTAATAAAACCGGAACAAAAAGAAAAAAATATGACTATACTAAATATGTTTTTATTTGCTCTAGGAGTATCCATTGATAGTTTTTCTACTGGCATTGGCTTAAGTGCAATTACTTCCAATATGTTTTTAGCAGTAACTATATTTTCTATTACTAGTTTTTTATTTACTTATATTGGATTATTAATTGGAAAATACGCAAGTCACTTATTAGGAGCTTATGCAACTGTTTTTGGAGCAATTTTACTGATTGCGATTGGTTTCTTTCATTTATGTAAATATTAATATTCTTGAATTGCAAAACATATAATTAAATTATATAATTATAGAATAAAGGAATGTGATTTGATGCAAAAATTAGTTATTCAAGGTGGAAACACATTAGAGGGAACAATACGTATTAATGGAGCAAAAAATAGTGTAGTTGCTCTTTTACCTGCAGCCATTTTAAGTGATGAAGAAACCATTATTTATAATGTTCCTAAAATTACAGATGTTGATGTATTAAAAGAAATAATTGAACTTTTAAATGGAAAATTAGTAGTAGAAAAAGATTCTATTAAAATTGATTCGAGTCATATTATAAACACAACCATTCCCGAAGAATTATCAAATAAATTAAGAGCTTCTTACTATTTTATGGGGGCACTACTTGCTAAATTTAAACATGTTGAAATTTATTTCCCTGGAGGATGTAATTTTGGGGCTCGTCAAATTGATTTTCATTTAAAAGGATTTGAACTTTTAGGGGCTACAATTAAAGAAGAAAATAATAAATTTATTATTGATGCTAAAGAATTAATAGGTTGTCCTATTGCCCTAAATTTTGCTAGTGTAGGAGCTACGATTAACTTAATGCTTGCAGCAGTAAAAGCTAAAGGTCAAACCACTATTTATAATGCTGCCAAAGAACCAGAGATTGTCAATGTTGCTTCTTTTTTAAACAATATGGGAGCCAAAATTCGTGGAGCAGGAACAAGTACAATAAAGATTACAGGAGTAGAAAAATTAGGACATGCAATGGTCGATGTTATTCCTGATCGAATAGAAGCTGGAACTTATATTATTGCTGGTGCATTATTAGGAAAAAATTTAACAATTTCGAATATTATTCCTGAACATTTATCTAGTTTACTTGCCAAATTAAAAGAAATGAATGTTGAGTATACCCAAACAATTGATTCGATTACGATTAATAAATGTACTAACTTAAAAGCTACCAATATTACAACGGGAGTATATCCAGGTTATCCAACGGATTTAGCGCAACCCATCTGTGTATTACTTGCAAATGCTAAGGGAACAAGTAAAGTAACTGAAACCATTTATGCAAAAAGAATGGGGCATGTCAAATACTTACAACAAATGGGTGCTAATATAACGATTCAAGAGAATACTGAAATTATAGAAGGACCAACAAAGTTTTATGGAACGAATGTGGAAGCAAGTGATTTAAGAGCAGGAGCAACTCTTTTCCTAGCTGCTTTAGTTGCAGACGGAGAAACAACCATAACAAACATTCAATATATTTTAAGAGGATATGAAAACTTAGTCAAAAAACTTTCAAACGTTGGTGCTAATATAACAATAAAAGAAATAGAATAGTAGTAGAAACTACTATTTTTTTATGGGGGAAATATGAAATATAAAATATTAACCATTATTTTTTTAGGAATACTCTTTACCACTTTAATCTATTTTTATACTGATAAAGATAACTTAAATTATCTTGCTTTAGGAGACGGACTTTCTACAGGTATGACCTCTTATCATGTAGAAGGATATAATTACAATGATTATATGATAGAGTATTTAAATGAAAATAATCAATTAGAAGAATACTATAAAAATTTTAATGAAATTGATGAAACAGCAAGTAGTTTAGTAAATAAAATTAATAACAATATAGAAAATATTGATCAAAATATAAAAATAAAACAAGCAATAAAAGAAGCCGATATTATAACAATTGCTTTAGGAATGGATGAATTAAATAATTATGCTAAAAAGAATAATTTAGGTTCTACTAAAATAAATGGTTTTATAAAAAAATATGAGCAAGTTTTAAAACAAATTCGCCGATTAAATGATAAAAAAGTGTATGTATTAGGTTTATATGAAACAAGTAATATAAAAAAGAGTAAAATTAGTAAAATAAATGAGGAAATAAAAAATTTATGTTCTAAGTATAAAGCTATTTTTATTGATTTAAGTTCCATAACTGAGTACAAAGAATTTTTTGCCAATAAAAAAGATTATTACTTAACTTATAAAGGACAAGAATATATTTTCAATTTAATTCGTAATGAATTAGAAAAACCAGTATTTCATGAAACAATTATTTAAATTGATAAGTATTTCATCAATACTTGTTGCATAAAATAGTTGCTTATTCAATAAAATATGATATAATACATTAGAAAGAAATTACTATGCCTAGGAATTAGGTATGGCGAAAGGAGCGAATTATGAAAGCAAATATTCATCCAGAAATGAAAGAAGCAACAATTAAATGTGCTTGTGGTGCTACCTTTAAAACAAGATCTACAAAAGAAAACATTGAAGTTGAAATTTGTAGCGAATGTCATCCTTTTTATACAGGAAAACAAGGAAATGCTAAAAGAACTGGTAATATTGAAAAATTTAACCGTAAATATGGTTTAAATAATGATAACAAAACTGCCTAGGGTAGTTTTTTTGTGTTATAATGAAATTGAAACAATACATTTCTTATAAGAAAGGAAGAAATATATGGAAATATTTATTGGTTCTGATCATCGAGGAGTAGCCTTAAAGCAAGAAATTATAAAAAGCCTAGAAGAGGATGGCTTTAAAGTTTATGATACAAAATTAACGAATAATGAAATGGATGATTATCCAGATTTTGCTTTTGAGGTAGGAGAAAATGTAATTAAAAATAAAAATGCTTTAGGAATTTTAATTTGTGGTAATGGTATAGGAATTAGTATCGCTGCAAATAAAGTAAAAGGCATTCGTTGTGCTAGAGTTTTAACTGAAGATGATGCTTTTAAATCCAAAAATCATAATGGTGCAAATGTAATTGCTATTGGAGCAGAAATGACTCTTAGAAAAGCAATGGAAATTATTAATGTCTTTATTAGTACAAAATCTACAAGTGAAGAAAGACATTTAAAAAGAATTCATAAAATCATAAAATATGAGGAAGGACAATATAATGAACTATAAGTTAATTGTTTATACATTTACAATTTTATTAAATATTTTTGCTTTAAGTGGAATTAACTTTGAAAAATTTATAAAAAAAGATCGAATATGGGAGACAAGAATTTTAGTTATGATTCTTTCTTTTGTACTAGCTTATTTATTAACGAATTTTATATTTGATTTTTTAAGTGTAAGTAAAATGACTTAAAGGAGAAAAGAAAATGAGAAATAAAATACTTTTGGTTGTCGTTTTGCTTTTAGGAATTGTTACAGGAGTAGTGGTGCGTTGTAAGAAAAAAACGGACCACTCTTTTTTTTCGCAAGAAGAAACGATTAAAGTCAAAACAAAGGAAGAAGAAATACAAGAATTAAATTTAGAAACTTATTTAATAGGTGTTCTTGCAGCAGAAATGCCTGCTTCCTTTGAAGAAGAAGCCCTAAAAGCCCAAGCTGTCGCTTCAAGAACCTATGCCCTTTATAAAATAAAACATAGTACGGAGGATTATGATATAGTTAGTGATGTAACAAATCAATCTTTTATAAATGAAGAAGAAATGAAAGAAAAATGGTTAGATAACTATGATTACTATTACAATCGTATTAAAAACGCTATTGATAATACCAAAGAAGAAATATTAACGTATCATGGAGAAATTATAGAAGCATTTTATTTTGCAATGAGTAATGGGGCAACAGAAGATGTCCAAAGTGTATTTGGAGAAACTCTTCCTTATATTAAATCTGTTTCTTCTTCATGGGAAGATGAATCTTTACATAATTTTTTAGTTAATAAAACAATTTCTAAAAGTGAATTTTGTAAGTTATTACAACTTAATACTTGTAATACAATTCAAATTGATGCTATTAATCGTAGTGCAACACATCGTGTAAGAACCATTTCCATTAATAATAAAGTATTTAAAGGAACTGAGATAAGAACTCTTTTAAATCTTCGTAGTACGGATTTTACCATTGAAGAACAAAATGATTATTTCATTATTAGTACAAAAGGATATGGACATGGAGTTGGTATGAGTCAATATGGTGCTAATGGAATGGCTAAAGCTGGTTATAACTATGAAGAAATATTAAAATATTATTACAATGATGTCGAATTAAATAAAATGGTATAAATTTCCTTCTTTTGGGTGACACTATCTAACAGGAAGGTGATGAAATGACAAAAAGAAGATTAAAAGGTAGCGTAAAAAGATGTTTGTTTGTATTGGGAATAACCATGTTTTTTCTTTCTTTCTTTTTAATAACTAAAAATTTAAAATCAAGCAATGAAAATGATGATGTTTTCGTAATGGATGCTGTTTTAGATCCAATTGTTCCTGTAACCAATATGGAAAATACGGAACAATTCACACGTCCTTATACAAGCGATAAAGTAAAAATTAGTAAATACTTTTATAGCAAGGATGATACAACAGAAAAACAAGAGAATTCTTTAATTTATTATGAAAATACCTATTTACAAAATAGTGGAGTTATTTATGGATGTGAAGAAGAATTTAGTGTTGTTTCTGTTTATGATGGAACTATCATTGATGTAAAACAAGATGATATTTTAAATACTATTGTCTATGTTTCACATAATAATAGTTTAACAACCATTTATTATGGATTAAAAGATGTTCAAGTAAAAGTAAATGATGCTATTAGTAAAAATACAGTCTTAGGAACGAGTAATACCAATAAATTTGCTACCGATAAATATTCCTTCTTATTTGAGGTAAATGTGGATGGTAAAGTATTAAATCCAGAAACTTTTTATACAATGAATATAAATGAATTAAATTAAGAATAGAGAACCCCTAAAATAAATAAAGTTTATTAAGGGGTTGTTTAAATCATGAAAGAACATTTAAATAATAGGGCGCAAGAAGAAGCAAAATACTTAATTAAAACACAAAAAACCATTCGTGAGGTAGCAAAGTATTTTCATTTAAGTAAAAGTACAGTACATAAAGATTTACAAGAACGATTAGAAAAAATTTCTCCTTTTTTATTTAATCAAGTACGTCCTATTTTAATTACCCATTTAAAAACAAGACATATTAAAGGAGGAGAATCAACAAAATTAAAATATTTACAGAAACAAGAGAGTGAATAAAATGAAAAAAATACAATATATTATTTCTATTTTTGATAATAAAGTTTATGTATATGATCAAAAAAAAGATAAGGTTTATAAAAGTGTATTTAAAAGTTTAAAGCAAGAGTTAATTATAGATAAAGAACTTTTTATTGAAGAATGGAATCGATTTATGAAAACAAATTCTATGAAAGTTACTTTATTTGGTTTAAATATTCTTTTTATAAAAAATGAAAATATTCCTTCCTTAATTTTAAATACTTACAAAGAAATATGGAAAGAATACTTTCATAAAATAGAATTAATAGATATTAAAGATATAGTAAATATGGAAAAAGAAAAAGCTTACCTATTTATCCACAAAGATTATATAGATTACTATTTTTCTAAAAAACAAGAAAAATATTGTTATCGTATTTATTTAAATGTATTTCAAAATCAAGTAGAAAAAGCGATACGACATATCTATATGAATCTTTATAAACCAAAACGATTAATGGTTCTAGGAGAGGATAATATTTCTAAAATAGCAGAAGAAATACACAAAACTTATAAGATAGATACTACATTTCCTGAAAAATATTATTATTATTTATTTGAAGAATGCAAAATATAACTATTTTGTATTTTTTTGAATTATTTTGTGATATAATTGCAGATAGTAAACAGGATATAGAAGTAGGTGAAGTATATGATAAGAATAATTGTTGTTGAAGATGATAAAAATACGCAAATGTTAGTTAAGAAAGCCCTAAGAGAATTAGATATCTTTAAAGATGAAGAAATCAAAGTTGAGTATTATACAAAATATAATAATGCACTAAAAGAAACCATTTTAAATCAAGAAGATCATAAAATTTATATCTTAGATATTCAATTAGAAACAACAGTTAGTGGTATTGATATTGCTAAATATATAAGAGATAGAGATTGGGATAGTGAAATTATTTTTATTACAAATCATGATAAAATGTTTGAAACGGTCTATCGAAATATTTATGAAGTATTTGATTTTATTGAAAAGTTTCATGGATTTGGTTCTAAACTTAAGAAGGATATGAAAGAAATATTTAAAAGAAACTTTGATAATAAGATGTTTAAATTTAGTAATAGAAATGGAAACTTACAAATTTATTATCGTTCGATACTTTATTTATACAGAGATACAGAAGAAAGAAAATTAGTAGTAAAAACGGAAAGATCAAGTTATACCATTGGTTTGAATGTAAGTGATTCATTAAAATATTTAGATCATCGTTTTATGATGGTTCATAGAGCATGTGTTGTGAATATGGATAAAGTAGAAAACTTTAATTGGTCAAAAGGATACTTTAAATTATATTCTGGTGAAAAAGTTCATATGTTATCTAGAAAATATAGAAAAGAGGTAGAAGATTATATTGAACGCAATCGTTAGTATATATATTTTTGCAATTTTTATGCTAATATTTTGTTACAACTTGTGTTATGCAAAATTAACAAATCAAAAATTTTATCTAACTGGGAAAAATTTAATGATTACCTTATTATGTGGTATATTTGATTTAATAAACACAACTTATTGTCCAGTTGCTATAAAAATAATTATTAATTTTATTTTATTTTGTGCGGAGTTAAAATTAATATTTCATGATGAATTAAAAGTGGTAATAATAAATTATATTTTTATATTTTTATTATTATCTTTAATAGAAATGATTATAGTTAATATTTTACTCTTATGCGGATTATTGCAAAATAGCAATTCAGCAAATTCCATTTCATTATTAAATATGTGGCTATCAATTTTAGTAGGTATAATTGAATATCTATTGTTGAAAATTAAATGGATAATTAGAAAATGTCAATGGATTATTAATTTATTTCTAAAGCATGCTAATCTTACTAATCTAATTTACTTATCTTTCATTATTATGTGTCTAATTGGCATTTTCAATATAGATAACTTTGCTAATAGCCATTCGATTAAATTTATTTTTATATTATATATTATTTTTACTATTTTAATTTTTATGATTATTCATTCAAAATTAAATGAGGAATCTTTAAAAAATTCAAATAAAAAACTAGTAAAATATAATGAAAAATATGGTAAGTTTTTAGATGAATATAAAATTTATAAACATAATATTAATCATAAACTTTCTGCGATGAAAGTATTTGGTAATAAAAAGATTAATGCTTTAATAGATGAATTATTAAATGAAGAAAATGACTTTAATATGAAAAATAGTAATATTTATAATATTCCAGATGGAATAAAAGGACTTGTAGCAGAAAAGTTATATAATATAAATGTTAATGTAATGATTAATAACAATATTGAAGGAGATCCATTTATTAAACTAAAACCAAAAGCATTTCATAGTATGGCAGAATGTCTAGGTATTAGTTTAGATAATGCTTTAGAAGCAAGTGAAGAAACTGAAAATCCAGTGATTATGTTAGATTTAAATGAAGATAAAGAAAACATTTATATTAAAGTTGGAAATAATTTTAACAATAATATTGATTTAGTTGAAATGGGTAATAAATATTACTCTACTAAAAATCGTGGTAGTGGACTTGGATTATTTTCAATTATGAATAATCGCTATGTTAAAGAAAATATAAATATTATTAATAATTTCTATTCAATAGAATTACAAATAAAAAAGCACGCTGAGTAAAATGCGTGTTTTTACTTTTATTAAAGTAATTCTTCAGGACATTCAGTTTCATCCCAAATTGCTAACCAAGTAAATGTTGAAACACCATTATTTACAACATTTGCTAATGCTGATAATACACTTGCAAAAATACTAGCCATTCTTAATCCCTCCTTTCTATTGTTTAAATCTATTTATAATTTAAACTACTTTATTTATGATAATGTAAATAATTATGATACGGTATAGAAAATAGTTTATAAGTAAGTGGACAGATACAAATACTTTCAAGTAGTAAAATAAAAGCTATAATCGAATAAAATTGGGGTATATTGATATAAAAAGAACTAAGAATTAAAAGGATAATAAAGATAAAAGAAATTATTTTATTTGTTTGTCTTTTTTTCTTATCAAGAAGTGGTCTTGATGGCGTATCTGCTGGAGCCCATAACAAAATAGCAAGAGTTCCTAAAACATAAATCATATAAATATAAATCATATCAATAGAAATAAATTTAATAAATAAAGGACCTATAATATAAACAAATAAAGTAATACACCAACAATAAATATTTTTTGTAGCATGTATACCAAAGGCAAATCCTCTTAAAATTGAATAAAGGATAATACAAGTTAAAGTAATAGGGAATGTTTTTAAAAAGAAGGATAATAAGAGTACGACTGTAGTTTTAGTAACTAAAGAATAAATAGATTCTAGTGTATAGCGAAAAATGTTTTTTTGTTTTTCATTACAAGCATGATTACGAATTAAATAATTTAATGAAGAATTAACAAATGCATTTTTCATAACATCACCCTACGTCCTTATGATAGCATTTTTTTAGAACAAAAAGGGGCAAGTAGAAATTAATAAAATCTTTTTTTGTCTAAATAAAAAAAGATAAAAAAATAAAAATGAAATGAAATTTTTAAAACCAAAATTCGACATATTAAGACATAAATCGACCAACGCGAACTTTGTCGAACGTATTTTGTTGTTTGTACCGCTCATTAGTGGTATGGTTGTTGTAAGTAGTAAATATGAAGAAAGAGGTGTTGAAATGCGCGGTAAAGTAAAGTGGTTTAACAACGACAAAGGATATGGCTTTATTGAATGTAATGACTTAGAAGATATCTTTGTACATTACTCTGCTATATCTAAGGATGGCTACAAAACTTTAAAAGAGGGCGACATAGTAGACTTTAAGTTAATTGAAACTTCAAAAGGCTTACAAGCTATTGATGTAGTCACAACCGAATTAACTACTGTTTAGTAGTTTTTTTTATTTTGTTATGATATAATTTTTATAAGGAAGGTGAATTATGGAAATTATATTAAGAGGGGATAAGATTGTAGTAACAGATGCTATCAAAGAGTATGTTACAACTAAATTTGAACGACTTGATAAATATTTTGAAAATCCAGAAGAAATTAAAGCTATGGTGAATGTGAAAGTCAATAACTTATCACAAATCATTGAGGTAACCATTCCAACAAAAAAATTTACTTTAAGAGCAGAAGAAGGACATAATGATTTATATGCAGCAATTGATTTAGTCATTGATAAATTAGAAAGACAAATAAGAAAAAACAAAACAAGACTTAAAAATAAATTACAAGATACAACACTTGATTTTAATTTAAATTTTGTAGTTGAAAAAGAAGAAGAAAATGAAAATAAAATTGTAAAAAGAAAAAATATAGAAATGAAACCAATGGATGAAGAAGAAGCCATTTTACAAGCAGAATTAATTGACCATGATTTCTTTGTATTTAAAAATGTAGATGAAGATTGTATATCTGTTTTATACAAAAGAAAAGATGGCAAGTATGGTATCATTAATGTAAATTAGAGGTGAAAAAACCTCTTTTTTTGTTCTATAAAATATTGAAATCCATAAAATTTTTTTATATAATAAGTCCTGTTTAGAAATTGGGAATGTGTATGAAAAAAGAATATTTTTTAGATGAAATACAAATAAGTGATCAAAATATAAAAGTCTATTATCAACCCTTTAAAGAATCTTTTCTATGTTTAGATGAAGAAGAGGATGAAATCCATTTGTCTATTTTAGATAAAAAAGCATTAAGAAATACGTTTGATCAACAAATTAAAAAAATAAATTTGAAAATAAAATTAAACTTTTTAAAAAAAATGCTTGCTATAGCAGGAATTTGTTCTTTAACCGTACTTTATAAAAATCAAAAGAATGAAATAACGGAAGATCAAAATATAGAATATGTAACAGAACTTGTAGAGATAGATCCACTTTTAGAAAAATATATAGATTGTATAGAAAACAATCCACAATTTTCCAAAGAACAAAAACGATATTTAGAAAAGCATTTTGTGAATGCATTTATAAAAGATTATGGTTTGTATTTAGATGAAGAAACCAATCAAAAAAATTTAAATTTAATTAGTAAAGAACAAATCACCTATCATAATGCGAAAAATTTAAATGGCAATATGATGATTTTAGGAACGTATTCGATTCCAGAAAATCAAATTGATATATATTATCCAGCTTTAGAATGTGATGGAACTCTTTTGCATGAATTTACGCATTCATTGATTGCAATTGATAATTATTCTTTAGAAGAAGGGTTTTGTTCAGCACTACAAACAAAATATGGCCCTACAAATCGTTTAACCTATCCAATGGAAAATGAATATTTATTGCTTATTGGAGAAATGATTGGAAAAGAAAATTTAATTTCTTGTATATTGAATAATGATGATGAAAAACTATATGAAGATATGGCAAATGTAACGAATACAGATGTAAATACCATACAAGCTATATTAAATGAAATGGATTTATGTTTTAGTGATTATAGTCATGGAAATATTTATGCTGCCAATAAAAAATTTAGAGAAATAAGACAAAACTTAGCTATTTTGGCAATTCAAGGAAATACAGATCTTGCTCATAATTTTATTATCTATAATGCTTTTATTAATAGTGATTTTTGTTTGGCTACCTCATTTTTAGAAGATAGTTATTTCTTTACTGCTAATGATCGTATTTTATTTATTAATGAAGAAAATAAGTATCAAGAGGATCAACAAGATTTTTATCAATTGACAAAAAAACAAACAAATAACTAGGGTTTATGATATAATGTTATACGAAGGAGAGATACATGATGGGATTATTTAGAAAATTAATTGATTCAGAGTATAAAGAATTAAAAAGATTTGAAGGAATAGCAAAGCAAATTGATGCTTTAGATGCAGAAATGCAAAAACTATCCAATGAAGATTTACAAAAGAAAACAGAAGAGTTTAAAAAAGAATTAGAAGAAGGAAAAACATTAGAAGATATTCTAGTTCCAGCTTTTGCGGTTGTTCGTGAAGCCGCATATCGTGTTATTGGAGAAAAACCTTTTTTTGTTCAAATTTTAGGTGGACTTGCTATTCATTATGGAAATATAGCAGAAATGAAAACAGGAGAAGGAAAAACATTAACAGAAACTATGCCTGCCTATTTAAATGCTTTAACAGGAAAAGGAATCCATATTGTTACAGTCAATGAATTCTTAGCAAAACGTGACTCTGAGTGGATGGGAAATATTTTTAGATTCCTTGGTTTAACCGTTGGATTAAATTTAAGAGATTTAACACCAAAAGAAAAACAAGAAGCCTATGCTTGTGATATTTTATATTCAACAAATAATGAAATTGGTTTTGATTATTTAAGAGATAATATGGTAGTACAAGCAACAGATCGTGTACAAAGACCTCTTTATTTTTGTATTGTGGATGAGGTAGATTCTATTTTAATTGATGAAGCAAGAACTCCACTGATTATTTCTGGTGGACAAGCCAATAGTGGATCTTTATATATAGATGCTGATCGTTCTGTTAAAAACTTAATTAATGAAGAAGATTATACAGTAGATGAAAAAATAAAAAATGTTTCCTTAACAGAAGCAGGTAGTAAAAAAATAGAAAAATTCTTTCATATTACAAATTTATATGATATTAATAATACCAATTTAGTTCATCACGTGAATCAAGCTTTGAAAGCAAATTATGGATTTAAAAAAGATGTAGATTATGTAGTAAGTAATGATCAAGTTATTATTGTAGATCAATTTACAGGACGTTTAATGCAAGGACGTCAATTTAGTGATGGATTACATCAAGCGATTGAAGCAAAAGAGCGTGTTACAATTAATGTTGAGACGAAAACAATGGCAACGATTACATTCCAAAACTTATTTAGAATGTATGAAAAATTATCTGGAATGACTGGTACTGCTAAAACAGAAGAAGAAGAATTTAGAAATATTTATAATATGTATGTTATTCAAATTCCAACCAATAAACCAATTGCTCGTGTGGATTTACCAGATTTAGTTTATGCTACAAAAGAAGGAAAATATAAAGCTATTGTAAAAACGATTAAAGAAATTCATTCAACTGGGCAACCAATACTAGTTGGTACAATTTCGGTAGAAGCTAATGAATATTTAAGTAAATTACTTACCAAAGCTGGACTTAAACACGAGGTATTAAATGCTAAAAACCATGAAAGAGAAGCAGAAATTATTGCCAAAGCCGGAGAAAAAGGTGCGATTACCATTGCAACCAATATGGCAGGTCGTGGTACCGATATTAAATTAACGGAAGAAACTGTAAAACTAGGCGGATTATATGTTATTGGTACAGAAAGACATGAATCACGTCGTATTGATAACCAACTTCGTGGACGTAGCGGACGTCAAGGAGATATTGGTACAAGTCAATTCTTTGTATCTTTTGATGATGATTTAATGCGTATGTTTGGTACAGATCGAATTAAAAATGTAGTTCAAAGTCTTGGTATGACGGATGATCAATCTATTCGTTCTAAAGCCATTACAAGAAGTATTGAAACAGCTCAAAAGAAAGTTGAAGGTAACAACTTTGATATGCGTAAAAGTTTACTTGATTATGATAATGTAGTAAATGAACAAAGAACTATTATTTATGAAAAAAGAAATGAAGTATTAGATAATGAAAATATACATGAAAGTGTTTTAGAAATATTTAAAAATACAATTCATACATTAGTGGATAGTCATATAGAACCAGAAGGTTATTTAACAGATGATGATAAAAAAGAAATAGTTGAATTTGTTAATACCAATTATATTAAAAATAACTTAATTAAAGTAGAGGAAATAGAGAGTAAAAAACAACAAGAAATAGAAGAGTATTTAACGGATAGAATTATTAAAGACTATGAAAAGAAAATTAGTATTGCTCCAAATTTTCATGAATTTGAAAGAGCCATTACTTTAAGAATTATTGATTCTTTATGGGTAGATCATATTAGTGCAATGGAACATTTAAAAGAAGGTATTATGCTTCGTGGTTATGGGCAAGTAAATCCATTACAAGCTTATACAATTGAAGGTTTTGATTTATTTGAAAATTTATTAGATAAAATTGATGAAAACATTGCCAGTTTCTTACTTAAAGCGAATATTGAACAAAATACAGAAAGAAAACAAGTAATTAAGGGAGTTACTAATGATGGAAAAGAAAAAGTAAAACAAACTCCTAAAAAAGCCGAGAAAAAAATTGGACGTAATGATCCATGTCCATGTGGCAGTGGAAAAAAGTATAAAAACTGTTGTGGAAAATGATTATAAAATAAGGGTTTACAAGCAATTTTGGGAAAAATAAAATATTTGCAAATTTATAATTTGTTTGCAAAAAAATTAAAAAATCCTTTGAAATTAGAGAAAATGTTAACGAATAAATTATGTTAACATTTTTTAATTTTTAGGAAAAAGCAAAAAGCGTGTTCCTTTTAACATACATATATGATATAATGTATGTAGAAAGGAACAAAGAAAAATGAATAAAGAAGATATTATATTAAATTTAGCTAAAAAAAATAATGGAATTATTACCACAAAAGAAGTAGTAAGTAAAAATATAAATAAGATTTTTTTGACAAGATTAGTTAATAATAAAAAACTAGAAAGAGTAAAAAAAGGTTTATATGTTTTGCCTTCTACTTGGGGTGATGAATATTTCAATTTAATTTATGGAAATAATGCAGTTTTTTCTTATGAAACAGCTTTATATTTTTTAGACCTTTGCCAGTCAGTTCCAAGTGAATATCATATTACAGTAAATAGGGGATATAATGGAAGTTTAAGGAAAATTAAAAAAGTGAAGCTACATTTTGTGAAAAAAGAAGTGTTTGATTTAGGAATAATGAAGATAAAAAGTCCACAAGGACAACTCATAAAAAGTTATAATGCTGAAAGGTGCATATGTGATTTATTAAGAAATAAAGATCGTCAAGATGTAGAAATAATTAAATATGCTATAACAGAATATTTGAAAGATAAAAATAAGAGAAATCTTCCCTTACTTCTTGATTATGCTAAAAAATTTAATGTTCTAGATGATATCAATAAATATTTGGAGGTGCTAATATAATGATTGATGCTGAAGACCTAAAAATTAAAGTAAAGACTAAAGCCCATGAAAATAACTTAGAACCTC
>CANRCV010000002.1 GCA_947629205.1 uncultured Bacilli bacterium
TATCAACAAGGTGGACTTACTTATGAATATGGTAAAATTGGAGTATTAAAAGCCATTCAATATTTAATAAGTCAAAAGAAATGAGTTAAAACTATGCCAAAGAAAAAGAAAATGGATATTTTATATGAAGATAAAGATTTACTAGTTGTAAATAAACCTTCTCATTTATTAACCATTGCTACATCCAAAGAAAATGTAAATACTCTTTATCATGAAGCCAGAGAATATGTAAAAAAACAAAATCCTAAAAATAAAATTTTTATTGTTCATCGTTTAGATAAAGATACATCTGGCGTTATTGTTTTTGCGAAAAAAGAAACTGTAAAAAAAGAATTACAATCCAAATGGAATGAAAAGGCTTTAGTTCGTGAATATATTGGAATTGTGGAAGGAAAATTAAAAAAAGTAGAAGATAGGCTTACCTCTTATTTAAAAGAAGATAAAAATCATAAAGTTTATGAAAGTAAAACAGGAGATTTAGCTATTACCCATTATAAAGTTTTAGGAAGTAATAAATCTTATACTTTAGTAAAAATAAGAATAGAAACAGGAAGAAAGAATCAAATTCGAGTTCAATTTCAAAATTTAAATCATCCTTTAATTGGAGACAAAAAATATGGAAGTACCAAAAATCCTATTAATCGTTTAGGTCTTCATGCTTCTTTGTTAAAAGTAGAGTATCAAAATAAAAATTATTGTTGGGTTGCCAAAATTCCTAAAGAATTTAAAAGGATGTTTCCAAAAGAAATAGAAAGGTTGGAAAGTAGTTATGGAAAGATTACAAAAAGTAATTGCGAGTAATGGGTATACATCAAGAAGAAAAGCCGAAGAATTAATAAAGACTGGAAAAGTGAAAGTCAATGGAATCCTAGTTCAAGAATTAGGAACAAAAGTAAATGAGAAGGATACAATTGAAATAGAAGGAAAATTACTCGAAAAAAACGAACAAAAAGTATACTATCTTTTAAATAAACCTCGTGGAGTGATTAGTAGTGTTTGTGATGATAAAAATAGAAAAACAGTTGTTTCTCTTATTAATACCAATGTAAGAATTTATCCCATAGGAAGACTAGATTATGATACCACAGGATTACTTTTACTAACGAATGATGGAGAACTTGCTAATCAATTGATGCATCCCAAAAATGAGGTCGAAAAAAGATATATTGCTAAGATAGTAGGCAACTTAACACCAAGTGAGTTTTATAGTTTAAAACAAGGAATTATGATTGAAAAAAGAAAAGTTATTCCTACTTATTTAAAAGTACGTAAAACAGAAGAAAATGCCCAAATTATTGAAATTGGTCTTATTGAAGGAAGAAATCATATTGTCAAAAAGATTTTTGAAAGTTTAAATCATCCAGTTGATAAACTAAAAAGAGAAAGTTATGCCTTCTTAACTTTAGGAAATTTAAAATCTGGAGAATATCGAGAACTTTCTTTAAAAGAAGTAAAAAAATTATATAGTCTAAAATAAAAACACCCTTTTGGTGTTTTAATTTTCTTCTTCACAATGATGATGCTCACATTCACTGCATTCACAATCATCACATTCACAATTTTCATCTTCACAAGTTTTGCATATCTCTTCTTGTTCTTCATGAGTTAATTCTTCAACAGAAATTGCACTTGTTGGACAAGATTCAACTGCATTTAAAACATTTTCAGATTCAATATTCTCTTGTGAAAGAACACTTGATTTACCATTCTCATCAAATTCAAAATTTTCGGGAGCAATGGCAACACAAGCACCACAACCAATACATTGGTTTTGATTCACTACAATTTTTTTCATTATAATTCTCCTTTCTTAAAATTATACGAGGTGTTCCTAAAAAATGCAACAATTCCTATTTTAAAAATGTAAAATCTATGATATGATTATTCTTGAATAGTGTAGGTGATAAACATGAGTTCTAGAATGGATAAGTATAATACGAATGAAAATTATGAACAACCAATTTCTACAACTTATGGTTCAAGAGCTAGAAAAAACGAAGAATTGTATCAAGAAATAACCCATGATGAAATTACCGATATAAACCTAGCAAGTAATGCTCATGTCATTGGAGAAAATAATAACAATAATATTGATGTAGATAAAATAAGAGAAATATTAGAAAAAAAATATCGTGAAGAGCCTCATAAATCTCGTGCCTTTGTACGTGAAGAACCAAAAGAAGAATTAAGAGTAGAAGAAAAAAAAGAAGAAACGAAAGAATATAATATTAATGCTATAATTGCCAAAGCCAAAAAAGAAAAAGAAATTGACTATGAAAAAGAAAGATTAAAAAGAGTAAGAGATACGCAATATGATATTTTAAAAGGCTTAAATTTAGAAAAAGAACCAGAAGAAGAAGCCTCAAAAGTAACAAGAAATAAAGAAGATCTAGTAAATTTAATTAAAACCATTACTGATCAAGAAGCAACCAGAGAATTAAATCCTTTAGATATCTTAACAGATTTAAAAGGGAGTGACAATACCGTTGTATTAGATGGAATAAAAGAGGAAATAGAAAAGAAAGAAAAAGAAGAAACGACAAAAATGGAAAAACCAACCGAATCAAAAAAAGAAGAGAAAAAACAAGATTTTGATAAAACGTTTTTTACCAATTCGGTTGCTTTTTCAAAAAGTGATTTTGATGATTTTAACGATTTAAAAGAAAATGTCGAAACTAATAAATTATTAATTAAAGTTCTTATCATTATTATTACCATCGCCTTTGTTGCAGGAGTTTTATTCTTTGCTAATCAATTCTTTCATTTAAATTGGTTTTAAAGACAATTTGTCTTTTTTCTTTGGAAAAAAGGTTGTCAAAACAAAGACGTTTTGTTATAGTTTTAATTAGACAAAAAGGAGAAACTTATGGAACAAAAAGAACAATTTTTAAAGAATCTTCATAAAGGAAACTCTTTATTAATAGGTGGAATTTTCTTTTTTATTATGGCCCTATTATTAGGAATCCTTATATATGGTGAAAAAAAAGAAGAAATAAAAAATGTCCAACCTTTAGTAGAGGTAAAAAAAGAAGGCGTATATGCTTCTATTGATGTTTCTTTAATGACAGATTATTTTGCTACGAATGACTATTCGGGAGTAGCACATCAAACTTATTTTGTATGGGATGATAAATATATTTATATTGTAGATTTAAATGATAAAGCAAGAAAAGACTTAGAAGAAATTTATAATTATTCTTATAGTAGTAATAAAGAAAATGCACCCGTACCTGTTCGTATTAGTGGAATGACTAAAATAATTCCTAATGATTTAAAAAAAATTGCTATGGAAGCCTATAATACAATTTATATTGATCAACCGATAACGAGTGATACTTTTAGTAATTATTTAGGTATTGTATATTTAGATACTTTTCTTAATCCCATGAATACGCTTCTTTCTAATATGGCTATTCTTTTTCCTATCTTACTTATTAGTATTCTATTATTTCTTCTTTATTTTAAAAAAAGATGGGCTATTAAAAATTGTATGCTTCAATTAAAAGAAGAATGGGATAAGGTATTAAATGAACTAAATTTTCAAGATACAATCTTTTATAAGAAACTAAAACTTTATATTACGAAAAACTATATTGTAAATTATACAAAAGGATTAAAAATATATTCTTATAAAGATATTGTTTGGTTTTATCCTCATGAATATCGTTATAATGGTAGAATAAATCAAAAAAGTATTGTTCTTGTAACAAAAGATTCTAAAACACATAAAATGGTTACTTTGGGAGCAGGAAAGAAAAATTTAATTTTATTCGATGAAATTTATAATACTTTATTAAAACGTTTACCAAATACTTTAAGTGGTTATAATAAAGAAAATAAAGAAAAAGTAAAAAAGTTATTTGAAGAACAAAATAAATAACTATCCTAAAAAATTAAGTAAGATTTAAGCAAGATTTAAGTAAGATGCATTGAATTTAAATACGTATAATAGTATAATAAATCTATAAGAATTTGAGATGAGTTGAATGAAAAATTATATACCACCATTTACTATAACAAGTAAAATGATTGATTATATTTCTAACATTATGGAAAAAATAGGAAAATTAGATAACTATGCTAACTTTAATAAAATGCCAACATTAAGAAAAAATAATAGAATTCGTTCAATCCATTCATCCTTAGCCATAGAAGCAAATTCTCTATCGATTAATCAAGTCAAAGATTTAATTGCTGGTAAAACAATTATTGGACCACAAAAGGAAATTCAAGAAGTTAAAAATGCCTATAAAGCTTATGAAATGATAAAGGATGTAAATCCATATTCTATTAAAGATTTAAAAAAAATACATGAGACTATGATATATTTAATTGTAAATGAACCTGGAGAATTTAGAAAAGGTAATGAAGGTGTATTTGATGAAAAGGGAAACTGCATTCATATGTGCCCTCCACCAGAACAAGTAGATATATTAATGAATCAATTATTTGATTGGATGAAAAAAAGAAAAAATGATATACATCCCTTAATATTATCCTCCGTTTTTCATTATGAATTTGTGTTTATTCATCCTTTTGAAGACGGGAATGGTAGAACAGCTAGGTTATGGCAAAATATTATTCTTTCTAATTGGAAAGAAATATTTGAATATTTACCCATAGAATCAAATTTAAAGAAATATCAAGATGGTTATTACAAAGCAATTGCTGACTGCAATAAAAATGGAGATTCTACAATCTTTATTGAATTTATGTTAAAAATGATTGATGAAATTTTAGATGAATCCGTTGTTACTACTATGCCTATAACAGAAAAAACAATTCATATTCAAAAATTATTACAAGTAATGGATTATAATGTTCCAATGACTGCAAATGATATTATGAATAAATTAGGAATTAAATCTAAAGAAACTTTAAGATCTACTTATTTAAATCCAGCTATAAATGAAGGTTTAGTTGCTCTTACTATTCCAAATAAACCAACTAGTAAAAATCAAATGTATTATAAAATTTAATAAATTTAGAAATATACGAATACAAATTTTTACTTGAAGGAGCCGTTGAGGCTCATTTTTTCATTTTAAAATGAATAGTATTTTTACTAAATAATATAATAGTAGTAAAAAAATATGAAAAATGATACATTTTAAGCAATTTTAGGAGAAATTTTCTCCTAAAACTTTACTTTTTTATAAAAAAGTGATAGTATGATCATGAGAAAGGGAGATGGTTACTATGTTGTTACAATTTAAATTTAAAAATCATAAATGCTTTTATGATGAAACTATTTTAGATTTAATGGCTACACAAGAAAAAAGACATATTGAATCAACAATTCATATTAATGGTAATAATATTCTGCCAATTATTGCAATCCATGGTGCAAATGCATCTGGAAAGAGTAGTACCCTTGAAGCATTGGATTTTATGTTTGAATTTATAAAATTTTCTAATAGAATGGATATTAATAGTGACTTACCAACAAATCCATTTGTATTTAGTAAAAAGAGTATCAAAGAAAATAGTGAATATGAGGTATCGATTTGTTTAGGTAACAATGAATATCGATATGGATTTTCATTAAATAAAAATAGAATTGATGAAGAATGGTTATATACCAAAAAATTTGCATTAAATACAAAAGCAACTCAAAAAATGATTTTTGAAAGAGCAAATAATAAAGTATCCTTTGGAAAACCATACAAAAAATATGAAAAAACTTGGGATTTATTTGGAAATGACATTAATTTAAATGTGGATAAATTATTAGTATTAAGCAATGTGGCCATTAAAGAAGAATCTGGAATTTTAAGAGATTTGTATGATTATATTTGCAAATTTGAGTTTAGAATTGAAAGTGAATTTAGAACATCCAGCATCGATATATTAAGTAAAAATGATTCAGTTTATAATAAATTTCAAAAAATCATTAATGAATTTGATCCTTGTTTGTTAGCTATTAGAATTGAAGCTATTGATACAGATGAAGGTAAAAAATATAATATTAGTGGTGTTCATAAAAATATTGATGACGATACAACAAAATCTTTAATCCCATTACATAGAGAATCGAATGGTACTATTCGTATTTTTAATATTATGCCTACCATTTTGAAAAACCTCGAAATTGGTGGTTTATTATGCATTGATGAAATAGATGTAAAATTACATCCATTATTATTCAAAAAAATTGTGCAAATGTATATGGATAAATCAATTAATAAAAATAATGCTCAATTAATTTATACAGCTCATTCAACATTCTTATTTAACAGCAATGATTTAAGAAGAGATCAATTATATTTGGTTGATAAAGATGAAGAAGGTAAATCTAAATTATATTCCTTGTCTGCATTTAGAAATTTACGTACTGACTCAGATTATGAGAAAAAATATCTTTCTGGTCAATTTGGTGCTATTCCATACGAAAAGTAGGTGTTTTGATGGGTAGTGATAATTTACATGTAAGAAGAACTGCAGAAAGAAAAAGAAGAAAAGAAAATATAATAAAACAGAAATCAAGCAATTGGTTAGTTGTTTGCGAAGGAACCAAGACGGAACCAAATTATTTTGAAAAAGCTGTTGAGGAAATAAACAAAGAAATAGAGGATGAGTACAAATTAAAGGTAAAAGTGGTTGGAAAGGGTATGAATACAACCTCTTTAGTTAAAGCAGTGGATTTACAAGTTAAAATAGATAAATACGCTACATCTATAGTTCCCTATGGAAAAATATTTGTGGTATTTGACAAAGATAGTTTTGATTCAAAAGATTTTGATGAAGCTATACAAATGTGTAAAGATAATGAATATATACCATTATGGTCAAATCAAGCCATAGAATTTTGGTTTCTTCTACATTTTCATTGTATTTACTCAAAAATGGACAGAACGGAATATGCTAAGAAATTAAACGAATATTTTAAAGAAAAAGGATTGAATTATAAATACAAGAAAAATGATGATCATATTTATAACCTTTTGTGTGAGTATGGTTCTTTAGATAATGCAAGAAAAAATGCCAAAAAGATTAGTTATGAACATCAAAATGATAAACCATCACTAGCAGAAAGTTGTACACAAGTACATAGATTCTTTGATGAAATAGATGAAAGACTTAAAGAGTTAGAATAATTTATTTATTTTCTATAATAGAAATAGAGTCGAGGAGAAGCACTAAACGTTTAGTATTTCCTCGATTTTTTATGTTATTAAAAAAATTAAGTAAGATTTAAGCAAGATTTAAGTAAGATGCATTAAATCTTACTTACTTTTTTTGATAACCTTTGTCGAATCTGTTTAAAAAAATAAAAATTTGTTCTATATTTCATTTAGCAGGTGATATAAATGTTCGAAATGGATTTAGAATACAATAAAGGAATTTTATTTGCTAGAATGAGTGGGTACTTAACCAAAAATAATTCTTCTAAAATTAATAACTATTTAGTGCCTGTGATTTTAAAGCATAAAATAAAATATTTAGTCTATAACTTATTTGAACTTAAAAAGATTGATGAACGAGGTGTACAAGCCATATTAAATACCAAATGTGCTATTAAAACCAATAAAGGAAAAATTTATTTATGTGAGGTATCTAATGAGGTTGGTAAAAGTTTAAAACATTTGCATATTAAACAAACGGATGATGAAAAAACAGCTTTACTATTAATGGAAGCCTAAAAGGAGAGAAAGTTATGTCAATAGAAGATTTAATAAAAAATCATACTGGACTTATTTATAAAATAGCTAATCAATATTTTTATGGTGTTGAAAAAGAAGATTTATTTCAAAGTGGAGTTATAGGACTTTTAAATGCTTATAAAAATTATCAAAAAAATGCATCTGTTAAATTTTCGAGTTATGCATTTAAATATATTTTTGGTGAAATGTATAATTTGGCTATGCAAAAACAAATAAAAATAAGTAGAGATTATTTAAAACTTTATCATACGATTGAAAAAGCTAGATATACAATTGTTCAAAAAAAAGGAATGTTTCCAACGAATGAAGAACTTTCTATATTTTTAAATATTCCTTTAGAAGAATTAGAACATGCTCTATATGTTGGATCTATTACTGTAAGTAGTTTAGATAAATCTTCTAAAGAAGAACGTAGTTTTTATGAAACAATTGCTGAAGAAGAAAAAATGCCCATTGAAGATAAAATTGTTTTATTGGAAAGTATAGAAAAATTAAATGAAGAAGAAAGAAAAATAATTGAATATCGTTATTTTGAAGATTTAACGCAAACGGAAATTGCTAGAAAATTAAAAAAAACCCAAGTAATGGTTTCTCGTTATGAACAAAAAGCAAAAGATAAAATGCGTGAATATATAGCAAGTTAAACTTTTTCTAATTCTTTTGTTTTATTATAATTTTCTATATATTTGGTTAAAATATAAACAACAAGATTATTTAAACTCCTTTGTTCTTCTAAAGCTATCATGTCTAACTCCCTTTTTAAATCTTCATCAATTCTTACATAAATCACATCTTTATTCATGGTTTTGGTCTCCTTATTTTAAGCATATTATACTTTTTATAAAATCAATACTTGCAATATGCTATCATTTCTTGATATTATATTATATAGAAGAATAGAGTACTTGGAAAGGAAGTAGTAAAATTGGAAAGAAAATATAAAAAATATTTAGTTATAGTAGGATTATTAATTGTTTTAGGGGCCATTACGGGAGTTAGTTATTCTTGGTGGACATCTACTGCAGAACAAACAGGAGTAAATCAAATTCAAAGTGATTGTTTAAAAATATCTTATACAGATGAAAACCCTATAAAATTAGATACAACGTATCCTTTAACAGATAAAGAAGGAGAGGCCTTAACTCCTTATACATTTACTATACAAAATACTTGTTCTAACGCTATAGATTATACTATAAATTTAGGTATAAGTGATAGTAATACTTTAAATGATGAATATGTTGCTGTCAAGTTAAATGATAATACCAAAAGAATATTAAATAGTTTAGAAAAAGCTAATATAAAAAACTATACTAAATCTTATGAACTAGCAAAAGGAATATTAAATGGAAATGATTCAAAAGAATATAGTTTAAGACTATGGATGGATGAACATGTAACAGTAAGTGATGATACAACAAATAAAACATTTGGAAGTAAAGTCGTAGTAGAAGCAACATTAAATACACTAGCAAAAGTATATACAGATGATACATTAAATGGAGCAGATCCAGTAATAAAAGATAATTTAATACCAGTAAAAATAGATAAAGACAATGGAACAGTAAAAAAAGCAAATATAGAAGAAGAATGGTATGATTATTCTAAGAAAGAGTGGGCAAATGCTGTTATATTAAAAGACAATGGTACTATAGAAGAAGATGGAACTATCAAAGAAGAGAGTATAGAAAGTTATTTTGTATGGATACCAAAATATAAATATAAAATCTTTGATATGGGAAATTATGAAACACTTGAAACAGTAGTTGAAGATAAAGGAGCAAATACACCAATAGAAATTGAATTTGGAATCTATGATACAGTAGATAACACAATAGAGTGTACTACACCACCAAGTGGTGAAAATGGTTCATGTGCAATAGATAAATGGATGACACCATCAGCATTTACTGCATTTGGTACAAACGGATTTTGGGTAGGTAAATTTGAAACTGGATATGATGGAGTAACAAGTGCAACAGAAGCTATGCAACACAATGAATTGGCAGCAGAAAAAGTTATTATCAAACCCAATGTATATAGTTGGAGAAACATAACAGTTAAAAATATGTTTGATACAAGTTATGCTTATCAAAGAGAATTAGATAGTCATATGATGAAGAATACCGAATGGGGTGCAGTAGCATACTTACAACATAGTAAATATGGTAGTGGAGAAAGTGTAAGAATCAATAATAATTTTGGATATGTAACAGGCTATGCAGCTTTGAATGAACCAACGATTGGATATACTGGAACAAATGAAAAAGAAAATATATATGAAACCCCAAGCGGATTAGGGCAAGATGGAACATACACAATAAATTACACAAATCCAAAAAGTAAAGTAGCAAGTACAACAGGAAATTATACAGGCATTTATGATATGTCAGGTGGAGCTTGGGAATATGTAATGGGAGTAATGAAAGGAACAAATAACATTGACTTTACTTTTGGTCAAAGTGGATTTGATACTGGTTTGTTTCCATTTAATAATCAAGAAGGTAGTTCTAAATACTATGATATTTATAAATATGGAGCTGATATGACCAATTGGGGAAGAAGAATACTAGGAGATGCAACAGGAGAGATGGGACCATTTGGAAATAAAAAATATGGTAATCAAACAAGAACAATTTCTTCTTGGCATGATGATGTTGCATACTTTATTAATAACATTTCTCCTTGGTTTCTTCGTAGTGGTGCTTCCTATAATGGCATTGATACTGGTGTTTTTGCATACACCTTAACCTCTGGTAGCACAACTGAAACAACGAGTTTCCGTATTGTCCTTTCTCCACAAAACTAAAAAAGAGGTGTATATATGAATTTAGAAGATAAAAATGTAAAGAAAAAAATAATGATTGGTATAGGTATAGCTTTTGTAATATTAGTGGTAGTAGGAACTAGTTTAGCATTATGGTCATTTAATACCAAACAAACAAGTATAAATGAATTAAATAGTTCATGTTTAAAAATAAGTTTAAAAGATGAAAATGATGCTATTACTTTAGAAAAAGCTCATCCAATAACAAATGATGAAGGAGAAGCTTTAACACCTTATACATTTACTATTCAAAACACTTGTACAACAAGTATTTCCTATAATGTTAATTTAGGAATTACAGAAAATTCAACTCTAAATGCTAAATATATAGCAGTAAAATTAGGGGAAGATGAAAAGAAAATTTTAAATGCATTTACTCCAGCTACATTAGATAATTATAGTGAAGCATATACACTTAAAACAGGAACATTAAGTGGAAAAGATTCAATTACTTATGATTTAAGATTATGGATGGATGAAACCACAGAAGGTGAAGAATCCATGAATAAAACCTTTGAAAGTAAGATAGTAATAAGTGCTAGTTTAAATGAATTAGCAGTACTATATAAAGAAGATTTATTAAATGGTGCAGATCCAGTATTAGATGAAGAGGGAAAATTAATTCCTGTTACAATAAGTGAAGATAATGGGAAAGTCACCAAAGCCGATTTAGATACAGAATGGTATAACTATGAAGATCAAAAGTGGGCGAATGCTGTTATTTTAACTGAAAGTGGGAAAAATAAAAATTATAAAGAATTTGATGAAATCTTAGAAGAAGATATCGAAAGTTATTTTGTATGGATACCAAAGTATCGATATCAAATATTTGATTTAGGAAAATATACAGATGCAAATGGATCATTAAATGAGAATGCAGCTCAAACAATAGAAATAGAATTTGGACTTACTGATACACAAGATGATGAAAGTAAAAAAGAATGTGCAACACCAAATAAAAGTGGAGCAGATGGACAATGTGATGTAGGTGATTGGATGACGCATCCAGCCTTCACAGCGTTTGAAGGTTCAAAAGGAATGTGGGTAGGTAAATTTGAAACGGGATATGATGGAGCAACAAGTACAACAGAAGCTGAGCAACATAATGAAATAGCAGAAGATAAAGTAATTATAAAGCCCAATGCATATAGTTGGACAAACATAACAATAAAAAATATGTTTGATACAAGTTATGCTTATCAAAGAGAATTAGATAGCCATATGATGAAGAATACAGAATGGGGAGCAGTAGCTTACCTGCAACATAGTAAATATGGTAGTGGTGAAAGTGTAAGAATTAATAATAATGGGAACTGTGTAACAGGGTATGCTGCGAAAACTGAACCAACTGTTGGATTTACTTCATATACCGACTATGAAAGACCAAGTGAATTAGGAAAAGACGGAACAAATACAGTAAACTATACAAATCCAGAAAGTAGGGTAGCAAGTACAACTGGAAATTACACTGGAGTATACGATATGTCTGGTGGTTGTTGGGAATATGTCATGGGTGTAATAAAAGGATCAAATGGTAGTGGATTTACATTCGGTTCAAGTGGATTTAGTACCACAACTTTTCCTTTTAAAACTGGAGAAGAAAAATCACAATATTATGATGTTTATGATTATGGTACAAGTGAAGGAACTTACAATCGAAGAATTTTAGGAGATGCCATAGGAGAGATGGGTCCATTTGGACGAAAGATTTTCGGTTCTCAATCGAGAAGACTCACCTCTTGGTATGACGATGAGGCCTGGTTTGCTTATTCTACCTACCCTTGGTTCACTCGTGGTGGCGATTTCAACCTTGGTTCTGGCTCTGGTGTCTTTAACTTCCGTCGTCTCAATGGAGGAGTGAACGTCGGCCATGGTTTCCGTATCGTTCTTGCTCCAACTAAATAAAAAAATAGGTGATGTAAATGAAATTACAAAAGTTTATTAAAAATAAAAAGCAAAAACAAATTTTAATTGGTGCAATTATAGGAATTATTGTACTAATTGGTGGTATAACTTTATACCGTACTTTTGCTTTGTATAAAGAAGAAAAAACTTTTGATATATTACAAGGTCAAGTGCCTGATTTTAGTGGTATTTATAAAGAAAAACTACTAAATGGAGCATATCCAGTATTAGATGAAGAGGGAAAGTTAATACCAGTTATTATAGGGAACAATGGAAAAGTAACAAAAGCTAGTCTAAACTCTAAATGGTATAAATATGGAGATAAACAGTGGGCAAATGCAGTGATTTTAAAAGAAGGAGTAGAAACTCCAGAAGATAATGCAGAAATAGATGAAAGTAACATTGAAAGTTATTTTGTATGGATACCAAAGTATCGATACAAAATCTTTGATTTAGGAGACACTTATACAGGATTAGCTACTGTTCAATCTGGTAAAGCACAACAAATAGAAATAGAATTTGGACTTACTGATACACAAGATGAAAAAGAAAACGAATGTGTAGCACCAGAAAGTGGATCGAATGGTGAATGTAAAAAAGATTATTGGATGACACATCCAGCATTCACAACATTTGGTACCAATGGTTTTTGGGTAGGTAAATTTGAAAGTAGTAATGCTGGTAATAAAGTTCAAATAAAACCAAATGTGGTGAGTTGGAAAAGTATAAATATAAAAACTATGTTTGATACAAGTTATAATTATCAAAGAAACTTAGATAGCCATATGTTAAAAAATACGGAATGGGGAGCAGTTGCATATCTATCCCATTCAAAATATGGAACTTGTAATAATAATCAATGTACTGAAGTAAGACTTAATAATAATAGTGGTTATGTAACAGGATATGCAGCAAAGACAGAACCAACAACTGGATATAATGCTTACAATAGTTATGAAAATAAAACACCAACACAAGATGGAAATAGTACAATAAATTATACGAATTCATTAAGTCAAGTTGCAAGTACAACTGGAAATTACACTGGAGTATATGACATGAGTGGAGGAGCTTGGGAATATGTGATGGGTGTAATGAAAAATGCAAATAATAATGGTCTATCACTTAGTTCAAGTGGATTTACTTTAAATGATATTCCATTTAAAACTGATGAAGAAATAGATTATTCAAAATATTATGATGCTTATGAGTATAGTTCAGTTTACACAACTTATAATAAAAGAATTCTAGGAGACGCAACAGGAGAATTAGGACCATTTGAGCAAAAAAGATATAATAATTCAACAAGAATAATTTCCTCTTGGTACGATGATGAATCCTATTATCTTTATAGACCTTGGGCGGTTCGTGGTGGTGTTTTCTCTTATGGTATTGGTTCAGGGATATTTGCTTTTGATCAAAATGAAGGTGTTGGACTAGAACTTGTAACTTTCCGTGTAGCTCTTGCTCCAACTAATTAAAAAGAATTAAGAACAATCTGTTCTTGAAAAAATATATAAACTATAATATAATCAAAACGTAAGTGCTACCAAATTAAATAGCACTCACATGGTTGTTTGCACTATACCTTTAATAGGTTGGTGCTTTTTATATTGATTGAAATAAAACATTATGATAAAAACGCTTTTATAGTTGTAAATGAAAAAAACGTTCAAAATGGGTTTATCAAACAATCGTTTTCTCTATTGTAAAGAATAAATAAGAAAAAGGAAGAAAATTGATTTTAATTTTCTTCTTTTTTGATATTTTCAATTTGATTAAGAGTTAAACCAGTATATTTAGTGATTAAATCTATATCTAAATGATCTTCAAGCATCTTTTTAGCTGTTTCTTTTTTTGCTTTTTGTCTACCTATTTCTTCAAAACCACAATTATCAAGATATTCTTTGTCATAGTATAACCATTGATTTAGAAATGCTTGATAGTTATCAATTTTATCATTTACCTTCTTCATCATTTCACTCTCCCCATAAACCTTTTCTCTGGCTTTCTTGTCTTCACATACAAAGATATACAAAAGCCATCGTAAATCCCTTTCATTTAACTTTTCAATTTCATTATAATCGATTTCATTTAATAAATCTATATTTATATCAAAGATTTCGATATTTTTGTTACGAATCATATGATATTTTGTATCCATTATAATACTATGATAGATAAATTCACCTTTGTTAAAGATATCATAGTTATTAAGGTTTATTTGAATAATCGGTTTGATTTTGGGATAGTTTTCTCCGGGTTTGATTTGAGTTAAATAAAGTTGTGCTATATAACCTGTATTTTTAGTTTGTAACTCTAAACTATTATTATAATTAATCTCAATATTTACAATATGTTCATTAGTAGAATACACAGCATCTGCTTCTTGCTTCTTTATGCTTTCGTTGATATTGATTTCATCATTTAAAAGTTTTAGATTGTTTACGACATAGTCTTTTGATAAATCTAAAACAGAAGCAATGATACTTGCAACATACTCCTTACAATCTTCTTCCTTTAATAATTTTTTCGCATACTCATCTTTTAAGAATTTAACTTCTTTCGTTTTTGTCATATACCTGTTCCTTTCAAAAATACCAAAACCTACTTGCTAAAAGTAAAAATATTTACTATAATCAAAATGTAAGTGCTACCAAATTAAATAGCACTCACATGGTTGTTAGCACTATACCTTTAATAGGTTGGTGCTTTTTATATTGATAGTTGTAAGATTACAATAATCAATAAGATTATAATTACTAGAAGAAAATATATTAAAGTTAACATAGATTCTTTTTTCATAACCTTTTCCTCCATTTCTTAACCTTTCATGAATCAACCAAAACCCAAAGAGAAAGCTAATACTCTAAAGTAAAAAGTAAGCACCATTAATTTGGTAACGGTGAGTTATTATAATGTATCTTTTTTAAAATACAAGGGATTCGACAAAACATGTCAAAACTTTCTTAAAAAAAGACAAAATGTGAGAATAAAGAAAATTTGTATAAAAAATAGAAAAACTTTCATACTAAAAATGGAGGTTTATTCGAATGAATAAAGATGAATACAATAAGTTAGTCAAAAGACTTACCCCAAAGGAAAATAAAACTAAAAATGCTATTATCGCTTTTTTAACAGGAGGTTTTATTGGAGCTTTTGCAGAAATACTTTCGATGGTAATTATGTCCTGTTTTGCTATTTCTAAAGTAGAAGCTTATCAATGGACTTGTTTAATTGTTATTTTTATGGCTTGTCTTTTTACTTGTTTTAATTTTTTTGATAATTTGGTAACAAAAGCTAAAGCTGGTCTTATATTACCTACAACTGGTTTTGCTCATTCTGTTATGAGTTCTGCTCTTGATTATAAAAGAGATGGACTTATTACCGGAGTAGGTGCTAATTTTTTTAAACTAGCTGGTAGTGTCATTTTATATGGAATTGTCAGTGGCTTTTTCTTTGCTCTTTTGGGGGTGATGATTTATGGCTAGTTTTCAATTTTCTAATGTGTATATAAAAGATAGTTTTACAATAGCAGGGCCTTTAGAAAGTGAAGGACAAATTCATAAATTTGATTTAACAATGGATGATTATTATTACCATGAAAAAACATTTTTGTCTGCTGAAATAAAAATGCAAAAAGTAGTTGTAGATAATTTATTATATCGAAATAAATTAAATCAAAAGATAGATTTATTAATTGGAGGAGATTTATCCAATCAACTTACCATTACCAATTTTGCTATGAAAGACTTTTCTATTCCTTTTTTAGGAGTATATAATGCTTGTGCTACTTTTGCTGAAAGTTTAGCTATAGCAAGTACTTTTATAGAAGCTGGTTTTATTAAAAATGCTATTGTGATAACCAGTAGTCATAATTTAAATGCTGAACGTCAATTTCGTTTTCCAATTGAATATGGTGCTCCTAGAGCAAAAACAACAACTTTTACAGCTACGGGAGCAGTAGGAGCTTTACTAACAAATGTACCAAGTTCTATTAAAATAGAATCTGCAACAATTGGTAAAATAGAGGATTATGACCAAAAAGATGCTACGCATATGGGGGCTGTTATGACTCCTGCTGCTGTAAGTGTTTTAATGGATCATTTAAAGGATTTAAAAAGAACGGTTGATGATTATGATGTTATTTTAACTGGAGATTTAGGAGAAATAGGTACAGAAATTTTTAAAGAATTTTTAAAAATCAATTATAATATAAAAATTAAAAATCATATCGATGCTGGTTGTGAAATTTTCTTAAAAAGTCAAGAGGTTTATTCTGGTTCTTCTGGTCCCGTTACTTTACCTTTAGTTTTATTTAATAAAATTTTAAAAAATAAAAAGTATAAAAAAATTTTACTTATTGCTACGGGTTCTTTGCATTCAAAAGATACAACCAATCAAAAGAAAACAATTCCTAGTATTGCTCATGCCATTAGTTTGGAGGTGTTAACATGAAAATTTTATGTGCCTTTTTATTTGCGGGAACTCTTTGTTTTCTTGCTCAAGTAGTACTCGATAATACAAAATTAACCCCTGGTCATGTAACCAGTTTATTTACCATTTTAGGAGCTTTTTTCGGTTTTATTGGATTATATGATACTTTTATTTCATTTGCAGGAGGAGGGGCAACTATTATTATTTCTAATTTTGGTTATTCTTTATATAAAGGAGCTTTTTTAGGTTTTCAAGAACAAGGTTTGATTGGATTATTTTCAAATATTTTAAAATATAGTTCTTGTGCTATAGCAGGAGTTGTTCTATTTGCTTTTGTTCTTACTCTTATTTTTAAACCAAAAGATTAATTGTTCTTAGTAACAATTTTTTTCATTTAAGGCACTTTTATGATAAAATGAATATATTACAGTAAAGAAGGGTTTTAGATGGAAACAAAATTTCAAAATATAAAAAAAGCGGGTTTATTAGGTATTTTAGGAAATTTATTTTTAGCTATTATAAAAATGGGGATTGGTCTTATTTCCAAAAGTCAAGCAATGCTTGCTGATGCTTTTAATTCTTGTAGTGATGTATTTTCTTCTTTTATGACGATGATTGGAAATAAAATTGCTAGTAAACCAAGTGATGAAGACCATCATTTAGGACATGGAAAAGCCGAATATATATATTCTATGTTTATTGGTCTTGCTATGTTTTTTCTTTCCTTTTCATCATTGAAATCTTCTTTTCTTTCTTTACTCTTTCATAAAAAGTTTACCTTTTCTTTAGGTTTAGTCCTTGTTTGTTTCATTACCATTTTTATTAAATTTTTATTGTTTTTGTATACCTCTTTTCTTTGTAAAAAATATAACAATATATTACTTCGAGCTAATGCCAAAGACCATCGAAATGATTGTATTATTACCCTTTGTACTCTTTTATCTTGTTTATGTTCTTTAAAAAATTGGTATATCTTTGATGGTCTTGTTGGTATTTTCATTTCTTTATGGATTTTTTATACCGCATTACAAATATTTATAGAATGTTATCAAGTATTAATGGATAAAGCAATGGATGAAGAAACAAAAGAAAAAGTTTTAGACATTATAAAAACATATCCAGAAATTAAAAAAATCAATCACTTTAATGCTACTCCGGTTGGATATCGTTATCAAATTTCTTTTACTATTTTTGTAGATGGTCATTTATCGACTTTTGAAAGCCATGCCATTGCAGATCGTTTAGAAGATGAAATAGAAGAAAAAATAGAAGAGGTTTATTTAAGTGTCATTCATGTAAATCCTCTATAAAAAAAATAGAAAGTACTTTTCTATTTCGTTCTTGTTTCTTTTTGACTTGCTAAGATTTGTTCTAGTCTTTTCAGTTCATGTTGATAAAATAAATATTTTTCTTTTTGGAGTTCTTTTGATGTAGTTGATAAAGTCTCTTTATATAGATCAATCATTTCTTTTATATTATCATTTTCATGTTGAATAGACTTTTTTTTCATTTCTTCAATTTCTTCTTCAATTGCTGTATTTTTTAATCTTTCCAGTTCACTTTTGTATAACGCTTTTTTATCACTATCTTGTTCTTGTTTTATAGCTTCTTCATAGTAAGCAATAATGGTTTGTATATCCATATTTTCATCTTTTTTCATCGTATTCTCATCTCTCTTATCAATATTATAAAAAGAATTTTTAAAATTTACAACTTTTGTAAGACTTTTTGACATATTTTTACTAAGAAAAGAAATTGATTCGTGGTATAATGTAAGAGAATGCGAGGTGTTTGATATGAAAAAAGTAATGGATGCCAATAAAATGTGTTCCAATATTGCTTATTTGTTTAGTGAGGTAGCAGCCATCTATCCCATTACACCCTCCAGTCCAATGGCTTCTAATATTGATTTTTTAAATCATACCGATAAAAAAAATTTATTTAATCAAAAGGTCGAATTAGTAGAAATGCAAAGTGAAGCAGGAGCAGCAGGAGCTATGCATGGGGCTTTAATTACGGGTTCTTTAGCAACTACTTTTACAGCCAGTCAAGGTCTTTTATTAATGATACCCAATATGTATAAAATGGCTGGAGAACTTTTACCCGGAGTTATTCATGTAGCATCAAGAACGGTTGCTACGCATGCTTTATCTATATTTGGAGATCATAGTGATATTTATGCTACACGTCAAACAGGTTTTTGTATGCTTGCCTCTACCAATATTTTAGATGTCCAAGTAAACGCTGCTGTTGCTCATTTAGCGAGTATAGAAGGATCACTACCTTTCTTACATTTCTTTGATGGCTTTCGTACAAGTCATGAACTACATAGTATTGAACCTATAGAAGATACGGAATTTTTAAAATTAATTCCTTATGAAAAAATAAATGAATTTAAAAATAGAATGCTAAATAATGTAGATCATCCTATAGAAAAAGGACTTGCTTCTAATGAAGATATTTATTTTCAAAGTATGGAAGCTAGAAATCCTTACTATAATGCTATGCCTGATATTGTAAATACTTATATGGAGAAAGTAAATAAAATTTGTAAGACTGATGTAAAACCTTTTAATTATTATGGAGATTTAGAGGCAACACGAGTAATTGTTGCTATGGGAAGCGTATGCGATACCATAAAACTTGTCATTGAAGAAGAAAATAAAAAGGGAGAAAAACTGGGATTAGTAGAGGTCCATTTATATCGTCCTTTTAGTACGAAATATTTAAAACAAGTCTTACCGAAAAGTGTGCAAAAAATCGCTGTACTGGATCGTACTAAAGAAGCGGGTAGTATAGGAGAACCTCTTTATTTAGATGTTTTAGCAGCTTTAAAAGATGAAAATATTGAAATTGTGGGTGGAAGATATGGTCTTTCTAGCAAAAATACCACTCCAAGTGCTATTTATAGTGTTTATCAAATGCTTAAAGAACCAAAAGAAAATTTTACCATTGGTATAGAAGATGATGTAACCAATTTAAGTTTAAAAATGGAAAACTATCATTTACCACTTGATGCACAAGAAATTGTAATCTATGGTTTTGGTAGTGATGGTATGGTGAGTGCTAGTAAAGATCTTTTAAGTTTAATCCTTACCAAATTAGATAAATATGGAGATGGATACTTTGAGTATGATTCGAAAAAAAGTGGAGGAGTCACCGTTAGTCATTTAAGAATTAAAAACCATGAATTCTTTTCGCCTTTTTATTGTACAAATCCCAAACTAGTAGTGGTTACCAAAGATGAATATTTTAAAAAATATTCGATGTTAGATTCTATTCAAGAAAATGGTCTATTACTTATTAATACGACGGATAAAATAAAATTACAAGAAAAGATAAGTAATGAAGATATAGAAATTATTCAAAAGAAAAATATAAAAGTATATGTGATTAATGCTTCTAAATTAGCAGAAGAAAATCATATTAAAGGTAAAATTAATAAAATTATGGAAGTTATTATCTTAAAACTACTAGGATTTTCTAATGCTTTAGAATTGGTTCGAGATGAATTAGAAGAACTATTTAAAAATAAAGGAAAAGAAATGATTTTAAATAATCAAAATGCTTTAGTAAATGCTCTTGATTCTTTAGAAGAAATTTCTTTGGACCATAAAAGTTATGATAAAGTAAAACCAACAAGTGTTTTTGAAAAAATCATGGCAAGAGAAGGCAATCGTATTAAAGTAAGTGAACTGGGAAGTAGAGCTTCTGGTACTTTTATGGGTGGAAGTTCGAAATTAGAAAAAAGAAAAATTGCTGATAAAGTAGTCAAATGGATTCCTGAAAATTGTATAGAGTGTGGAAGATGTAGTTTTGTCTGTCCTCATGCTGTTATTCGTTCTTTTAAAGTTGAACAAAATGATGTAGGAATCCCTTTATTCGAAAATAAAAAGTATCATTATTTGGTAAGCATTAGTGAAGAAAATTGTACGGGCTGTGGATTATGTATTAATACTTGTCCTGGATTAAAAGGAAAAAAAGCTTTAGAATGGGGAGACTATGACGAAGAAAAACAAAAACAAAGTGAGTATTATTTTAACGAATATGAAAACCCAGATAGCACAAATAAACAAACCGTAAAAGATTTAAGTTTTGTTCGTCCCTATTTTGAATTTCCAGGATCTTGTGCTGGTTGTGGAGAAACTGCCTATATTCGTTTACTAACTCAACTTGTAGGAAAAAAATTAGTGATTGCCAATGCGACAGGGTGTTCATCTATTTATGGTGGAAGTATTCCTTCAACACCTTATACAATTCCTTGGGCAAATTCTTTATTTGAAGATAATGCCGAATTTGCTTATGGTATGTATATTTCTTATAAACAAAAAAGAAATCAAATTGAAACAATTATGAAAAAAGCCCTTCCTGCTGTACCCGATACTTTAAAAGAAAAGTTTAGATTATGGTTAGAAAATAAAGAAGATTTTGATAAAACGTATCCATTAAAAGAAGAATTTAAAAATAGTACGATTCCTAAAGATTTAAAAGATTTATTGGAGTATATACCTGCTCGTTCTATTTGGGCAATTGGAGGAGATGGTTGGGCCTATGACATTGGTTTTGGAGGAATTGATCATATTTTATCGAGTAATGAAAAAATTAAAATTTTAGTTTTAGATACAGAGGTTTATTCCAATACTGGAGGACAAATGTCTAAATCATCAAAAGTAGGACAAGTAGCAGAATTTGCTGATTATGGTAAAAAGAATGCTAAAAAAGATTTATTTAAAATTGCTATGTGTTATCCAAATTGTTATGTAGGTAGTATTTGTTTAGGAGCAGATTTTATGCATACCATTAAAACATTAAAAGAAGCTGAAGAACATGATGGACCAGCTATTGTCATTGCTTATGCTCCTTGTATTGAACATGGTATTCATGGAGGACTTTCTTGTACAACGCAAGAACAAGCTTTAGCAGTAGAGGTTGGGTACCAACTTTTAATGCGTTATCACCCTAAAGAAAAACAATTGTATTTGGATTCAAAAACACCTGATTTTACTAAATACGATCAATTTTTAGATAATGAAACGCGCTATCATGCTTTAAAAATTAAAGATGAGGCATTAGCTAAAGAATTATTAGAGTGTAATAAACAAAATGCTATAGAACGATATACTTATTATAAAGAAAAAAGCATAAACAATTAATGTCTATGCTTTTTAAATACCCAGTTGAAGCAGTCCCCTGAAAGACTGCTTCTAAAAGAATAAAAAGGGGTTGACTAGTGTGATACTAGCACCAATTCGCCATAAGTGAATTGGTGATTTATATCCTAATGGAAAACAATGTATTTGTCAATACTTTTTTTTAAAAAATTAAAAATTTTTTTAAAATTGTAAATTTTGGTATAAATAAATGCCCTTAAAAAAACAAAAATTGTGTTAGAAAGAAAACCAAGAAACAAACTTAAGATCAACCAAAACCCATAGACCTGAAAAATGAAATTGGCTTTTCTTTCTAAACACAAGTCTGTATTATAAAGAATTAAAAATATTTTACAATAGATTCGACAAAACTAGATAAAACTTATTTAAAAACTATACATTTGTTCTCCTCTTTGTTATAATAACTATAAGAAGGAAGATAAGGATATGGAATTAAAAGACTTAAAAGGAATGGGACCAAAAACAATAGAATATCTTCATAAACTGAATATTTTTTGTGTAGAGGATTTAGTAGAATTTTATCCTTATCGTTATCAAGTTTATCAAGAAATGCATTTAAAAGAAACGAATAATGAACAAACCATAATGATTAATGCAACAATTGAATCGACTCCTAAAATTAGTTATATAAAACGTAATTTTAATCGATTATCTTTTAAAGCTCTTAGTGATTCTTATTTAATTAATGTAACGATTTTTAATCGAGGATTTTTATATAAAAATTTAGAGGTAGGAAAAGAAATTTTTTTAATAGGAAAATACAATGTTAAAAAAAATAGTTTTATTGCTAGTACAATAAAGTTAAGTCCTTTAAAAAAGATGCAAATTGAACCTATTTATCATAAAATTCAAGGACTTAAAAACAAACAAATGCATGATTTTATTTTACAAGCGTTACAAAACAAACCAAAACTAGAAGATTATATACCCTTTGATTTACAAGAAAAATATCATTTTTTAAGTAAAGAAGAAGCTTTACAAGAGATTCATACTCCAAAGGATGCCGTAAAATTAAAACAAGCTAAATTACGTCTTATTTATGAAGAGTTATTTGTCTTTATGTTAAAAATTAATTTTTTAAAAGTAAGAAATCAGGAAATTATAGGGATTTCGAAAGAATTTCCCCAAGAAAAAATAGAAGAATTTATCACACACTTGCCTTTTTCTCTAACAAAAGATCAAATAGAAGCCACCAAAGAGTGTTTATTCGATTTAAAAAGTAAGAAAAAAATGAATCGTTTATTAGAAGGAGATGTTGGGTGTGGTAAAACAATTGTAGCTACCATTTTGATGTATGCTTGTTTTCTTAGTGGGTATCAAAGTGCTTTAATGGCCCCAACAGAAATTTTAGCCAAACAACATTTTCAAACTATAAATGATTTACTTGCCCCTTATCAAGTTCGTGTTGCTTTATTAATTGGTGGTCAAACAAAAAAAGAACATAATGAAATTATAAGCCGTTTACAAAAAGGTGCTATTGATATTGTTATTGGTACCCATGCTTTAATTAGTGAAGATGTTTTATTTTCCAATTTAGGATTAGTTATCACGGATGAACAACATCGATTTGGAGTGAATCAAAGAAAGAATTTACAAAATAAAGGAAGAGAGGTAGATACTCTATATATGAGTGCTACTCCTATTCCAAGAACATATGCTTTAACTATTTATCAAGATATGGAAACCAGTTTAATTAAAACAAAACCAAGTGGTAGAAAAGAAATAAAAACGTATGTGAAAAAAGAAAGTGAATTAAAATCAGTTTTAATGGCGATTTTAGAAGAAATTAAAAAAGGGCATCAAATATATGTTGTAGCTCCTTCCATAAATGATGAGGAAAGTGATAAGTATGATGTTGATACTTTAAAAAAGAAATTTGATGATGCCTTTTTAAAGAAAGTTAAAATAGAGGTAGTTCATGGTAAAATGAATTCGAAAGAAAAAGAAGGTATTATGCAACGTTTTATAAATGGAGAGACAAAAATTTTAATTGCTACCACCGTAATTGAGGTAGGAGTCGATGTTAAAAATGCTACAACGATGGTTATTTTTAATGCTGAAATGTTTGGACTGGCTACTCTTCATCAATTAAGGGGAAGGGTTGGAAGAAATGAAATGGATTCTTATTGTTATTTAATTAGTAATGAAGATAATGAACGTTTAAAAGTATTAGAACAAAGTAATGATGGATTTTATATTAGTGAACAAGATTTTTTAATGCGTAAAGAAGGAGATTTATTTGGAACGAGACAAAGTGGAGATATGAGTTTTAAAATAGCTGATTTAAAAAGAGATTTTAAAATTGTTTTACAAGCCAAAAAAGATAGTGCTACTATTTTAGAACAAAAAAATCAAATGGAGGAAAAATATAAGAAAGTAGTAAGAAGCGTTATAAGTATTGATTAAAGAAAAAAAGTTAAATATAATGATACTAGGAGGAATCGATATGAATCATTTTGAAATAAAAGAAAAAGCCAAACAAATTGTGCATGAAAATTTATGGAATTTTTGGAAAGGGTATTTAGTTGTTTTTGCTATTTCCTTTTTGTGTACTTTCGTACTAAATCTTTTACTAAATGAAGAAAGTGTTCTTTATAGTGCTGTAAGTTTAGTTCTATCCTTTTTTACAGCAACATTATCCGTGGGATTTTACTCTTATTTAATGAAACTCGTAAGAAATGAAGAGTATAGTAAAGAAGATTTATTTCGCTATATAGGAAAAGTTTTACCGATTGCAGCGATTGGAATTATTACGAGTATTTGTGTCATTTTCTGTAGTCTTTTCTTTATTATTCCTGGAATTATTGTAGCTCTTGGTTATGCAATGAGTTATTATATTTATGTTGATACAGAAGAAGAAAAACGTCCAATGGAATATTTAGCAGATAGTAAAATGTTGATGCAAGGGTATAAATGGGATTATTTTTGTTTCATGCTTAGTTTCTTTGGTTGGATCCTTGTAGGAATTCTTACTTTTGGAATTGCTATTATTTGGGTATATCCCTATGTATGTGTTTCTCAAGTTCTTTATTATGATGCTTTGAAAGAAAAAAAATCACATGAAATGTAAAGTGATGAAAAAATAACTACAAATTGTTAAAAAGAGTTTGACAAAGAAGCAAATTCATTATATGATTAAAATAGCATGATACCCTATCATGCTAACCTTTCATACATTCTTATGATTTTATATGAGAATGTATCAACCAAAACCCCCTGAAGAGAAAGCCTTACCGCTTTCTCCTTTTTGTGCCAAAGGGAGGTTTTGGGAATGATCGAATATAAAAATACATCTTAATAAAAATTTTTAGGGAAAAATTTTTTGCAGATGGTAATGTAGACTTCTTATAAAAATAAAAAAGGTTAGCAATGATAGGGTAGTGGTTATATGTGTGCAAAGATTACAATGCATGCACGAAGAAGAATACATGAACGCTTTTTAGAAAAAAATCGTTGCCATAATTCAGTAAAATTATTTAAAAATGCACTAAATTATGGGTATGGGATAGGGGATTTTAAAGAGTCAAAAATAAAACAATACATGTGTTCTCATCGGCGTAAAAATAATATTAAAATCTATAATGGATATGTTTTTATTTATAGTAAAAATAATAAAACGTTGTATACGGTTTGGAAAGTTCCAGATATATACATGGATTATGAAAAAGAGTTAAAGAAACAAAAGAAAAAATAGACTTCTCAAAGATTTTAAAAAATGATATAATGAAGGTAACATCGGGAGGCAAATATATGAAAAAACAAACAGAAAATCATATACCAAAAAAAAGAACATATATTAGTTTATTCAGTGGTGCCGGTGTTGGATGTTATGGATTTAAAGAACAAAATTTTGAATGTATTGCAACATGTGAATTAATGGAATCAAGAATGCAAATTCAAAAATACAATCAAAAATGTAAATACAGTAGTGGTTACATTTGTGGAGATATACAAGAAGATGAAATTAAAAACAAAATTTTTGCTGAAATTGAAAAATGGAAGACGAAGGAGTTCATTTTAGATGTCGACGTTTTACTGGCAACGCCTCCTTGCCAAGGAATGTCCACAGCGAATTATAAAAAAAATAATGAACAAAAAAGAAATTCATTAGTAGTGGAAGCTATTAAAATGATCAAAGAAATAAATCCAAAAATTTTTGTATTTGAAAATGTTCGAGCTTTTGTAAAAACTATATGTACAGATATGGATGGAATAGATAAACCAATATTAGATGCTATTTTATCTAATTTAAATGAAACCTATAATATATCGTATAAAATTATAAACTTTAAAGACTATGGAGTTCCTTCTAGTAGACCTAGAACTTTGGTGATTGGGACCAGAAAAGATTTAGTAAATCTTTCTCCTTTTAATTTGTTTCCTTTTAAAGAAAAAGAAATAAGTTTAAAAGAAGCTATTGGAAATTTAAAACCTTTAGAAGATTTTGATGCTTTTGATGAAGAAGATATCTATCATTCTTTTAGAAACTATGATGCTTACATGCGTGAATGGATTCATGATTTAAAAGAGGGTCAAACCGCTTTTGATAATCCGGAAGAAAAAAAACCTTATAAAATGGTTCATGGTAAAAAAGTCATTTTAAAATCAGAACATCTAGGAAATAAATTTAGAAGATTGGTTTGGGATAAACCATGTGCTTGTGTGACAACAAGAAATGATCAATTGGCCAGTATGGATACTCTTCATCCAAGAGACGATCGCGTTTTATCTATTCGAGAATTAATGTGCGTTATGACGATACCGAAAACGTTTAAATGGTGTTGTGAAGATACAAGAAAAATAATTACGAAAGAACAAAGAGAAGCTTTTTCTAAAAAAAATGAACTAACAATTAGAAGATGTATTGGAGAGGCTGTTCCTACTCGAATTATGGAAAAAATAGCCATAAATATAAAGGATATGTTAGAATATAATGACTTTATTAATGCATCTGGAAAGTTAGAAAATTATAATAAAAATAATTATTATATAGCTTCCTATCTTTTTGAAAAATCCGTTTCAAATCATAAAGAATCTGGTTCCTTTTATACACCACAATCCATTATATTTGATTGTTTAAAGAAATTACAAAACTTAAATTTAAAAAAAATACGCGTTTTAGAGCCTTCCGTTGGAGGAGGAAACTTTGTTTTGCCTCTTATAAATGCCATTGATCATATTGGAAAAATTGAACTTGATTTAGTAGATAGTAATCCCGATGCTATTAAAGAACTAAAAAAGAAAATCAAAAAATATAAAATTGATTCAACAAAAATTAAAATTCATTACTATGTAGAAGATTTTATAGAACATGATATGTCTTTGGGATATGATATTGTCATTGGGAATCCTCCTTATTTTAAACTAAAAGCTCAAGAATTAGAAAAATATAGAGGTAAGGTGGATGTATCCAGTGGAAATATCTATGGTTTGTTTCTTGAAAAAATTTATTCCCATGCCGAGAATATCATTATGGTATTACCTAAAAATTTTTTAATGGTTCCGGAATTAGATACACTTAGAAAAAAGTATGAGTCTTATGATATTGTTTCCTTAATCGATTATGGAGTAGATGGATTTAAAGATGTATTTATTGAAATTATTTCTATTCATTTTCAAAAAAATTATAAGGATAAAATCTATATTGAAAATAAAAGGGATAAGACAATTTCTTATGTTGATCAAAAATATATTTTTCATGATAAAATGTGGTTAATTTATAGAAATGCATTTTTTGATGAGTATATAAAAAAGTTTGAACTTGATTATTTTGATTTTTATAGAGATAGACAAATAACGAATAAGTATTTAAAGAAAAAAGGAAAATATCAAGTATTAAGATCTAAAAATATTACAGATACTGGAAAAATTATTAGTATTCCCAATTATGATCGATTTATAGATGATCCAAAACCCTTTTTATTTTCTAAATATTTAAATAAGGATGCAATTATATTTCCTAATTTTACTTATAATATTCGCGCTACAAAATTACCTAAAAATACTTTGGCTAATGGATCTATTGTAGTTGCTTATCCTAAAAATGGTCAAGATATTGAAAAAATAAATACAGAGGTATACTCGACGAAAGCGTTTAGAGAATATTATAGTATTGTTAAGAATAAATCTAGATTTACGATTAATATTGATCGAAATACTATGTATTATATTGGAAAATTAAAGGAGGATGAACATGTATACGATTTATGAAGATTTTCAAAATGTGAGTTATACCAAAGCTAAATTTTTATCAGACAAATCTTATGCATATGATACGGTATTCTTTGTTTCTAAATTTATAATGAAATTTCAAAAAAATGGTTTATTCGATTTAAAACAAAACATGGAACTTTTTAATAAATATATCATTGATATGTTTAATAGGAATCCTGCATCAAAGGGAACAAGCAATTATTATTTAGAGGTTTTAAATTTATTAGAATATGCTAATGTTTTAGAAAAAATAGATCATCATATGTATCAAATTAAGAATTGGGAAGCTTTACGATTTATTAATGAAAGAATGGAAAATGCTTATATCTTTAATTATTTAGTAACATATCATACTTTTAAAAATGATGGATTATTAGATATTTATAAAAAAATATGTACTACAGATAGTTTAAAAGAAAAAGAAAAATGGATACAAGAATTAAATGCTAAAATATCCGTTATCAATGTCAGTGTACAAACACCAGGAACGGTTTGGGAAAAATTAAATACCAAATATGCATTAACGGTATTAAATTTTATTAATAAACAAAATTATGTTTCTAGAGAGTTACATGTTCAAAAAGAAATTGCAGATATTGAAAGTATTTCTGTAAATGTTAAAGGAACTAAAACGTATGATAATTTACCCAAAAGTAATAATTATTTAAAAAAATTTGATCTTTCTTATGTCAAAGATTTTTTAAAAGATTATTTGTTTATAAAAGAAGAAGAACCTGAAACGAGTATTTCTAAAGATGATGTGATTGAAATTAATGAAATGACAAACTTAAAATTAGATTTACTGGATTTACAAAAAGATATAAAGGAAAAGAATACTGAATTTACCGGGGAACAATATGTTGAAAATGTGGTACGTTCAAGAAATGCTGGAGCGCAAAGAAGATTTCGAAATAATTTATTTAAACATACAGAAGCAAAGTGTGCTATTTGTGGATTATCCATTCCAGAACTTTTAATTTCAAGTCATATAAAACCTTATTCCAAGTGTGAAGAGATTTATGATGCGGTGAATTATGAAAATGGATTATTAATGTGTCCCATGCATGATGCTCTATTTGAATCGGCAAAATATATAACCATTGATGCAAAAGATGGAACTATAAAAGTCAAAAAGCAATATGCACCATTTATGAAAAGCTTCAATTTAACTCCAAAAACCAAAATGGATGCCTCTTTATTAACAGCAGAAAGAAAACATTATTTAGAGTGGCATAATCAACAATTTGAAAAGACAAATAAATAGTAAAAAGTAGTTAAGCAGTTAAGCATAAGTGTTTAACTATTTTTTTATAAAAATATATTTGACAACTGTGTATATTCTGTATATAATGTATATATACAAAGAGGTGAAATATGGAAATCATAATCAGTAATTCAAGTGATATTCCAATTTATGAACAAATAAAGGAACAAATAAAAGTAAAAATTGCATCGAATGAACTTCCAGAAAATGCCCTACTCCCTTCGATTAGAACACTAGCCAAAGATCTGCATTGTAGTGTTATCACGACCAAAAATGCTTATGAAGAACTAGTAAAAGAAGGGTATATACTAAATGTTCCTTCCAAGGGATTTTATGTTGCTAAAGTAAATAAAGAAATCGTTTTAGAAGAACAATTAAATAAAATTGAAGATTGTTTAGATAAAGCGATTACCATTGCTAAAATGAATAATATCAAATTAAAAACTTTAAAAGAAATGTTAAGTGTTTTATATGAGGAGGAAAAATAATGGAGAATGTTTTAGAGATTAAAAACTTATGTAAAAAATATGATCATTTTGAACTTAAGAATGTATCTTTTTCTTTACCTAAAGGTATGATTATGGGTTTTATTGGAGAAAATGGTGCTGGAAAAACCACAACAATCAAAGCCATTTTAAATATCATTCAATCTTATAGTGGAGAAATTAAAATTTTTGGATTCGATAATCGTGCACATGATAAAGAAATCAAAGAAGAAATTGGAGTTGTTTTAGATGATATGTTCTTTCCTGAAATTCTTACCCCTAATGATATTAATAAGGCAATGGAAGGTATTTATAAAAATTGGGATACCAAAATGTTTCATGCCTATTTAAAAGAATTTTCTTTATTACCTAATAAACAAATTAAAACATTCTCCAAAGGAATGCGAAAAAAACTAGAAATTGCTACCTCTTTATCTCATCATCCTAAACTTTTATTATTAGATGAACCAACATCAGGACTAGATCCAGTTGCTCGTGCAGAAATTATTCAAATACTACAAAATATCATCGAAAAAGAGGAGTGTTCTATTTTATTTTCGAGTCATATTACAGCTGATTTAGAACAGATTGCTGATTACATAACCTTTATCCATAACGGAGAAATTATTTTATCGAAAGCTACGAATGAGTTATTAGATAAATATGGGATTGTAAAATGTAGTGAAAAAGAGTTTAAAGAGATTGATAAAAAAGATTATCTTAAGTATAAGAAATCAAAATATGAATATGAGGTATTAGTTCCTAACAAAAAAGAATTTAAAACCAAATATACTATTTCTGTAATTGATAAAATAACTTTAGATGATTTGATGGTTTTAATGATTAAGGGGGAAGAAGAATGATTGGATTTATAAAAAAAGATTTAGCTATGATGAAAAGTAATTTTAAATTGTTAGGAGTCTTAATTCTTGTTTATGCCATAATGGGCTTTATGGGACAAATGGATATCTCTTTTATCTTACCCTTCATGTGTGTTATGATTATGATTTCCTCTTTTAGTTATGATAACTATAATAAATGGGATGCTTACTCCATTTCTCTACCAAATGGAAGAAACAATAGTGTAAAATCAAAATATATAACGACCATTTTAATGACTCTTATGGTTTCTATAATTACTATTCTTTTATCTTTTATGATTTCATTTGTAAATACGAAAACAGTTGATTATGAACAAATAGTAGTGACTATGTTTGGTACATTATTTGGAACAATACTTGTTTTAAGTATTATGTATCCAATTATTTATAAATTTGGAGTAGAAAAAGCTAGAATTGGTATTTTCTTAATTGTTTTTGGTATCGTAATTGTGGGAGGTTTTCTTGTAGAATACATTGATTTTTCTTTTCTTACCAAAACAATATCTCTTTTAGAAAATTATCTACTATTCATTTTAATCGTCACTATGATTGTTATGGTCTTTATCTCCTATACTATATCGAAAAAAATATTTCGTAAAAAAGAATTTTAGGAATCACAATTAAAAAAAATTGTGATTTTTTAAATAAGTAACTTAGTAGTAACATACAAAAGAATATAATAAAAAAGAAAAAAGAAAGGAGATTTTAAAATGGAAATTTTAAAAGTAGAAAATTTAACAAAAGTCTATGGAAAAGGTTCTACCAAAGTTGTTGCTTTGGACCATGTATCTTTTACAGTAGAAAAAGGAGAATTTGTAGCTATTGTTGGAGCCAGTGGTAGTGGGAAATCAACGCTTTTGCATTTAATGGGTGGTGTTGATCGCCCTACAAGTGGAAAAGTTTATATCGATGGAGAAGATATCTTTCAATTAAATGATGATAAACTAGCTATTTTTCGTAGAAGACAAATTGGTTTAATTTATCAATTTTATAATTTAATTCCTATTTTAAATGTAGAAGAAAATATTGCCCTGCCACTTTCATTAGATAATCGTGAGGTTAAGGAAGAAGAAATTGCCTCTTTATTAAAATTATTAGGATTAGAAGCCAGAAGAAAACACTTACCCAATGAACTTTCAGGAGGACAACAACAAAAAACGAGTATAGGAAGAGCTTTAATTACCAATCCAACTTTAATCTTAGCAGATGAACCAACAGGTAATTTAGATTCTAAATCAAGTGATGAAATAGTTGCCTTACTCAAAAAATCAAATAAAGAATTAAAACAAACCATTATTATGATTACGCATAATATGGAAATTGCTACATTAGCTGATCGTATTATCAAAATAGAAGATGGAAAAATAGTGGAGGATACGTTATGAATGTCTTAAACCGTCTTACTTTTCAAAATTTAAAATTAAATAAAAAAAGAACGATTGTAACGATTATTGGTATTTTATTATCTGTTGCATTAATTACTGCTGTTTCTTCTATTTATGTTAGTTTAATTAAATCTTTAATTTCTTATGAAATACAAGAAAAAGGTAATTTTCATGTAGCCTATTATGATGTACCCAAAAGTGAACTTCAAACATTTGAAAATAATCGTAGTGTAGATTCTTTTTATATAACAAAAAACATTGGGTATGCAACTATTCCTTCAAAAAATGAAAATAAACCCTATGCTTATATTAAAGAATTTACAAAAGAGTCTTTAGAAAATCTGTCTGTCAACTTAGTAAGGGGACGTCTTCCCGAAAATAAAGAGGAAATACTTATTCCAACTCACTTAAATACCAATGGTCGCGTAAAACTAAATGTAGGAGATACAATTACTTTAAATGTAGGAACTAGAATGAGTTTAATAGATCATATAGAATTAGAGCAAACAAATCCTTTTCAAGGGGAAGAAGAAATTTTAAATCCCACTTTAAAAACGTATACGATTGTAGGAGAAATAGAAAGACCTGCTTCGAATATTGAAAGTTATTCTGCTCCTGGTTATACTTTCATTAGCTATATGGAGGATAATCAAATAGGGGACTCGGTAGATATTTATGTTAAATATAAAAAAGGAGCTTTAAAAAGTATTTATAAAACAGTTGGAGATACGATTGGTATTGATGGTAATCTTTATCAAAAAGTGTATGGAGAAAACCAAATGAATGCCAAGTTAATCGATGAATTAGACCAACAATTAAAACAAGCCAAATATCAAGTAGAATTGAATGATTATTTAATTACTTTAGAAACCAATCCTATTCAAGATAGTGGAATTGGTGGGCTTGGAATTACAGTAATGATTGTTTTAGCTATTATTGTTTTTACCTCTATTTATTGTATTAAAAATAGTTTTGATATTTCCATTACGGAAAAAATTAAACAATATGGTATGTTACGTAGTATTGGAGCTACTAAAAAACAAATTCGTCATAATGTTTTTATAGAAGCTACTCTATTAGGAATAGTAGGTATATTCTTAGGTATTTTAGCAGGTACTTTGGCTTCCTATCTTTTGATATTAATTAGTAACTATTTTTTAAAAGATCAAATTGGTATAGAGTTAGAATTTGCTTTTTCCATAATTTCTTTACTGATAGCTATTTTACTTGGTATAGTCACTCTTTATGCTTCGGCTTTTCAAAGTGCTAGAAAAGCATCTAAAGTAAGTCCTATTGAATCAATTCGTAATAGTGCATCAATTCAATTGAAATCCAAAAAAATAAAATCTCCTAAATGGATTAAAAGAATTTTTGGAATAGGAGGAGAAATTTCTTTTAAAAACTTAAAAAGAAATAAGAAAAAGTATCGTACAACAACCATTTCCATTATTGTTTCGGTATTTGTTTTTATTGCTTTAAGTGAATTTATGCATCTCGCTTTTTCGAGTTTAAAAGAAGAAATGAAATTAAGTGAATACAATATAACTTTAAATGCACATAATTATACAGAAGAAATGTATCAAGAATATATTTCAACCGTTCATTTAAATACTGTTTTAAATTACACCATTGAAAGATTTGATTATATTTCTTTTACTGGACCAGCTTTTAATCCAGAATATAAAAATACCCTTCATTTAAAAGAAGAAACAGAAGATGAAAAACATGCTTTACAAGTCATTAGTTTGGGCGAAAAACAATATCGAGAGTATTTAAAAGAATTAAATCTATCCTATGAAGAGGTTAAAGATAAAGGAATTCTTTTAGATACCATGACGGTTCAATATCAAAGTTCCAATGAAAAAATTCATAAGAAAAAAGTAAGACTTTATAATTTTCAAAAAGGAAGTATTGTAAAAGGAGTTATGGAAAATACCCAAAAAGAAGCCAATATTGAAATTGCTTTTGTTACAGAGGTAAAACCATTTGGTTATAAAAATAATGCAGGTACTTTTTTAGTGGTTAGTGATGCCTTTTTTGATACTTATGCTAGTTCTAAAAATGTAACTATTTATTATCAATCGAGTAATGCAAATGAACTACAAGATACGATTGAAAAAAACTTAAAAGAAGGAGGATATTCCATTAACAATATGGATGAATCTGTTCAAATGATGAAAAATTTATTTATCTTAGTTGGTATTTTCTTATATGGTTTTATTATTGTTATTTCTTTAATTGGTATTACAAATATTTTTAATACAATTACAACCAGTATGGAATTAAGAAAACCAGAATTTGCAATGTTAAAAAGTATTGGTATGACCAATAAAGAATTTAAAAGAATGATTCATTTAGAAAGTTTGTTTATGGGCGTAAAATCACTATTTTTTGGAATTGTGATTGGTACCATTTTATCCTATATTTTGTATCGTTGTTTAGCAGTAGATGAAATTTTATCCTTTACACCACCAATCTTTGCTATTTTCTTATCCATTGTTGTCGTGTTCTTCCTTATTTCTGTTCTTATGCGTTATTCTATTTTAAAGATTAATAAACAAAATACCATTGAAACCATTCGTAATGAAAATATTTAAAAAGGCGTTTGGCCTTTTTTGTCTTATGATATAATAAAAAAGAAAGGAGTTTTTATGCAAATATTACTTATTGAAGATACCGAATCCATTATTAAGGGACTCGTGTATTCTTTTGAACATAATGAAGAAACATTAATTGTAAAAACAACTTTAAAAGAAGCAAGAACATTTTTAGAAACCCATCCTCCACTCGATTTAATTATCCTAGATATTACCTTACCAGATGGGAATGGCCTTTCATTCTTTGAAAGTACGATTAAACACTTACAAATCCCCACTATTTTTTTGACAGCTGATGATGAAGAAGATACGATTGTAAAAGGACTTACGATGGGAGCAGAAGACTATATCACCAAACCTTTTAGTACCAAAGAATTAATGGCTAGAGTGCATAAAGTTTTATTACGAAATCAAAAACAAAGTCGTATTACCATTCAAGATATCTCTTTAGATTTAGATAAAATGATTTTTTATAAAAAAGAAGAAAAGATAGAGTTAACTCCTTTAGAACTGAAACTATTACATTTTTTATTTATGAATTTAAATAAAGTGGTTTATCGTACAACTCTTTTAGATAAAGTATGGGAATGGACAGGAAATTATGTAGATGATCATACCATTACGGTTTATTTTAAACGGATTAGACAAAAAATAAAGACAGATATTATTAAAACAATTAAAGGAATAGGGTATCGTATTGATGAAGAATAAAGAAAATTTAAAAAAATATTATTGGAAATGTCTATTTCTCTTTTTTGTTCTTTCCATCTTCTTTTTACTCTTAAATCAATATGAATATCAAATTTATACAAAAAATTTTAACAACCATATAAATTCGATGATTCATTTAATTCAATCAAAATATCCTACCATTACAGAAGAAGAAATTATTAAAAATTTAAACCAAGAAGAAACCAGTTCTTTTTTTCAAAAATATGGAATTGATTTAAATACTGATTCCATATTGTTAGAAAATGAAAAAAGTTATCATACGTTTCTTTTTATAAATCTTTTCTTTTTTACAATGGCTATTTTCCTTTTCTTTGTTTTTTTTATTAAATATAATCGTAAAAGAGATAAAGAAATTAAAAGTATTACCAAATGTATTGAAGAAATTAATCATAAGAATTATGAATTACAAATTGATACCATGAGTGAAGATGAGTTATCGATTTTAAAAAATGAAATTTATAAAACTACAATTATGTTAAAAGAAGCAGCAGAAAATGCTTTATTGGATAAAAGAAATTTAAAACAATCCTTAGAAGATATATCCCATCAATTAAAAACTCCTCTTACTAGTATTTTAATTATATTAGATAATTTAATTGAAGAACCTGATATGGAAGAAAAAATACGTAATGATTTTTTAAGAGATATAAAAAGAAATGTATTAAATATTCACTTTTTTGTTCAATCTTTATTAAAACTTTCTAAATTTGATGCGAATACAATCTCTTTTCAAAGAAAAGAACAAAGTGTATATAAAATCATAAAAGAAGCTATTCAAAATGTGGAAACTTTATGTGATTTAAAAAATATATCTATACAAGTTAAAGGTAAGAAAACTTGTTTATTAAATTGTGATTTTCATTGGCAAGTAGAAGCTATAACCAATATTTTAAAAAATTGTATTGAACATTCTAAAGAACAAAGTGAGGTATTAATGGAACTAGAAGAAAATAATGTATATGTTCGCATTACGATACAAGATTTTGGAGAGGGAATTAAACCCAAAGATCTTCCTTATATTTTTGAACGTTTTTATAAAGGAGAAAGTAAAAACAAAGAAAGTGTTGGTATTGGACTTGCTCTTTCTAAAAGCATTATTGAAAAAGAAAATGGACATATTCGGGTTGTATCAAATGAAACAGGAACAACTTTTATCATTCAATATGCCAAAATATAAAAAAATAGTGTGTTATAATACAAAGTAAGAGGTGGCTTTATGGAAATGTATGAAAAAAGTGGAACGATTTTATATGTTTTAAATGTATTAAAAAAATATAGTAATGAAAAACATCCTTTATCTTCAAAAAAGATTCAATACTATATTGAAAAAGACTATCAAGTATATGTAGAATCTAGAACGATTCGTAGATATATACAACTTTTAATTTATAAATTTCATTATGATATTGAAACGTATGAGATAAATCATAAAGGATACTTTATTCGTCGTTCTTTACATGAGTTTAATAATGGGGAGTTGTCTGCTATTTTAAATACGTTTAATTATTCTAATTTTATTCCTTTAAAAAAAGCAACGCAAATTATGGAAAAATGTCTTGATCAAATGGATATTTATGAACAAGAAAAATATAAAAATTATACCCTTTCTATGAAAAATACCAGAACCAATAATAGTGAAACTATTAAAAATATTGAAAAAATAAATGAAGCTATCTTTAACCAAAAGAAAATTACTTTTGCTTATTATAAATATGAATTAAAAGAACAACTGGAATATACTTTTTTAAAAAATATAAAAATCACTCCTTATAAGCTCATTTATGCTTTACAAAAATTTTATGTGATCGGTACAGATGAAAATAATAAAAGTTTATTTAGTTATCGTCTTGATCGTATGCAAAATATTGTTCTTTTAAAAGAAATGGCTTCTCATAAATTTGATGAAAATGAAATAGATTTTTTTATAAAAAGCAATGTGAATATGCTGTCAGGTGATATGGAAAAAGTAGAAATTGTTTGTGATTTAACTCTATTAGATAACGTTATTGAATTGTATGGAAAAGAAGTTAAATTAAAAAAAATAGATGATAATACGTTCTATGCTTCTTTTTATACCACGATAAAAGGTTTTCGTTATTGGTGCTTGCGTAATATTGAAACTGTAAAAGTTTTATCCCCTAAAAGTTTAGTAAAAGACATTAAAAAAGTAATAGAAGATCATTGTTAAAAATAGAGAAATTTTTAAGTATATTGATACCTTTTGTGACCAGGTATCTTTTTTTTATGAAAAAAAGAGTCAAAAATTGAGAAAAAAAGATAAAAAATAGAAAAAAATTTAGTGTAAATGCCCATAAATAAAGGAAAGAAAGAGAAAATAGAAGGTATGCTATAATAGCAATAGAAAGAGGTGTTGTATGAAAACAATCAAAATAAACAATTATCGTGATGTAGAACAATTAAAATCTTTAGAAGATAAAGAACTAAGAGTAAATTTAGAAACTTGTGAGGCAAGTCAAAGAACAAGAGTTATTGATTTTTTAGCAGGGATGACTTTTAAAAAGGGGAGTCTTAAAAAAGTAAAAGCTTATGAATATATTGTTCAATTCTTTTAATGTTTGTTATAATGGTTTTAGAAAAGAGAGAGTAATATGAACCCCAAAAAAGAAATTAAGCATTATGAAGATGAGCAATTTGAAGAAAAAACAGTAAAATATTTAAACTATGTGATGGATAGTAGTCCTTATTTTGATCCAGATGGTACTTATACAACTAAGGATAGTCCTTTTTATCAAGATATGACTGCGTTTTTAAATCATCAACAAAGTGCATATACCTATCAATATCATCATCAACAAGGAAAATGTCATGGTTGGATAGAAGCTACGCATAAAAAAACCAAACAAATACTTTATTTACGTACCGATCAATTTGGATTTTCTTTTTTTGGACGTAGTGCTTTTTCGGAGCGTTATCCGTATGGGCATTATTTTCATATGATTTTTAAAGATAAAACAAAAAAAGAAAGAGAACAAGATTTAAAATTTATTGCTAAATGTGTGAATGATTCCAGAACAATTGGTGGTTCTTTTCTATGGCCGGTGGTACTAGATGGAAACAAATACTCTAGTCATTACAATCGAAAAAGAGGAATTGCGAGTTACATAGAAGACCGAGTTGATTTAACATTATGGGAGATTCAAAAATATTATGAAGGAGAAAAAAATCTTATAATAACAGAAGAAAGTATAGATAAAGAAGAAATGAAAACTTGGTTGGATTCTTTTGAGACTTTTTCTAACTACGTTCAAATTCTTTGTTTTGATGCTTTTGTGCATGATGAAAAAATTATTGATATTGTCAATTCCAATATCGAAAAAAAAGAAATCCACTTTCTTACCGATGAAATGGTTGAAAAAATAAAAGCAGAATATAAAGAAAATAAAAATTTGAATACCATTAAAAATATTCAAAAGAAAGAAGATTTAAAAAGAGTATTAAATAATGTTAGAATCTTGATTAGAAAACGTTCTAAACAAATAGAAGGTATAAAGTAGGAAAGGCGTTTTCTAATGCGTAATCTAACTAAATTTGAAAAAAATATTTCTTTTTCCAAAGACAAATTAATCAACTATGGTTTTTTAGAAAAAGAAAATACGTTTTTGTATGAAGAAAAAATAGCCAATCATTTTTTAGTACGAGTGGAAATTACAAACAAAATGCAAATTTCACAAGTGATCGATACCGATACTTTGGAAGAATATAGTTTAGTTGATGTAGAAGGAATAGAGGGCTCTTTTGTAGGAAAGATAAAAAATGATTATGAAAATATACTAAACGATATAATTAGTAAATGTACAACAAAAACGATATTTGTCCAAAAACAAAGTCAAGAACTCATCAAGTATGTGAAAGAAAAGTATCAAGATGATTTAGAATTTTTATGGGAAAAATTTTCCAAAAACGCTATATGGAGAAATAAAACCAATCAAAAATGGTATGGTATCTTACTTACGATTCCTAGTGAGAAATTAGGATTAGAAAAACAAGGAGAAATAGAAATTTTGGATATTCGATGTCCACAAGAAAATATAGTTAAAGTCATTGATAATCACTCTATTTTTCCTGGTTATCATATGAATAAAAACCATTGGATTACCATACTTTTAAATGACAGTATAACAACTGAAGAAATAAAAAAATATATGGATCAAAGTTATCAAATTTCTCTTAAAAAATAAAAAAATAGGTGTATAATAAAAGAAGAGAAAGAAGAAATGATTTATGGATAAAATAAAGATTAAAATAAAAGGTATGATGTGTGAAGGTTGTGAAAATCGTGTTCAAAATGCTTTAAAAGAAATAAAAGGGGTAGAAAACGTGGAAGCAGATCATAAAACAGGTATGGTAATGATTACGGGAAAAAATATAGAATATAAAGAAATAAAAGAAACACTAGAAGATTTAGAATATGAAATACTTGAGGAAGAAAAATGAAAAAAATAACTTTATCTATTGATGGAATGACTTGTAGTGCTTGTTCCAATGGATTAGAAAAGTATTTAAATAAACAAGAAGGTATCTTAAATGCCACTGTGAATTTAGTTTTATCTACGGCATCGATTACATATGATGAAAAAAAAGTAACTAAAACCAATTTAGATACTTTTATTAAAAAGGCTGGATTTCAAAGTTTAGGGGAATTTAAAGAAATGAAAGTAGAAAAAAAGAATAAAAAAGAAAAAATTTTATTACTTTTTTTCACGATTCTAGCCCTTTTCTTTTTATATATTTCTATGGGACCAATGCTCCATATCAAAATGATTCCATTTTTCGATATGCATGCGCATCCTAAAAATTATGTTAGCATTTTACTTATTTTAACTCTTTTCTTTTTATTCTATGGAAGAGATATTTTAAAAAATGGATATAAAAATTTGATTCATAAAACACCTAATATGGATACATTAGTAGGAATTGGTGTTTTAACGAGTTTTTTTTATAGTCTTTATAATCTTTATTTGTTTTTTCAAGGAAATAGTGCTATGTTGATGCATTTGTATTTTGAATCTTCTGCTATTGTTCTTTATTTTGTAAAACTAGGAAGAGTTATTGATTATTATAGTAAAGATAAAACCAAAAGAGCCATTCAAAAACTAGTTGAAATTACCCCCGATATTGCTTATGTAAAAAGAGGAAAAACGATAGAAAAAGTAACTTTAGATGAAATTAAAAAAGGGGATATTTTAGTTTGTTCTGCTGGAGAAAAGATTGCGGTAGATGGAGAAATTGTAAAAGGAAATGCCCATTTTGATGAATCTTTTATTACGGGAGAAAGTAAACCTATTTTTAAAGAAAAAGGACAAAAAGTCATTGCGGGAAGTCTTAATTATGATGGGTATTTAGAATACCAAGCTGAAAAAATAGGAAAAGAATCAACAATTTCAGAAATTGTTCGTTTTGTAATTGAGGCCTCAAATACAAAAGCCCCAATTTCTAAAATAGCAGATAAAGTTTCTGGAATATTTGTTCCTATTGTTCTTATTCTTGCTTTTGTAACATTTCTAGTTTCTATCTTTCTAGGAAAGGGTATAGATGCTTCTTTAATTACGTTTGTAACAATTTTAGTCGTGGCTTGTCCTTGTAGTTTAGGACTGGCAACCCCTCTTGCTATTGTTGTAAGTGAAGGAGTATGTGCTAGTCATGGTATTTTAATTAAAAAAAGTGAAATTTTAGAAATTGCTCAAAAAACAACTACAGTGGTTTTTGATAAAACCGGTACTCTTACATATGGAACTTTAAAAATTGCTCATATCAAAAATTTTGGTCATAGAAAGAATGATGAAATATTAACCTATGTGGGTAGTTTGGAAGGAAAAACAACCCACCCGATTGGTAAAGCTTTTGTTGAATATTTAGAAAATAAGAAAATAAAACCATTCGAGGTGCAAGAATTTCAAAATAAAGCTGGATATGGAATTATGGGTAAAGTAAAAAATCATACCCTTATTGTAGGGAATGCTAAACTTTTACAAAAATATAAAATTAAAAATACATATCAACAAGAAGAACAAGAACTATTACAAGAAAAAAATAGTATTTTATATGTAGTTATCGATCAAAAAATCGAAGCTTTAATTGGTGTAAATGATATTGTAAGAAAAGAAAGTAAAGAACTGATTGATGCTTTACATAAAAAAGGAATAAGAACGATTATGTTAACAGGAGATCATGAACAAACGGCGATGCAAATAGCGAATTTTTTACATATAGAAGAGGTATATGCAAGTGTCTTACCTAAAGAAAAAGAAAAATTAATTCAAAAATTAAAAGAAGAAGGACAATTTGTTTTAATGTGTGGAGATGGAATTAATGATAGTATTGCTCTAACAAGTGCTGATATTGGACTAAGCATTTCAAGTGGGGTTGATGTTGCTATGGATGTTGCGGATGTTTTGTTAACCAACAATGATTTAAAAAGTATTTTACAATTATTTTTGATTAGTAAACGGACAATGAGAGTAATTAAACAAAATTTATTTTGGGCCTTTTTCTATAATAGTTTAATGCTTCCTATTGCTATGGGACTTTTAACACCAATTGGTATTACGATTAATCCTATGCTTGCAAGTCTTGCTATGGTTTTTAGTAGCTTAACTGTTGTATTAAATACTTTAAAATTGAGGAGGATAAAAAATGGCAGAATTTCATGATTTTTTAAAATTAGATATTCGAGTTGGTACGATTGTAGATGCCAAAGAATTTTTAGAAGCTAAAAAGAAATCGTATCAATTAAACATTGATTTTGGGCCTTTAGGAAAAAAAGTATCTTCTGCTCAAATTACAGAACGATATACCCCAAAAGAATTAATTGGTAAACAAATTTTAGCCGTTGTGAATTTTCCTCCTAAACAAATTGGACCATTTCAATCAGAGGTTCTAGTTTTAGGAACGTATTCAAAAGACGGAGTTATTTTAATTACACCAGATAAAGTAGCAGAAAACGGAGATAAATTAGGATAAATTTAGTTGCAATTTGTACTTTATATTGTATAATAATGAATAAGGGTGTGTTAGGAATGAAAAAAATTTTTTATTTTATAACTTTATGTCTATTTGCTTTTGCACTTAGTGCTTGTGGAGTAGAAGAAAATAAAGATGCATTACGTTTTAAAGAAGAATATGAAAGTCTAAATGATACGATGAATGCTTCCAATTTAAAACATAGAAGTGTTACGATTTCCAAAGATAATCCTTTTGTTTATCAAACTGCTCAAGAGATTGTAGAAAGAATAAAAAATCAAGAAACATTTTATGTTTATTTTGGTTCTAAATATTGTCCTTGGTGTCGTAGTGTTATTGAACAAGCTATTTCCTCTGCTAAAGAAAATCATATTGATACCATTTATTATGTAGAGGTATGGGGAAATGATCATGAAGAAATTTTAAGAGATACCTATACATTAAATAAAAAAGGAAAACCAGTCGTACAAACAGAAGGAAAAGAAGGGTATCAAGAATTACTTACCTATTTTGATAATGTATTAAGTGAGTATACTTTAACAGATAAAAACAAAAAAACAGTTTCGACTGGAGAAAAAAGAATTTATTTACCAAATTTTATATATGTAGAAAATGGAAAATCAATTGACCTGGTAGAAGGCCAATCAAAGAAACAAAAAGATTCTCGTGAAGAATTAACAGATGAAATGATACAAGAGGAAAAAGCCATTTTTGATGCCTTTTTTCATCGCAATTAAATAAGTAGTAATAGAGGTGGGTCCTATGGGAAAAGAAAGAATTTTAAAAATCATTAGTATGAGTATAACCCTATTTTTAATAGGGTTTTTATGGCCTTTACAAGCCATTGGGGAAGAAACAATCCCTTATATCAGTAGTAAAAATGCTCCGGTTTTTTATGGAACAAGTGAAATTACTGTTCCAATAGGAACAGAAATTGATATAGAACATGATGCTCGTTTTCGTCTTTTTGCTAGAGATAATGAAGATGAAGATTTAACACAAGATATTCAAATTACCAAAAATACAATTGACTATGAAGAAGATTCTAAAAAAGCCAAAAAAGGAGAATATGAAATTGACTATCAAGTAACGGATAGTGATAACAATACAACAACCATGCAAGTTTTGGTACATGTTACAGATACACAAGAAATAAAACTGGAAAAAACCATGTATACGCTACCTTCTGTAGAACATTTAAATACATTAGGTTATACGAGAGGAAATAATCATGATCGTCAAATTATGGGAGTCTTTTTAGATGTTGATGGTGCAGTTGAAATGCGTAAAACAAGTGGTAGTAGTAATGTTTCCTTAACGGTAACGCTTCATAATAATGATGATCGTTTTGAAAATACTATTAAAGTTGAAAACGTCTATGATAAAAATGGTGATGAGGGTTGGACAACAATTCAAAATCCCCTTAAAATGGAATCTTTAAGTACATATAATGAAAAAGAAAATAAATCTTTAAGTGAAGAAGAATTTAAAAAACGTTTTGTTTCTACACCAACCGTAAAAACTTTATTTCAAAATAACGAAAAAGAAAAAGTAGTTTATGAAATTAAATGGAGTGCAAGTGATGCGAAAGTAAAACCTCTTCATTACTATCATCAAAACGATGGAGAAGCGTATCAAACGCAATTTTTTAAAGAATGGAGAGAAGATACCGATAGTTATGCCATTATAGATGGTTGGTCCGCTATGGCTTTAGTTCCTTATTTAGATAATCATCGTTTAATTGCTAGTGATGTAGAAAATAACGCATCTAACCATCATTTATTTAATACTTTAGATGAATGGTGTGCATTTTGGGATACTTTAACTAAAGAGTATGATGAATTAATTGGTTTATCTTATACACCAAATGAAGAATGGAATCAAAATGTAAAGACTAAATTTTATATTCGTGCTAATGATAATGGACCAGGTTCTGCTTATTATGCTTATCTTGATTGTATTGGTAGAAATGATATGTCTGTTTACTCTTTATTTGGTATTTGGTGGGGAAATTTACATGAAGCTGGACATGGATACCAAGGTAATGTTGGAGCTAGTGGTTATGGACTTCCTATCACTGAGGTAGCTGTTAATATCTTTAGTTACTATATTCAAACCCATCATTGGGATGATATTTATAAATTTGGATCAAAAGATGAATGGTTAAGTAAAGCCAAAAAAGAAGAAGAATACAATACCAGTAGAAAAGAACATTTAGGTTACCAAGACAATGGGAATGGTAATATTGGAGCAGCAGCTATGTTGTATTCTCTTGTAAATATATTAGATTACTTTAATGATGGAGAAAAGGATGGCTATAAAGAAGCCTATGCCGCTATTAACCAATATTATCGTCAAGTTTATTTTGAAACCAATAAAAAAATAAATACACAAGATGCTTGGGTTCTTGCTTTAGAAGAGAAATATCATGTTAATTTAGTTCCTTATTTTGAATCATGGGGTGTTAAAATTTCTCAAGATGTAAAAGATACAGTAATGCAAAGTGATGCTAAAGTCATTTATTATATGGCAGATATGATTCAAGATGATGAAAAAGAACAAAAAATTAAAACAGAGTTAAACAATATTGGAACTTATGACTTAGCAAGTACAGAAGAATTAGCTTCTATGCAATTAACAGGAAATGTAACTTTAAACTTTCATATTGATGATTTTGATGCTATAAAAGGAAAAACCGTATATATTTATGATGGAGATAAAATGGTAAAACAATTGGAAATTACAAGTCCAACCATTACTAGTACTTTACCAGTAGGAACGTATAAAGTAGCTTTACCAAAAACACAAGAAGCCTTAAATTTTGAACATTTTTATCTAACGGTTGTTTATAATCAAAATACGGAAAAAGAGATTTATTATACAAAAATAGATGATTTTGGAGAAGGTTTTCATACTACCATTCAAACACGTGGATATCATGGTGAAAACTATCTTCCATTCGTTATTACTTTAGATGGGAGAAATATAAATATTGCTTATAGAGGAACTTGGATTAAGAATAATGGAGTTTCAGCCGATCAAGTTTTTTCTACTATTTCTATTTATAATACTTTAGGAGAACAAGTTTATACCAAAAGTGTCAATGGAGGAGGACAATCTACTTGGATTAATGTAGGAAATGCAACGGAAACGACAAAAGTTGATTTAGGATATAAATTAAAAATTATGTATAAAGGAGATAAAAATGATTTTTCCTTTATCAATGGTTTAACAAATAAAAAAGAAAATTGGTCTTCTTATTTTGATGATAAGAATGAAATTGTTTTTGATGTAACTAAATATGGTTTAGTTCCTGAACAACTTGCTAGTCATGAAGAAGAATTAGAAACTGTGTATAAAACTTCTTTAGATCAATATATTCTTAATTTCTTAGAAGAACATCAAAATGATGATTTATTAAACCTATTTGCTAATCCAAGTAATTACAATCATATAAGTAGTTTAATTCATAAACTATCTGTACAAAATCAAGATGAATATCAAAATATATTAAAAGAATTATCAACAGGAGATTTCCCTATCGTTTCATTACCAAAAAATGAATATACTTTTGTAGAAAATGAAATGAATTTAGAAGAATTTAAAAAAGAAATTACGATTAGGGATACTGAAGATGGTCTAATTTCTATCAATAGTAATAAGGTTCAATTAAATTCGAATGTTGATTGGAATCATGCGGGAACGTATAGTATAAATATTATTGTAACAGATCAACATCAAAATGTAGTTACAAAAACAGTTAAAATTACGATTACGAAAAAAGAAATACTACCTACACCAACTGAGAATAAAGAAGAAAGAAATACAACAGAAACGAATAAAAATACATCTTTATCTGTTTCCACAAATCAAGTTGTAACAAAAAATTCTACAGCAGCAAAAGAAGAAATAAATGAAACAGAGAAGCAAGAAAATACTCAAAAACAAGAAGAAACAAACGAACAAAAAGAAAATCAAACTCTTTTAGAAGAAAATCAAAATACGACGAATCAAAAGAAAAAGAATTTGGGGATTATTATTGTAGCTTTAGCAATATTAGGTATCATCTTGTTCATTTCTATCAAACATAAAAAAGCTGGAAAAGAGGTACTTTAGTTGAAAGGTAAAAAACGTATTAAATGGATTCTATTTGGTTTACTACTTGTTCTTCTCTTATTTATAATTGGGTATTTTATTCAAGATTATCGTATTCGTCATGCAAAAATTGAGGTCACATTAGTAGATGATTTAACTCTTAATTTTTTAGAAAAGAAAAAAATAAGTGATTACATTATAAGTATCAATGGAACTATTTTAAATGATGAAGAAATTGATTCTTCCTCTATTGGTAAAAAACAAATTCATGTCCTATTTAAAAATGAGGATAAAATCAAAGTATCTTATGATTTTGAAATTGAGGTAGTGGATCGAGTAGCTCCTATTGTATGGTTAAGTGGTTCTTATACCATTATGAAAAATCAAGATATTGATTTAACAAGTAAAATTTTATGTGGAGATAATGAAGATGATCATCCTAATTGTTCTATTGTAGGAGAATACGATACTAAAGTAGCAGGTGTCTATCCTTTAGTATTTAAAGCTGTTGATCGAAGTGGCAATGAAACAAATGAAAAATTTAATTTATATGTAAAAGAACCAAATAAAAAAACGCAAACAAAACCTACAACTCCATCAACACCAAGTTATGTTCCTTTTCATGAGGTACAAGAAAAATATAAAACTGAAAATACAAAGATTGGTATTGATGTATCGAGTTGGCAAGGAGATATCGATTTTGAAGCTTTAAAAAATGCTGGTGTTGAATTTATGATGATTCGAGTAGGAGGAACAAGAGGTAGAGATAAAGAATACTTTGTAGATGATTATTTTGTAAATAATATTACCAAAGCAAATGAATATGGAATCGATGTAGGAATTTATTATTACTCTTATGCAAGTAGTATTGAAAAAGCCAAAGAAGAAGCCTTATGGGTTATTGATCAAATAAAAGGATATAAAGTAACTTTACCAATTGCATATGATTGGGAAAATTGGAGCTCTTATAATGATTATCATTTAAGTTTCTTTGGACTTACCTCTATGGCAGAAACTTTCTTAGATACCATTCATAGTGCTGGATATGAAGGGTTACTTTATAGTAGTAAAAATTATTTAGAAAAATTATGGATGCCTTCTAAATACGAAACTTGGCTTGCTCATTATGTTAATAAAACCAATTATCAAGGTAGTTATAGAATGTGGCAACATTGTAGTGATGGAAGAGTCGATGGTATAAAAGGCGATGTAGATATCGATATTTTATATTTAAATCAAGAATAAATTTTAAAAATCAACTTTCTGTAAGAAATAGTTGATTTTTTTAGTTATGTATACTATTATTTTAGTAGGCCGATTTAGTACAGTGGTAGTACAGATGCATGGTAAGCATCAAAGGGCAGTTCAATTCTGCCAATCGGCACCAGATTGATACTAAACTCGGACTTTTCAATCAATTTGATTAGTTCGAGAAATTAAAAAATAAATAAAAACACACTTACAAATAGGTGTGTTTTTAAGTACAATAAACTAATCAATCAAATTATTTCATAAAATGATGATGTTTATTTTTTAAAGTACGAGTCGAAATTTCTTCTTTATTTTCTTCTGTAGTTAGTACTTTATCTAACTTTTTACCATGTCTAAAGTTTTGAAAATCTTTTAAATGTTCTCGAACAAGTGGAATGATACTTAAAGGTAGTCCAATATAAAAATCTATTTTTTGTTGTTTAATATCTGTAATTTTATAATGACTTTTTAATTTGGTATCATCTAATATAATGATATTTTCTGTTGTTAGTTTTTCTTGAGCAAATTGTATAAATTCTTTTCTTTTGATAAATGACCAGTAAATGGTTACAATTTCTTCATTGTCTTCCATATTATCAACATAAAGTACTGGTTCTCCTAGTTTATGTTTTAAAACAGAATAGAAAAAACTTAAAACAGCTAGTTTATCCCCTTTACATCTATGCATTTCTGCTGATCCAATTTGTAACTTAAAATAAGCAGGTGTTAAGGTATAACTAAATGGGATTTTATAGCCCTCTAAATGTTTTAATACTTGATGTGGTACTTTATGATAGTAAAAGAAATACCCTTTTGCATCAGCATCCATTGATCTTGGATCATAATGAATACGAATATTAAATACATTATCTATTAATTTTTTTAATTCTTGTTTTAACTCTGGATAATATTCAATTTCCTTTTCCATATTTTCTCCCCCTTTAAAACTAGTAAAAGTATAGCATATTGTTAAGAAAATGTCAAATTTTATATCTTTGACGTTAATTATAACTACATATTTTTCTTACTTTTAAGCCAAAATAATAGTAAAAGATGATGGTATGTATTTTTGGGAAAAGCAGTTAGATAAAGAACTTTTGCCAAGTTTGCAACAAGATATATTTGTAGATACTTTAATTATTGGAGGAGGCCTTACTGGTTTAACTACTCTTTATTATTTACGTCAAGAAAAGAGTATATGTTTAGTAGAAGCTCGTCAAGTTGGCAGTGGTATTACATTAAAAACAACAGGAAAATTAACTTATTTACAAAATACCATTTATAGTGATTTAGAAAAAAATATAGATTATACAACAGCACAAAACTATTTACAATCTCAAAGACTTGCTCTTAGTCTTATAAAAGAAATCATAGAAAAAGAAAATATTTCTTGTCATTTAGAAAAAGTTCATTCTTATGTATTTACTAATTCTTTAAAAGAAATAAAAAAACTAAAAGCTGAAAAAACTTTTTTAGAACAAAATAATGTATTAGTAGAAGAAAATACATTTCCTTTAGATATAGAGTATAAAGAATCGATTGGAGTAGAGGATACATATGTTTTTCATCCCATTGAATTTATTAATCATTTGAAAAAAATAAACAAGAATAAAATTTATGAACAAACAAAAATCATCAAGATAAAACGAAAAAAAGGGATGTATATTTGTAAAACCGATAAAGGTTTTATAATTAAAGCCAGAAAAGTAATTTTAGCTTGTCATTATCCTTTTTTCTTATTTCCTTTTTTTCTACCTTTAAAATCACATATCGAAAAATCATATTTAATGGTATCTAAAGTTTTAAAAAATCCTAAACTTTCTTGTATTACTGTATCAAATCCTGGATTGTCTATACGGTACTATGAAGATAAAACAGGAATTTATGAAATTTGTGTAGGAGGTTCACAAAAAACGAGTGATATACAAAACGAAGAACAGAATTTTAAAGATTTAGAACAACAATTTTCTTCTAAAAAAAGAATTGTTTGTGAATGGAGTAATCAAGATCTTATTACAAACGATTATCTTCCCTTTATAGGACAAGTGAAAAAAAATATGTATTTAGCAACTGGTTATAATACATGGGGAATGACGAATTCTATACTTGCTGCTTATTTAATGAGTAAAAAAATAAAAGAGGGTAAAATGCCTTATGAAGATTTATTTTCTTTATATCGATGTAATTACTATCAATTAAAAAATAGTTTTAAAACCATTTTTTTCAATCTAAAAGCCTTTTTAAAAAGTAAAAAAATAAACAAAGAATGGTATCCTTCCACTTTAGTTTTTTCCAAAGATAAAAAAGTAGCTTTCTATAAAGATCAGGAGGGAAATACGCATTCTGTTTATACGACATGTCCTCATTTAGGATGTAGTCTTTTATTTAATGAAAAAGAAAAAACATGGGATTGTCCTTGTCATAGTTCTCGATTTACACGAGATGGTAAATGGATGGAAGGACCTAGTAAAAAAGATATCACTTATAAAGTTAAATGATGCTTTATAATTTCTTGTTCTAATTCTTTAGAATATTCTGCTTTATCTAATACTTGTTTTAAAAAATCATCCTGTTCAAAGGTATAAAAGGCTTTTTCTAAGTCTTGTTCTGCTAACTTTTTATAATGTAAAAATAGTAAATAAGAATAACAATAAGATGCTAAAACTTGAGGATTTAGATTTAAACTTTCATCGAGTATCGCTTCATTGATAAAAAAAGAATAATTTTTTTGGTTGATATGTTTAACTAAATCTTCTATTTCAATTTTCTTTTTCTTTTGATAAAGGGAAATACTGATATTTTGATAGTATAGGATTATAAAATTATTTAAAGCATTTAAAGTAAATTGTTGTTCAGCTATTTCTAATAGGGAAGAATCAATTCCTTTTTGTTCTTTTAAAAAGAGAGTGGTTAAATATTCATAAAAATATCCCACTAATTCATTTGTATAAGGAAAACGAAAATTTATACCATAAATACCATGAGCTAGTTCATGATTTAGACTATATACATCTTCTAAATTTTTCTTTCTTTCTACATAAAAGTAAGCTTGGTGATAAGGAAAAGGAAAAATAAAAGTACATCCCATAATAGGATTAAAAGTAATTTTTGAAAATTTTAAAAAATGATTTTCTGGTTTTAAATAGTAATCAACTAAAGGTAAATAACTTTTATTTGGTAACCAAGCAAAAAAATCATGTGTCATTTTGATTAACTGTTTTATAGTAAGAGAAAAATAAGAAAGTTCTTCATATTCTTTCATAGGATCAAAATCTTTAAGAATAGGTATGGTCTCTAATAGTAAAGAACGGATATTTTTAGGAATTTGAAAATAACTTTTTAAAGTACTTCTTTGTAAAAAGTGATTTCTATCTACATACAACTCTGGTTTTACAAATGTCATTTTAAATGGATTCATTAAACTTTCCATGTCTTTTGTTGATTGTAAACCTTGATTTATTTTTTGTTTTTCTTCATATTCATGAAATTGTCTTCTTAATTTTTTATAATATTGTTTTAAAAAAGCAATTTGTTCTATATCCCAATCATATTTCATAATTAATCTTTCCTTTGTTAAAAATGTATTATACAGAAAGATAAGAAAAATAGCAAATAGTGTGCTATACTTTTAGTAGGTGATTTTATGCTTTTAAGTACGAAATGGAAAGATTATGAATGTTTAGATGCAGGAGGAAAAGAAAAATTGGAACGTTTTGGTTCTTATATTTTTAGAAGACCAGAACCTCAAGCTATTTGGAATAAATTCGAAGATGAAAAATGGCAAAAAGTAGATGGGTACTATCAAAGAAGCAGTGAAGGAGGAGGACATTGGGATTTTTATACGTCTTTACCACCTTTCTGGACGATTTCTTATGAACATTTAACGTTTAAAGTCTGTCCTACCAATTTTAAACATACAGGTATTTTTCCTGAACAAGCTGCCAATTGGGATTTTATAATGGATAAAATAGAACATGCCAATAGAGAAATCAAAGTACTGAATTTATTTGCTTATACTGGATGTGCATCCATGGCTGCAGCCAGTCGTCATGCTAAAGTGGTTCAAGTGGATGCTTCCCGTGGTATGACTGAATGGGCTAAAGACAATATGAAATTATCTCATTTAGAGAAGGAAGAAATCCATTTTATTGTCGATGATTGTATTAAGTTTGTTGAAAGAGAAATAAGGCGTGGAAATACATATGATGCTATTATAATGGATCCACCAAGTTACGGAAGAGGACCAAATAAAGAGGTTTGGAAATTTGAAAATAGTTTATATCATTTAATTGATTTATGTATGAAACTTTTATCCAACAAGCCATTATTTTTCTTAATTAATTCCTATACAACGGGTATTTCTTCTATCGTGTTAGAAAATATTTTAAAAACAACAATTTTAAAAAAATATCCACATGGTCATATTTGTGCAGGGGAAATAGGACTACCGATTACCAAAGATCATTTAATACTCCCTTGTGGAATTTATGGAAGATGGGAAGAATAAAAAAGGGGAAAAAGACATACAATTACTAGGTGATACAATGTCTTATGAAGCAAATCTACTTTATCCAGAAATTAAAGTAGAAAAAAAAGATTTAAAGCTAGCAAAAGAGTTATTAGCTTCTTATGCTGGAGAGATTAGTGAAGAAACCGCTGTTCATAATTATATATTTCAAATGATGCTTCAATCAAATAAAAAAATAAAAGAAACATTAAAACAAATTGCTATTGTCGAGATGCATCATATTGCTATTTTAGGACAACTGATTTTTAAGTTGGGAGTTGTTCCCTATTTTTTAAGTATTAATCATAAAAAAATAGAATGGTTTAGTGGTCACTTTATCAATTATGAAAGAGATTGGAGTGCTGTAATTAACCAAGATATAAAAGAAGAAATAGAAGCTATTCAAAATTATGAAAAAATAATTCTTCATACGAAGGATCCAAATATAAAAGCCATTTTAAAACGGATTATTTTAGATGAAGAAATCCATATTCAACTCTTAAAACAACTAAAAGAAGAAAAATAAAGTACTTTTCTTTTCCTAAATAGAAAAACTCGTGATATAATATCTTTAAGATAGATAGAAGGGGATACAATGGAAAAGTATGATGCCATAATTATTGGAGCAGGAAATGGTGGTTTAATGTCTACCTTAGAGTTAGCCAAATATGGAAAAAAAGTCTTACTACTAGAAAAAAGTAATAAACCAGGTGGGCTAGCTACGAGTTTTATACGAGGACGTTTTGAATTTGAAGCTTCTTTATTTGGACTGAATAACTATGGAAATGAAGAACATCCAGGAGAACTCTACCATTTATTTAAAAAATTAGGTTTACAAGAAAAAGTAGATTTTGTAACGGTTAAGGAAGCCTATCACGTATATGCAATGGATGAAAATGTTGATTATACAATGCCTTTTGGAATTATGGAATATATGGAAAAAATGGAAGAATATGTTCCAGGAAGTCAAAATGCCTTAAAAAAATTTTTTGTTTTAGCAGAAGAATCAAAAGAAGCTTTAATCTATATTGAACAAAATAAAAATAAGTTAGATGCTAGTTACTTAAAACGTAATTTTCCAGATTTTTTAAAAGTATCAACTCATACGGTAGATAAAGTTTTAGAAGCTATTAAAATGCCTAAAAGAGCGCAAGAAATTTTAACATCTTGTTGGGTTTATTTTGGTAGTCCTACAGATAAATTAAGTTTTGTTCACTTTGCTGCTAGTTTCTTTTCTATGATTGCATATGGTTTAAAAATACCTTATAAAAAAAGTGGAGAGTTAAGTTTACTTTTAGAAGAAGAAATACGAAAAAATGGTGGAGAAATAAAATATAATTCTATGGTAAAAGAAATTTTATTTAAAGATCGAAAAATAGCAGGTGTTCATTTAACTAATGGAGAGATTTATGAAACCAATCATCTTATTTGTAATATTTCACCTACTGTTGTGTTTGGTTCTTTACTACCAGAATCAATGGTACCTATAAATAGTAAAAAACTAGCCAATTCTAGAATTTTAGGAGGAAAAGGGTTTTCAATTTTCTTAGGATTAAATCAAAGTCCTAAAGATTTAGGATTAGAAAACTATAGTTATATTATTTGTGAAAGCTTAGATTCTCATAAAGAATATTTAAATAAAAGTTCTTTAAAAACATGTAGTAGTATGGCTTATGTATTAAATAATGCGATTCCATCTTGTTCTGCTAAAGGAACAACGATTTTAGAATTCAATTCTCCTTTAATGCAAGATACTTTTATAAAAAATGTGACGGAAAAAAATTATTTTGAACTAAAAAGTCGTATAGCAGAATCTATTATTGATGCTTTTGAAAAAACAACAAAAATATCTATTAAACCTTATATTGAAGAAATAGAAATTGCTACTCCTATTACATATGCCAGATATACTGGACATCCTGATGGAAGTATTTATGGATACAAGGCAACAGGTATGGATAATTTGCTTCCTCGAATGCTTAGTGAAGAAAAAGAAACTTTATTAGAAAACTTACGCTTTTGTGGATCTTTTTCTTCCACTTTAAGTGGATTTGGAGCAACTTATATGTCTGGACACTTAGCAGCTAAAGGGACTCTAAAAGATATAGAAAAGGAGGAAGAAACATGGAATTAGATTTAAAAGGACTTAATAAAGATGCTTTAAAATTTAAAGAAATAGAAAAAAATAGAGAAAAAATTATTCATGGTTCATCAGCTAATGCTATACCAACGCAATTTAGAGCCAATGAACTTGCTCATTTGTTTCATCCTCAAAAACAATTTGTAAAAGTTTTAGATATCATAGAAGAAAATAAAAAGACAAAAACGTTTGTGCTTGTTCCAGATATTGATCAAAAAACAAAAAGACTTGCTTATTTTCAACCAGGTCAATGTATTAGTATTCAAGTATTTATAGAAGATGGTATTTATAAAAGACCATACTCTATTAGTTGTAGTCCTAAACAAGTTTTAGATAATAATATGTATACCATTACCATTCAAAGAAAACCAAATGGAATTGTTTCAAACTATTTTCTAGATCATGTAAAAATAGATGATAAATTTGAAATTAGTGGTCCATTTGGTGAATTTACGTATGAACCATTAAGAGATGCTAAAAACATCATTGCTATTGTTGGAGAAAGTGGTATTACTCCTATTTTATCTATGGCAGAAGCCATTTATGATGGCATTTTAAATTGTAAGTTAACTATTCTTTATGGAGTAGAAAAAGAAGAAAATATTTTGTTTTATAAAAGATTAGAAGAATTAAAAAATAAATGTCATTTTATACAAGTAGAATATTTAGTGAGTGATGAATCAAAATCTTATTATGAACAATTTTCTAAAGATTTAATCGATCCTTATTTAGAAAATGAAAACTCCTTTTTTGTAAGTGGACCTCTTGAAATGTATGACTATGTAAATACTTTATTAAAAGATTATCACTTACCTAAAAAATATATTCGTCATGATGCTTTTTTTGGAACCGTTGATATTCGTGGAAATGATTTATATCAAGTAACAGTAGTAATAAAAGAAAAAGAAATAACTATACCATGTCGTGCTCGTGAAACACTTTTATGTGCTATGGAAAAACATGGTATTACAACCCAAAGTCATTGCCATGTAGGAGAATGTGGTTATTGTCGTAGTAAATTAATAGAAGGAACAGTAAAAACGTTTAATGATTCGATTCGAGCTAGTGATAAAGAATTTAAATATATTCATCCTTGTAGTTCTTTTCCTGAAAGTGATGTTACAATTGAATTACCTTTTTAAATAGAAGATAAAAATTTAGTGCAAAAAACTAAATTTTTTTCATTTTTTTTAAAAAATTTACTCCAAAAAAAAGGAAATTACAAATTTACGGTGTATATATATTAGTAGAGGGAAGTATTTTTTAGTACTTCTTTTAAATTGCACAAGAACAGGAGGTGAAACGCTATAGTTGCAACAAAAGAAAACCAATTGGATATACCTAATTTTATGAATGATGCTTTGTTTAAGGTGATTATGACATCTAAGCAAACAAGAGCATTTGCAGTGGAAATCGTGCATGCTTTAACAGGATTTGATAAAGATTTACTTCGAAAAGCAACATATATTGGTGGAGAAGAAATCAATAAAAAACATTTGCAAGAAAAAAGACAAGCCACTGATGTAACCATCACTTTAAATAATGAACAAAAAATTATAGTGGAAATGAATCAATGTGATACAGGTACTATATTTGAAAAAAATGCACTATATTTAATGAGTCGTATTGTAGAGAATACGAAAAGTGGAAAAAATAGTGTATATCCAAAGTATATCTTAATCAATATTGATAACTTTAATAAATTTGAAACAAAGGAACCAATTGTCATATTTCAAGTACGGGATAAAGGAGGAAATGTTGAACACAACATATACACCTCAATCCATTTAATTCTTGAAAATTGTAAAGATAATACTTATAATATACCTAAGGAAGTAAAAAAATTCGCAAGACTGATTCATGGGAAAAGAAAGATAGAAAAGTTAGAAAGCGAATATGAAAAAGATACAACCTATAGGGAAGTGGTAAGGAAGGTGAAAGAATTAAGTATGAATCCAGAATTTTTAGGATATTATGATGTAGAAGAGAAACATAAAGAAGAGATAAAAGATGCAGAGGCAACTGGAATAAAAAAAGGTGCACATAATACAGCTATTTCTACAGTTAAGAATTTGCTTAAGTTAAATGTTTTAACAAATGAACAAATAGCGAATTCAACTGGTTTATCTCTAAACGAAATAAATAAACTAAAAGAAGAAATGCAAAAATAAATTTCTTCTTTTTCTATGTTTATTTTTATAACTAAAAAAGAAATAGTTGTAAAATGCAATAAGTCATGATATTATATAAATATAACTATAGGAAACATATGCAATAAATATTAAATATTTGTTTTAATGATTTTATCAACAGATTCATTAAATAGATAAGCAATTTTGCATAGGTTATTTGTAGATATTTTAATTAACCCCTTTTCATATTTGGACAAGCAAGCTTGAGAAACATTTATATTCTTTGCAAGTTCTTTTTGAGTCACCTTATTTATTTGGCGTAATTTATAAATATTTTTTCCAATAAGAGTGTAGTTGATTTTAGAAATAGACTTGTAATCATCATTTTGTCTTGTGTTTGTAAGTCCAAATATGTAATCGAAACTAATATTAAAATAATTAATAAAAATATTTAATTTATCAAGAGTCATTATTTTTATATTATTTTCAATATTAGCATAATAAGGTCTACTTATTTTTAAAATCTTTGCCATTTTTTCTTGTGAAAGATCTTTATCTTCTCTAATTTCTTTAATTCGATTAAGATTCATAATTATCACCATAGTTTTATTAAATCATTAATGCTGTTTTTATGCGTTTCTATGTTCCTAATAGTTATATTTTCTTGCAATAAATTAGAAATTATTTTGAAAAGAGGTATAGCATGAAACTACAAAAATTTATTAAAAATAAGAAACAAAAACAAATTTTAATTGGAACAATTATAGGAATTGTAGTACTTATTGGTGGTATTACACTATATCATACTTTTGCTATGTATAAAGAAGAAAAAACTTATAATGTTATAAAAGGAAAAGTACCAGATTTTAGAAATTGTTTAACATTAGGAGGAGCAACACCAGTTATAAAAGAAGGATTAGTACCAGTAACAATAAGCAATCAAGGAGTAGTTACCAAAGTAAATGAACAATCAAAAGACTGGTATAACTATTGTGATAAAGAGTGGGCGAATGCTGTTATCTTAAAAGAAGGAGTAAAAACTCCAGAAGATAATGAAGAAATAAATGAAAATGATATAGAAAGTTATTTTGTATGGATACCAAAGTATCGATACAAAATATTCAATATGGAAAAATATACAGATGCAAATGGATCATTAAATGAGAATGCAGCTCAAACAATAGAAATAGAATTTGGAATTACTGATACACAAGATGGAAAAGAAAATGAATGTACAACACCAAATAAAAGTGGAGCAGATGGGAATTGTCATAAAGATTACTGGATGACACATCCAGCATTCACAGCATTTAAAGATTCAAAAGGAATGTGGGTAGGAAAGTTTGAAACGGGATATAAAGATGCAACAAGTACAACAGAAGCCGAACAACATAATGAAATAGCAACAAATAAAGTTATTATTAAACCGAATGTGTATAGTTGGAGAAAGATAACAGTAAAAAATATGTTTGACACCAGTTATAATTATCAAAGAAACTTAGATAGTCATATGATGAAAAATACGGAGTGGGGAGCAGTAGCTTACTTACAACATAGTAAATATGGTAGTGGAGAAAGTGTAAGAATCAATAATAATAGTGCATATGTAACTGGATATGCAGCCAAAGAAGAACCTACGACTGGAAGTGGTTCTTACAATAATTATGAAACTCCAACTGGGGGGTTAGGTACTGATGGAACATATACAATAAATTACAAAAATCCAGCAAGTCAAGTTGCAAGTACCACAAATAATTATACTGGAATATATGATATGAGTGGTGGATCATGGGAATATGTTATGGGAGTAATAAAAGGAGAAAGTGATAGTGGTTATACATTTGGTTCAAGTGGATTTAGTACTAGTACTTTCCCTTTTAAAACTGGAGAAGAAAAATCACAATATTACGATGTTTATGATTATAATACAAGTGAAACAACTTATAATAGAAGAATTTTAGGGGATGCTACAGGGGAGATGGGGCCATTTGGGCAAAAACAATATAGTTCACAAACAAGAAATATTTCCTCTTGGTATGATGATGAGGCTTGGTTTGCTGTATCAACTGGCCCTTGGTTCTATCGTGGTGGACCTTTTAATCGTGGTACGGGCTCTGGTATCTATGCATTAACTCGTCCCACTGGTGGAGTGGATGTCTATGGTGGTTTCCGTATCGTTCTTGCTCCAACGAATGAGAACGAGTAAACAAACAAACAAATTAAAAATCCTTTAATTTAGGCTTTTCTTTTTAAAATACTTGTGCTAAAATACAAATAACAGATTTAAGTGGGCAGAAATTTCCCACTTTTATTATTGATTTTGTGAGGTGAATATGGAAAATATTTTAAAAAGAATCAGAGAAGAAATTGAAAAAGAATTAAAAAAGAAAGACATTATGGTGGATTCTATTGAGTTTGTGAAAGAAGGAAAATATTCTTTTTTAAGAATTGTTCTTGATAAAGTAAATGGTATTGATTTAGATACTATCGTAGATGCAACAAATTTAATTAATCCAATCCTTGATAAATTAGATTTAATCGAGGAAGAATATATTCTTGATGTATTAAGTAAAGAAAGAGGGAATGAAAATGAATGCTAAAGAATTTTTAAAAGCACTAGATCATATTGTAGAAGAAAAAAATATTAGTCGTGAGGTCGTATTAGAAGCAATGGAACTTGCTCTTGCTACTGCCTATAAAAAGAATTTTGATTCTAAAACCAATGTAAGAGTAGATATTAATCCAGATACGGGAGAAATTAAAGTTATTTCTTATTATGTGGTTGTGGATGAATATGATGAAGGAACAGAAACAACAGATGAAGAGGGAAATATTGTTCATATTCCACCAACGATTAATGAAGATGCCCAAATCCTTTTAGAAGATGCCCAAGAGCTTGTGCCTGGAATTAAAGTAGGAGAAACGATTGAAAAAGAGGTAACTCCAAAAGATTTTGGACGTGTTGCTACCTCTACAGCAAAGCAAGTGGTGAACCAAAAGATTCGTGAAGCAGAGAGAAATAGTATTATCGCTGAATTTGAAGGAAAAGAAGGCGAAATGATGGTAGGAATGCTTGCTATGGAAGATGCCAAAAATTATTATATTGATTTAGGTAGAACTAGAGGTATTTTACCAAAAAGTGAAATGATTCCAGATGAGGTTGTAACAATGGGTTCTAGTATTAAAGTTTATATTACGAAAGTAGAAGCAACAACAAAAGGACCACTTATTTTACTTTCAAGAAAACATTATGGCTTTGTTCGTCGTTTATTTGAAACCGAAATACCAGAACTTGCAGATGGAACGATTCAACTTTATGCTTGTGTTCGAGAAGCTGGTATTCGTAGTAAAGTAGCTGTTTATTCAACTAATGAAAAAGTAGATCCAATTGGAGCTTGTATTGGAGAAAGAGGAAGTAGAATTGCAAATATCTTAAAAGAATTAAATGGAGAACGTGTTGATTTAGTTTTATATAGTGAAGATCCAGAAGAATTTATTAAAAATGCTTTAAGTCCTGCAAAAGATGTTATAGTAAATATTACAGATCCAGAAAAAAAGGAAGCTTTAGCTATTGTAAATGAAGAGAATTTAAGTTTAGCCATTGGTAAAAAAGGAAGCAATATTAAGCTTGCTAGTCGTCTTACCAAATATAAAATTGAGGTAAAAACAATGGCTCAAATTAATGAAGAGGGAAATAAAGCAGAATAAAGGATGTGATTTTTTGAAACAAAGAAAAATACCTTTAAGAATGTGTGTTGTAACGAAAGAACGTTTAGAAAAAAAAGACTTAATCCGTATTGTAAGAACACCAGAAGGACTTGTTGAAATTGATTTAACGGGCAAAAAGAATGGAAAAGGTGCTTATGTAAAAAGGAATTTAGAAGTCATAAAAAAAGCAATGCAAAATAAAATAATAGATAGAGCCTTGGAAATAGAAATACCAACATCTATTTATGAAGAAATATGTAGAATACTAGAAAAGGATGGTGAAGAAAAATGATGAATGTTAAGGAATATGCGGAAAGTGTAGATTTATCTGTTGCTGAAGTTCTTAAAAAAGCTCAAGAAATTGGAATAGAGGTTAAAAATGCCAGTGATGAGTTAAGTGAAGATGATGTCATAATACTTGATAATGCCATTAGTTTAATTAGCACCGATACAGAAGCTACTTTAGAAGATAATGATGATATTGATGAAGTTGTCGAAGAAATCATGGAAAGTAGTAAAATTGCTTTAATGAATGATGGTGAAAAGAAACAAAAATTAAAGAAAAAAAGTCAAATGAATAATAATCAAGAAGAATATATGACACAAAGAAAAGAAATGTATAAACATAAAGAAAAATTAATGACTAATTCTGTTGATGAAAATGTTATTGTCTACAAAGAAAATATGACAGTTAATGATTTAGCACAAGCTTTAGAGGTAAGTGCCAATGATTTAATTAAAAAATTAATGGGACTTGGTTTAATGGTGAGTTTAAATCAATCAATTGATTTTGAAAATGCTTCTTTAATAGCTATGGAATATAATAAAACTCTTAAAAATGAAGAAACTCAAGATATTTCTAATTTTGAAGAGTATGAGATTAGTGATAATGATGAAGATTTAGTACCTCGTCCACCTGTTGTGACCATTATGGGACATGTTGATCATGGAAAAACCTCTCTTTTGGATTATATAAGACACTCTAAAGTTACAGAAACAGAGTTTGGAGGAATTACGCAACATATTGGAGCTTACCAAGTAGAACATCAAGGAAGCAAAATTACGTTTATTGATACTCCTGGACATGCAGCATTTACGGAAATGCGTGCTAGAGGTGCAAGTGTAACCGATATCGTTATTATCATTGTTGCTGCTGATGATGGGGTTATGCCTCAAACGAAAGAAGCCATTGACCATGCCAAAGCGGCCAATGTTCCTATTATTGTTGCTGTCAATAAAATAGATAAACCAGAAGCCAATAAAGAAAGAATTCGTCAAGAAATGAGTGAAGCTGGTATTACACCAGAAGAATGGGGTGGAGAATATCCATTTGTAGATATTTCTGCTAAAACAGGAGAAGGAATTGATTTACTTTTAGAAACAATTCAAACCATTAGTGAGGTAAGCGTTTTAAAAGCCAATCCAAATCGTTATGCTATTGGGTCTGTTATTGAAAGTAGAATGGATAAAAATATTGGTGGAGTTGCTTCCCTTTTAATTCAAAATGGTACATTACGTTTAGGAGATCCAGTTGTTGTAGGTACTTGTTTTGGTAAAATTCGTACTATGAAAAATGATTTAGGAGAATCCATTGTTAGTGCAGGACCCTCTACACCAGTAGAAATTACTGGATTAAGTGGGAATCCAAGTGCAGGAGATCGTTTTATGGCTTTTGAAACAGAAAGTGAAGCAAAAAGTGTAGCAAGTAAAAGAGAAGCTGCTAAGAAAAATAGCAAAACGAATACAACCTCCCTTAGTTTAGATGATTTATTTAATAAAATTAATGAAGGTCAAAAAGAAATTAATGTCGTTTTAAAAGCAGATGTAAGAGGGAGCGAAGAAGCCGTACGAAATGCTTTAGAAAAAATAGATGTGGAAGGGGTAAAAGTTAAAGTTATTCGTAGTGGTATTGGAACGATTACGGAAAGTGATGTCGTACTTGCAAACGCATCAAATGCCATCATTATTGGATTTAACGTTAGTCCAAGTGGAATAACAAAAGAAATCGCTAAAGAATACAATGTAGATATCCGTCTTTATACTATTATTTATAAAGTCGTAGAAGAAATGGAACTGGCTATGAAAGGAATGCTAGATCCTGAATTTGAAGAAAAAGAATTAGGTACAGCAGAAATTCGTAAAATATTTAAATTTTCAAAAGTGGGAAATATTGCTGGAACGTATGTAACAGATGGAATGATTAAAAATGGAAGCCTTGCTAGACTTATACGTGATGGTATAGTTGTTTATGAAGGAAAAATTGCTAGTGTTCAAAGAGAAAAAGATGTTGTAAAAGAGGTTAAAAAAGGTTTTGAATGTGGAATTACTTTAGAAAACTTTAGTGATATTAAAGAAGGAGATACTATTGTTTCTTATGAAATGGTAGAAATAAAAAGAGTATGAGTATTAAAACAAAACGAATTGGATCTGATATGGCTAAAGTAATTAGTAATATTTTATTAGAAGAAGCAAGAGATACCTTATTAAAACAAATTACCATAACAGCAGTAGAGGTAACAAATGATTTATCCTTCGCAAAAGTATATTTTACGAGTTTAAATACAACCATGTCTCATCAACAACTAGAAAAAGAAATGGAAGAAGCTCAACCTTTTATTCGTAAGTTAGTAGCAGAAAAAATGGATTTACGAAATACGCCCAAATTAAAATTTTTATACGATGAATCGATTGATTATGCATCTCATATAGAAGAGGTTATTGAAAAAATACACGAAAACGAAAATTAGGAGATTCTATGAATGGAATTGTAGTTGTAAATAAAGAAAAAGGGTATACAAGTCGAGATGTGGTAAACGTCTTAAATCAAGTGTATCATACAAAAAAAATTGGTCATACAGGGACACTTGATCCTATAGCAACGGGTGTTTTAGTGGTTTGTATAGGAAAGTATACAAAATTAGTTTCTCATCTTACAAGTTATGAAAAAGAGTATGTGGCAACAATTCAGTTAGGAGTTTGTACAGATACGTTAGATACAATGGGTACGATTTTAAAACAAGAAAACCCAAGAGTCTTAACGGAAGAAGAAATTCGTAAGGTTCTAAACTCTTTTTTAGGAAAAAGTATGCAAGAAGTTCCTAAGTATGCTGCCGTTAAAATAAAGGGGAAAAAATTATATGAATATGCAAGAGAACATATCGAAGTAGAACTTCCCAAAAGAGAAATAGAAATTAAAAAAATTACTTTATTAAATTACGAAGAAAATACAATCACGTTTTCTTGTACTGTATCAAAAGGAACGTACATAAGAAGTCTTATTAAAGATATATGTGAAAAACTAGGTGTTTTAGGAACAATGTCTAGTTTAGTTAGAACCAAACAAGGAAACTTTCGAATAGAAGAAAGTTATACATTAGAAGATATAAAAAAAGAAACAATACATCCCCTACAATTAGAAGATATCTTTTCCTATCCCATTTATTCCTTAACGGATAGTGAATACAAAAAAGTAAAAAATGGAAACTCTTTAGAATTAAAGGAGACGAGTCCTTATGTACTTCTTGCTTATCAAAAAAATGTTATGGCTCTTTATGAAAAGAAAGATACTTTTTATAAGCCAATTCTAGTACTATAAAGTAAAAAGCAAGTGTTAAAATGAATAAAATTTCTTTTTAATCTTGCTTTTAATTTTGTAAATTACATTTTACAAAATTGTCTATTTTAGTATTTTTGTAAATTGTAATTTACAAAAATAAAGCTATTTGCTATACTATTTATGGAGGGATATGTATGATAGAAAGACCTGAATATTTAAATCAATTAATTCAATTTAAGGATAAAGATTTAATTAAAATTGTTACGGGAATAAGAAGATGTGGAAAATCAACTTTATATGAACTCTATATAGAATATTTAAAAAGTAATGGCATTTCTAATGAACAAATTATCTATCTTAATTTAGAAGATTACACTTTCGATACGATCAAAGATTATAAAGATTTATATGAATACATTGATTCTAAATTAATAAAAGAGAAACAAAATTATGTTTTTATTGATGAAGTACAAAAAGTAATCGATTTTCAAAAAGCTTGTGATAGCTTATATATAAAGAAAAATGTAGATCTATATATTACGGGTTCTAATTCAAAATTATTATCAGGAGAACTTGCTACTTTACTATCAGGAAGATATGTAGAAATAAAAATGTTGCCTTTATCTTTTAAAGAATATATTTCATATGTAGGAGAAAATGATATTCAAAAAAAATATGTTGATTATATTACCAAAGGTTCTTTTCCTTATACATTAATGTTAAAGGATACAACGGATATTAAAATGTATTTAGACGGATTATATAATACCGTTATTGTAAATGATATAGCAGATCGAAAAGATATTGCAGATATTGGTATGTTAAAAGATATCATTAAGTTTATGTTTGATAATATTGGAAATATTTGTTCTAGTACAAGTATCGCCAATACTATGACATCAAGTGGGAGAAAAATATCTGTTCCTACTGTCGAAAAATATTTAGAGGCGTTAGTGGAATCTTACGTTTTATATAAAGTACCTAGATACGATATAAAAGGCAAAAACTATTTAATTTCTGGGGCAAAATATTATGTTAGTGATGTGGGTTTAAGATATTATTTGTTAGGAAGAAAAATAGGCGATGATGGCAGTATTTTAGAAAATATTGTTTATTTAGAATTATTAAGAAGAGGATATGAGGTTTATATAGGAAAACAAGATATGAATGAGGTTGATTTTGTGGCTATAAATGAAAAAGGAGTAGAATATTACCAAGTAAGTTATACAGTAAAAGATGAAAAAACGTTAGAAAGAGAATTAAATTCTTTAGAAAACATTAATGACCATAATCCCAAATATTTACTTACAACCGATTATGCTCCCTATACATCTTATAATGGAATTAAACAAATCAATGTTTTTGATTGGCTTTTAAATAAATAAAACATTCTATTATTATAAATTGCTTTTTTTAAACCTTTGTGTTAAAGTAATACAAAAAAAGAAGGGAAATGCCTATGGAAGAAGAAAAAGTAGCAGAAATAATTTATAATAAGATACGAAATGAAAATATAAAGTATGTCGAAGAACTTGTATATCAAAATCCTCAATATTTGGAAACAAAAGAGTATATGTCTTATGTTTTAAGTGATTATGATATTTGTGTATTAGATATTCTAAAAGCAATACAAAATAATGAGGATTTAAATCAAATTTATACATATTCTTTAAATCATTATCTAAAAACAGATATAAATGCTTTTTTAAGTTATGTTTTAATGGTAAGAGAAATAGGATTAAAAGCAATTACAGATTATATACTCCATTCTAAAAGTGGAGAAGATTTTTCTTGGATTTCTGTTGTTTTAGAATGTTTTACTTATGAAGAAGGTTTAGAAATTAAAAAAGCATTTTTAAAAGTAATGACTAATTTTATTGATCTTTCTTCCTTACATAATAGTATAATTGATCATTTTTTTAATACGATTATGGCTAGTTTAGAAGAAAATGAAAAAAAAGCATTGCATTTTTAAGGGGATTTATAATATAATAATAACGAAGTTTAATCTTAGTTGGAAAATCCCTTCGATTTCTTACTCAGTTTAAACCGATTTATAAAAAAAGGAGGATTTATATGACAATTACAAAAGAAGAAAAAGCAGCAATCATTAAAGAATTTGGTAAAAATGCGAAAGATTGTGGTTCTACAGAGGTCCAAATTGCTATTCTTACAAAAAAAATTAATGCATTAACGGATCATTTAAAAGAACATATTCATGATTACCATTCTAAAAGAGGACTTTTAATGATGGTTGGAAAAAGAAGAAAGTTACTAGATTATTTAAAAGAAAATGATGTAGTTTCTTATCGTAATCTAATTGAAAAACTAAATATAAGAAAATAATGGCACTTGTTTTTTAAAGTGTCTTTTTTTATGAAAAAATGGAGGTAAAGTATGAAGAAAAAAGTTTTTGAACTTGATTTTTTAGGAAGAAAATTAATTGTTGAAACAGGAGAATTAGCAAAACAAACGAATGGTTCTGTATTGGTTCGTTATGGAGATACAGTCGTACTTTCTGTTTGCGTAATGGGTAAAAATACGATTACAGCCGATTTTTTCCCATTAACCGTTTTATACCAAGAAAAATTATATTCTGTTGGTAAAATTCCAGGAGGATTTATTAAAAGAGAAGGACGTCCTACTGATGAAGCAACACTTGCAGCAAGAATTATCGATCGACCAATACGACCTATGTTTGATGAAAATTTAAGAAATGAAATACAAGTTATTAATACGGTTTTATCTGTAGATCAAGATAATTCACCTATTATGGCAGCCTTATTTGGTTCTAGTTTATGTTTAGGTATCAGTGATATTCCATTTGATGGACCTGTTGCAGGGGTTGTTGTTGGAAAAATTGGTAAAGAATTTATTATTAATCCTACCAAAGAAGAATTAGAACAAAGTAGTCTTAATTTAACAGTAGCTGGAACGAAAGAAGCTATTTGTATGGTAGAAGCTGGAGCAGAGGAATTAAGTGAAAAAGATATGTTAGAAGCCTTACTATTTGGTCATGAACATATTAAAACTTTATGTGAATTTGAACAAAAAATCATCGATGAAATTGGTATTGAAAAACAAGAATTAGTAGTAGCTAAAGTAGATGAAGAATTAGAAAAAAAGGTAAGAGAATATGCTACCAAAGATATGCTTGCTGCTATTCAAATTAAAGATAAATTAGAAAGTTATGCCAAAATTGAAGAAGTCAAAAATCAAACCTTAGAAAATTTTGCAGAGATTTATGCTGATGATGAAAATATCGAACAAATCTTAAAAGATGTTAAAAAAGTAGTAGATCAAATTGAAGGGGACGAGGTAAGAAGATTAATTACGGATAAAAAGATTCGACCAGATGGAAGAAAAATGGATGAAATAAGACATTTAGATGCCCAAGTGGATATTTTACCAAGACCACATGGAAGTGCTTTATTTACGAGAGGAGAAACGCAAGCTCTTGCTACAACGACTCTAGGAGCCATTGGAGAACATCAAATATTAGATGGACTTGGTATTGAAGATACAAAAAGATTTATGTTACATTATAATTTTCCTCAATTTTCAGTAGGAGAAACGGGAAGATATGGTTCTCCAGGAAGACGTGAAATTGGGCATGGAGCTTTAGGGGAAAGAGCTCTTGCTCAAGTAATACCAAGTGAAGAAGAATTCCCTTATACCATTCGTGTCGTTAGTGAAATACTAGAAAGTAATGGATCTAGTAGTCAAGCTACTATTTGTGCAGGTTGTCTTTCATTAATGGCAGCAGGAGTTCCTATTAAAAAACCAGTAGCAGGTATTGCTATGGGACTTATTACAAATGGCAAAAAATATACGATTTTAACTGATATTGCTGGACTAGAAGATCATATGGGAGATATGGACTTTAAAGTAGCTGGAACAAAAGATGGTATTTGTGCGTTACAAATGGATATTAAAATTAAAGGAGTTACCAAAAATATATTAAAAGAAGCTCTTGCTCAAGCGAAAAAAGCAAGACTTGAAATCTTAGATGTCATGACGGATTGTATTAAAGAACCGAGAAAAGAATTATCTGTTTATGCTCCTAAAATTGAAACGTTTAAAATTGAGCCTGAAAAGATTAAAGATGTTATTGGTCGTGGAGGAGAAATGATTACGAAAATCATTTTAGAAGCAAGTCATGTTGCTACTGTCAATGATAAAGATGCTGTAAAAGTAGATTTAGAAGATGATGGAAGAGTTATTATTTACCATACCGATAAAGAAATTATTGAAAAAACCAAAGAAATGATTTTAAATGTTGTACGTGAGGTAGAAGAAGGAGAAATCTATACGGGAGTTGTTACAAAAGTAGAAGATTTTGGATGTTTTGTAGAACTTTGGGAAGGTTGTGAAGGTTTAGTACACGTCTCTCAACTAGCCCATGAACGTGTAAATAAACCAAGTGATTTATTTAAAGTAGGAGATCAAATTGTGGTAAAAAGTCTAGGATATGACAATCGTGGAAGATTAAATTTATCCAGAAAAGAAGCCCTACCTGCTCCTAAAAAGATAGAAAAAGAAGAAAGTAAAAAAACAAAGAAAAAAGAAAGTAAAAAATAGGTGGTTTTATGAATCAATTTTATATTTTACAACAAGAATTAAGTATAGAAAAACACCAAAGATTATTAGAAAAACAATTACAAGATCAACATAAACAACTCTCTATGTTACAAAACAATTGTCAACATATGGAAGTTATTTTAGGAAAAAGTCATTACGCTTTAGAACCGGTTCGTCGTTGTTTATGGTGTGGCAAAAGAATTCATTTTTTAGCTAACTATATGGTAGATGCTAGTAATATTTTTAAAGAATATAATTTAGATGATTATGAAGAATGTGCTCAAAAATTTTATCGTATTCAATTATGTGCTTATGAATTATTACAAAAATGTCCTACTTTATCACAAGAAGAATTACAAGAACAATTAAATTCCTATTTTAACTTTATAGAACAAGAAGAAAAGAAATTAGCAAAAAAGATGCCTTAAAAAACATCTTTTTTTATTTTACTTTTTCAACTATTTTTTTTACTTCATCGGCAATTTCTTTATCACTTAAATTTAAGGCTATAACGATTTTAGCAAAAGTATCCAATAGAGGCATATTTAAATTATTTTCAATTCGAAAGATTGTTTTTCGGTCTATGTTGGTTATTTTTTCTAATTGTTCTTGTGACATATTGATTCTTTTTCGATATTCTTTTAACATTTGCTTTCACCTACAAAAATTGTAGCAAGTTTGCCACATTCTTACATTGACAAGTATGCCCCATTTGTGTTATTTTTTAATAGGGCAAGTGTGCCTCAGTGGAGGTATTATGAAATTACAAAGATTTATTAAAAATAAAAAACAAAAACAAATTTTAATTGGAACAATAATAGGAATTATCATACTTATTGGTGGTATCACTTTATACCGCACTTTTGCACTATATAAAGCAGAAAAATCTTTTGATGTTATAAAAGGTATTGTGCCTGATTTTAGTAGTGGAGATGTAACGCTTGCTTTTACAGTAAATAAGAAAACAGAAAGTGGTGTTGCTTTTCCCAATAGAAATGAAGGATTCAAAGCAGATGGTGTTACATGTGAAAATAATGTTTTAGCCAGTTGGGATGAAGATAATTGGGCATTAAAAATAGAGAATAGTAATAAAAATAGTAGAATAAAATGTACAATAAATTTTAAAAGATATGAAGAAAGTATATTAAATGGAGCTTATCCAGTATTAAAAGAGGGATTAGTACCAGTAAAAATTGATGATAATGGAACAGTAACGAAAGCAAATATTGAAGAAAACTGGTATGAGTATAGTCAAAAGAAATGGGCGAATGCTGTTATATTAGTAGATGGAAAAACTGAAGCAAACTATAAAGAAGGTCAAACTATACCTGAAACAGATATAGAAAGCTATTTTGTATGGATACCAAAATATAAATACAAAATCTTTGATATGGGGGATTATTCAACATTAACCCAAGAACAAGATAAAAATAATAATGCAGTTGAAATTAAATTTGGAATAGAAAATACAACAGATACAAATGAAAGTTGTACAACACCAACAAAGTCCGGCGATAGTGGCTCTTGTGCAAAAGATAAATGGATGACGCATCCGGCATTCTTAGCCTTTGATACAAATGGATTATGGGTAGGGAAGTTTGAAACTGGCTATAAACAAGATGGAGAACAAACTAAATGGAGTAAAACTGGAGCAGAAAAAGATACAAATGATTCAACAAAGGTAATCATAAAACCAAATGTATATAGTTGGAGGGCTATAACACTAGGGAATGCATTTAAAAATTCTAAAGAATATAAAGAAAATTTAGATAGTCATATGATGAAGAATACCGAATGGGGTGCTGTTGCTTATTTGATCCAAAGTAAATACGGAAGTTGTAAAAAAGAAAATGAAGAAACAATATGTACTAATGTAGCATTAAATAAAGATGGTGCTTATAGGACTGCTTATAATGATACACAAAATGTTTATCCAAATAGTAAAGAAGCTAGTACCACAGGCAATAATACTGGAATCTTTGATATGTCAGGTGGTGCTTGGGAATCAGTTGCCAATGCAATGTATAAAAATGATAATTCATCAATAGAATATGGTACTGGTGGTTTGGATAAGAATATTTTAAATGATAATAGATATTATGATATTTATGAATATGGAACCACTTATGCAAATTGGAATAGAAGAATATTAGGAGATGCAACAGGAGAACTTGGGCCATTTGGAATACCAGAAAATCTTTCCATTAGTTCTTATTTTAAAAGTACTGCTAATTTTGTAAATAAAAATATATATTTTATGCGTGGTGGGGCATATTTTGACACAAAAAATTCTGGTGTTTTTGCTTTTACTACTAACGATGGGTTAGGTTATGTTGGCCGCGGCTTCCGTATTGTCCTTGCTCCTCAATAATAAGAAATTATTTTAAATATAAATCATAATATTCATCATACGTTAAATTTGATTCATATACTTTTGTTGCTAAATCAACACCTAAATATCTTAAATGCCATGGTTCTTCTATATAGCCAGTAATGGGTTCTGTTTCTTTGGTATAGCGAACGATAAAACCATATTTATAAGCATTTTCTTTTAACCAATTAGCATCACTTTCTAAAATTTCTTGAAATCCTTCACTCCATACGTCTACTGCAAGTCCTGTTTGGTGCTCGGAGTGTCCTGGTCTGGCAGAGTACGTGTCTGCCATTTCTTGCCCATCTTTATTAACATAGGTATTATAAATGGATTGTTGATAGGTATAAGAACGATATGCACTATAAGGTCTTATGAATACATTATTTAGTTTTCCAAAACTAACGAGTTGTTCAAAAGCATCTCGAGCTTCTTTTCTTAATTGATATTTTTCATCATAACTTAAAGGAACTAAATCCGTTGGTTCATACGTATTTAAAGAACGATATTTATTAACTAATACGGTATAATCTTCTTTATTATCAATTTCAACAATTTGAGTATAAAAAGCATGATCGAGTCCAATATTAACATAAAGTACGGCTTGAGATAAAGAACAATTTTTTTCTTTTTCATATTCTTCATAACGATCTATTTTATCAATTTCAAAGTTGGGAATAGCATAGTAACGTTCTAAATTTACTTTGTCATAATCGAGTAATTTTTCTATATTCGAACGACTTAAATAGGTATAAATATGATTAATTTCATCTGGTGTATAAGATTGATTTAAAAAAATATTAACCTCTTTAAAAAAGGTAGGAAAATCATTATAAAAAATTTCTTTATAAGCACTTTTATATTCTTCTTTATAGGCAGTAGTATTTTGTATGTAAGGAAGAAGAGTTTCTTGTTCTTTGATCACCATCAACTCCTTTTCTTTCATTTTATTCTTGGTAAAAATAAAATATGTGGAGATGATTATTCCTATAAATAGTAAAAGGGCGAAAAGATAGTATTTTGTTTTCATAAGTGTACCTTCTTTCTATTTTTATTTTATAAAGAAAGAAAAACAATAAATGTCATATTTTGTTTTGGCTATCATAGTTTTAATTAGGTGAAAAAAATGAAAAAATTAAGTATATTTCTTTTCTTGTTTTTCTTTCTAATTGGAGGAGTAAAAGCAGAAGAATTGGCTCCTAATGTGAAAAGTGCTATTCTTTTAGAAACCTCAACAGGAAAAGTACTTTATGAAAAAAATGCAGATGAAAAATTAGCTCCCGCTTCGATGACAAAGATTATGAGCATGCTTCTTATTATGGAAGCAATAGATCATCATCAAATTTCATTTGATGATGAGGTCATTATCAGTAATCAAGCTTCTAGCATGGGTGGTAGTCAAATTTTTTTACAAACAGGAGAAAAATATAAAGTGAGTGAGTTATTAAAAGGAATTGCTGTTGCTAGTGGAAATGATGCTGTTGTTGCTATGGCAGAAAAAGTGAGTGGTTCTGTCTCCGCTTTTGTGGACGCCATGAATCAAAAAGCAAAAGCACTTGGATTACAAAATACCCATTTTGATAATCCCCATGGTTTAGAAAGTGAAAATCATTATACAACAGCAAGAGATATGGCTATTATGGCCCAAGAACTTTTAAAACATGAAAAAATACTAGAATATACAAGTATATATGAAGATTATTTAAAAAAACCAGATGGTTCTAGTGTATGGCTTGTAAATACCAATCGATTGGTTCGTTTTTATGAAGGAGTAGATGGTTTAAAAACAGGATTTACCAATCAAGCTGGTTATTGTATTACAACAACAGCCAAAAGAAATTCTATGCGTTTATTATCTGTTGTCATGAACGCCGAAACAAGTGATTTAAGAAGTAAAGATACAGTCAATATGTTAAATTATGGTTTTAATACCTATAAATTGGATATATTACTTTCCAAAGACAAAGAAGTAGGAGAAGCAGCTATTGAAAAAGGAGAGCAAAAAAGTGTACAACTCTATGTGGAAAATGATGTAACTATTTTATCGAAAGTAACAGATGTTAAAACAAATTATGATTTTCATCTCGTTGTGGATACTTTAAAAGCTCCCATTCAAAATCAAGAAGTAGTAGGGAAATTAGAGGTTATGGATCAAGAAGGAAATATTGTCAAAGCGGTCGATGTCATGGTAAAAAAAGAGATCAAAAAAGCAACTCTTTGGACACTATTTAATCGTTTATTTAGTGGTATAACTAGTGGTATTCCTCTATAATTTACTTTTCATTTACAAAAACACAGTAGTACTTTACTGTGTTTTTTAAAGTCTATGATATAATGATTTTAAGGCTAAAGTGAGTATTATGGAAAAAGTAAAAAAAGAAACAGTAAGAAAAAAGAAAAGTAGAAAAAAATTTTTTAGGCGTTTATTTTACGTATCATTATTGTCAAGTACTATGGCAATACTTTGTCTATATTTTTTAAACGTTTTACCTTTTTTATATTTTATAGCAATTGCTTTTTTCCTTTTTGTATTGGACTTTATTTTTGCTCTTCTTACATTAGGAAAAGGGGTTAAAAAAAGAATTTTAGGAACTTTTTTATCTTTTCTAAAATTTGGTTTACTTTGTTTTTTCCTATTTCATTCTATTCATACTTTATTATTCTTACATAAAATGAATCAAGGAAATTATAATACGGTAAATTATCAAATTTTGGTTTTAAAAGATAGTCCGTATACCTCTATAAAAGAATTAAAAGATAAAAAAATAGGATCTTTAGAAGCCAAAGACGATGAAGAATTAATTCAAGCCAAAATGCAATTGAATAAAAAAGTTTCTTTGGAATATAAAGAGGCTGATAATTTAGAAGATTTAAGTCTTCTTCTTAAAAATCATGAAGTAGAAGCTATTTTAATTGAAGAAGCCCAACTTTCTTTATTAGAGGAAGAAAATAATTTATTTTCACAAGAAAAAGTGTTGTATTCTTTCTCTGTCAATATTGAAATTAAAGATGAATTAGTTAAAAATGTAGATATTACCAAAGAACCTTTTAATGTTTTTATATCTGGAATTGATACATATGGAAAAGTAACAAGTGTATCTAGAAGTGATGTCAATATGCTTATTAGTATTAATCCTACTACCCATAAAGTTCTATTTATTAGTATACCAAGAGATTATTATGTACCATTAAATGGTATTGCAACAAAATTAAAAGATAAAATAACCCATGCTGGTATTCATGGTATTAATACCTCTGTAAAAACAGTAGAAGATTTACTTTCTATTGATATTAATTACTATGCTAAAGTAAATTTTACATCTTTAATTAGTATCGTAGATGAATTAGATGGAATTGATGTAACACTTGATCAAGCTTTTACTGCTTACTATGAAGAAAAGAACGAAACAATTCATTATACGTTTAAAAAAGGAGAGAATCATTTAAATGGAAAACAAGCTTTAGCTTTTGCCAGAGAACGAAAAAGTTTAGCACAAGGAGATGTTGAAAGAGTAAAACATCAACAAATGATTTTAGAAGCTATTATGAATAAAGTTTTATCGAAAAAGATTATTACCAAATATAATGATTTATTAAAAGATTTAGATGGAAAAGTAATTACGAATTTAGGAACGGAAAATATAACAAAATTAGTTAAACAACAAATAAAAAACATGCCTTCTTGGAGTATAGATAAATATACATTAGAAGGAGAGAATAGTCATCAATATACTTATTCTTATCCTTCTGTAAAATCTTATGTTATGTTACCAAAAGAAGAGTCAGTAAAAAAAGCAAAAGAAATGATTCAAAATCTAAGAGATGGGGTTTAAGAAAGATTAATTTTTTTTGAGTAGCATATAATCTAGTATGAGAAGAAAAAGAAGAATAAAAACCCAAATGCATTTTTCCATTGGGCACATAGGAATTGTCATTTTTGTGGGCCTTCTTTTTTTTACTTTTCTTTTTATGCATTCTTTTAATAAAAAAGTAAATCCTAAATTGATTGAAATAGCCAAAACAAGTATTCAAAAATTACAAAATACGATTCTTACCAATTTTCAAGTTAAAAATTTATATTCCCAATTTGATTTAGAAAATATGATGGTACTTACCAAAAATAAACAGGATGAAATTATAAGTGTTGATTTTAAATTAGAAGAGGTTTATAAATCATTAACAGAAATTACGAAGTATTTACAACAAAGTATGGAAGATGTTATAATGCGAAAACAAGTATTAACTTATTATAGTGAAGAATTATCCAATGATTTAAATAGTTTGATTTTATTAGTACCTATGGGAGTCAGTAGTAATATGGCTTATCTAGCGCATTTAGGACCTAAAATCCCTGTTAAAATAACCTATATGGAGTATGTTACGAGTAATATTCGTATTGCTTTAGAAAACTATGGTATCAATAACGTCTTAATTTCTATTTATATTGATTGTGAAATTTCTTCTTCTTTTTTAATTCCTGCTATGGAAGAAAAAGTTAAAAATAATTATTCTATTTTAGTAGCATCTAAAATAATAGAAGGAAAAATCCCTACTTACTATGGAGGAAAGATAGAAACCAAAAGTAATCTATTAAATATTCCTATAAATTAAAATTTGTGGTATACTTTATATAGAGTAGGTGAGGCATTATGGAAGGTAGTCAATTTATTAATGAAGCGTTTCAAAGTTCAATACAAAATTATTTAACGTATAAAAATAATCCAAAACACAAAGAGTTTAATACTTTTTTAGTGATGGTAATACGTAGTCTTTGTATGATTTATGGGGAATTAGATATTTTAAATCCTTATCGAACAAATAATGAAAAAGGATTTGATGAAAACTTAAAAAAATTTGGTTTAACTGATGAAGAATTACAAGAATTTAAACAAAATTTTTTAACCTTTTATCAAAATCAAAATAATGATGAAATTTGTGCAGATTTATTTCTTCAAATTCAAGAAGAGTTAGTGGATATGTTTGCTTTACGAAAAAAACATGTTACGGTTACAAGTGAAGAGGTAGAAATTTTTAAAAGTTTTTTATATACAAAAAATGATTTTCAACCAGAAAAGTTTGCTTTATATAGTAAATATACACCGAACGATGATACAATTTTAAAATATTTAAGTAGTAAATTATATGAGGTAGAACATCATTTTACCTTCACAGATTATAAAGATGTTTTATTAAAATCAGATGCTTATCAATTAGCAGGATTTAATGCGGTAGAGGTTATGAATATGAAAGAAGAAGATATTGTCAATATTAATAATAAAGTGTATCATTTCTTTCGTATTAAAGAAAATGATACGCAAAAAGAATCTCGTTTGGAAAATGCTATTAATTATTATAAAAAATATGGAAATACCATCACATCAGGCAGTGGATTTGTAGATCTATTACTTATATTAAGTGTTATTGCAACCACTTTAATGCTTGTATTTATTTTTGGTATTCGCTTTATGGGGTAAAAAATGAAAATTAAAGTAAATGATGTAGAGTATTATGTTATTAAAAATGTTAAAGATGCCATTCATATAGAAGAATTAGAACCCTCTTTAACGGATTATTTTGATGATTTTGATTATATTCTTGGAGATTATGCTTATGGAAAACTAAGATTAAAAGGATTTAATACCAAAAATAATAAAAACTTTAAACCTTATAATGATTATGAAAAAATAGATGCCTATATTGACACTTATTGTGCCAAAGGATGTCGACATTTTGTTATTTCTAAGGAACATGTAGGTTTGTCAAACAAAAGTGACAGAGTCACGACAAACCAACGATAGATTATTTTAACTTGTTAAAATAATCACA
>CANRCV010000003.1 GCA_947629205.1 uncultured Bacilli bacterium
ATAAAAAAGACTTATATTAAAAAGAGAAAAGTTATTTTTCTCTTTTTGTGTAAGTTTTTCTCTTTTTCTTAACTTTTTAACACTCCTTTAAATAATGTGAAATTCTTATCGATAATGTAAGTATAACATAGTTTTAATTTTCTATAATAAAATTTAATGTCAATTAATAGAGAAAGGATTGAATTTCTTAAAATGGTTTTGTTATAATAAAACTAGGTGATAAAGATGGATTATAAATATACATCAAGAAGTGAAAAAGATACTTTAGCTTTAGCAGAAAATATAGAAAGTGAAAAATTTCCTAATATGGTTTTATGCCTTGAAGGAGAACTGGGTAGTGGAAAAACTGTTTTTGTAAAAGGATTTGCTAATGCTTTAGGTATTGATGAAAATATTACCTCTCCTACCTTTAATTTAATTAAAGAATACCCAAATGGAGAACTTCCTTTATACCATATGGATGTATATCGTTTAGAGGGAGCATGTGAAAATGTAGGATTTGATGAATACTACCATAAAGGGGGAGTAACGATTATTGAATGGTCTGATTTAATATGTCATTGTCTACCAGAAAATCGTTTAGATATTAAATTTAAAGTAATTGATGAAAATACAAGAATTTTAACTTTTGAACCACATGGAAAAGAATATGAAGATTTGTGTGATAGTGTGTTATAATAAAGACTCAAGAAAAACGAGTTTTTTTAAATGATGAGAGGATGTTTTATATGTATACTTTATATTTAGACACACATAGTAATGCTATTAATATTGTTTTATATCAAGATGATACTTTACTTATAAAAAAAGAAATAGTAACAGAACAAAATCAAAGTACAACAACTATTCCTGTTTTAATCGAGGTTTTAGAAACTGCCAAAATAGATATTACAAGGTTAAAAGAAATCATAGTAGTGAATGGACCAGGATCGTTTACGGGAATTAGAATTGGTGTAACCATTGCTAAAACACTTGCTTATACGTTAAATATTCCTATTAAAACCTTAACGAGTTTAGAAATTAAAGCTGTGAGTATCGATCATGATATAGTAAGAATTATTGAAAGAGAAAAGAATGGTGTTTTTCTAGGTACTTTTGATGCTCAAAATCAAAGAATAGGAGACTATACCTATTTAAAAACAAGTGAATATCAAAAAGAAGATATGGATAAAGAAGATATACAAATGGATTATGAAAAAATCAAAAAGTATACCAATTCTTTAAAACCTTTAAATCCTCATCAAGTCAATCCATTATATGTTAAAAAAATTGAGGTTCAAAAATGATTCGAGCATTTCAAACAAGTGACTTAGAACAAGTCTATGCTCTTGGAAATTTATTAACACCTAATTTTTCAAAAACCAATTCTTTGCATGATTTAGAAAATAATCCTTTTACAAAAGTATTGGTTTATGAAAAAGAGGGTACGATTATCGGTTTTTTAATGTATACAGAACTTGATGAAACTGTAGATATTTTGCATTTATTTGTAAAAGAAGAATATCGAAGACAAAAAATTGCCAGTAATCTTTTAGATACTTTAATTAGTAATTTAAAAGAAAGTGTTTGTTATTTAACTTTAGAGGTAAGAAGGGGAAATGAAAGTGCTATAGCTCTTTATCAAAAATTTGGTTTAGAAATTATTCATATACGAAAAAATTATTATGAAAATGAAGATGCTTATTTAATGGGAAGGAGGTTTTCCAATTGAAAGATGTTTATCTATTAGCAATAGAATCTTCTTGTGATGAAACAAGTATGGCGATTGTGAAAAATGGAAGAACGATTGAATCTTTTACCGTTTTAACCCAAATGGATACACATGCTAATTTTGGAGGAGTCGTTCCAGAAATTGCTTCTCGAATGCATACGGAAAATATTACTATGGTTTTTGAAGAAACTTTAAAGAAAAGTAATATAAAAATGGAAGATGTAGATGCGATTGCTGTAACGTATGCTCCTGGTTTACTTGGTAGTTTACTTGTAGGGGTTGAATTTGCGAAAACACTTTGTCTTGTATATAAAAAACCTTTAATTGCTGTTAATCATACCATAGGGCATATTTATGCAAATGCTATAGAGCATACGTTAGAATTTCCTTTACTTGCTTTAGTAGTTAGTGGAGGACATACCGATCTTATTTTAATGAAAAAGGACTATGATTTTGAAATACTTGGAAGTACTTTAGATGATGCTGTTGGGGAATGCTATGATAAAGTCGCAAGAGTGCTTGGTTTAAAGTATCCTGGAGGACCAAATGTGGATAAATTAGCAATGGATGGAAACGATACTTATCCTTTACCGAAACCCGTTAATGATCAATCCTATAACTTTAGTTTTAGTGGTTTAAAAAGCTATATTATTAATTTGGTTCATAATGAAACACAAAGAGGAAATGAGATTCGAAAAAATGATTTAGCAAAAAGTTTTCAGGTTACTGTTGTAGATGAATTAATTCGTAAAGTAGAACTGGCCTTACAACATAATGATGTAAAAGAACTGATTATTGCAGGTGGAGTATCTGCTAATCGTCATTTACGAGAAGAAATTAAAAAAGTAGCAGACAAGTATCAAGTACATTTAAGTATTCCTAAAATAGAATATTGTACTGATAATGCTGCTATGATTGGTGCTGCTGCTTATCCATTATATAAACAAAAAAAGTTTGCAGATTTTACGTTAAATGCAAGTAGTAGTGGATCCATTGTCCAAAAAAAAGACAACTAAAAAAAGATGAGCATCTCATCTTTTTTCGTTTAAGAAATTTTTACCATCTGTTAAACGTCCCACAAGTAGACTGGCTGTAGAATCTCCTACGACATTTAATACAGTGGCTGGTGCATCAATAACAGTAGCAATCACCGTTAGAATTGGTAAAGCTGCAGCAGGGAATCCCATTAAACTTAAAATAAACATTTCGCTAATGGTTCCTCCTCCTACTGGAACAGCTGTTATAAGAAGGGTGGCCAGTATAGATACACCAATAATTGTCCATATATCCGTACTTGTATTAAATAAATAAACTAAAAACATAACTTTAAAAACACTACCAATTACGGATCCATCTTTATGAAAACTAGTTCCCATTGGAATAGTGGTTTCAGCAATATCTTTTGATACACCCATATTGGTTGTTGAGGTTACATTTACGGGAATACAAGCAGCAGAAGAACAAGTTGCTAAAGCTGTAAGAGTAGGTGTTAGAATATGTTTCCAATAGTTTTTTAATCCTTTTTTGCCAGCAGCTATAAAAGCATAAAAAGAGTATACTATAAAATAAACAAAGAGACTAACAAGTGTATATAAAATAAAAGTTTTAAAAAATCCTAGGGCAATAGTACTACCATAAGTTCCAATTAAACTAGCAAAATAGCATCCTAATCCAAAAGGAGCATAGTACATAATGAGTTTAACTATATTTAAAACAATGTCATTTAAACTTAAAATAAATTCACTTACTTTTTTGCCTTTTTCTTGACTCATACGCGTTGCTAAACCAAATAGAATAGAGAATAAAAGTAGAGCAATAATATTATCTTTACTTAGTAAAAGAGAAAAATCACTGACGGTTAATAAACTAGCAGTTCTTTGTAATACGTTTACTTTGGTATCAATTGTTGAATTTTGATCTAATAGTTCTAAAATAGAATTGGTATCACTTGGATTTACTAGTTTAAATAGTTTCGTAGAAACAATTCCTATTAGGGCTGCTATAACAGACATGATGATAAAAACAATAAGTATTCTGCTCATAATCTTTCCTAATCGTTTAGGACTTTTCATTTTAATAATTGCAGAAGAGATAGTTAAGAAAATAAGGGGAACAATGACGACAAACATTAAGTTAATGAAAATATCTCCAAAAGGAGTTAAGACTTGGGCTTTTTCTTTAAAAAGTAAACCGACAAGTGCTCCTAGTAAAATTCCTCCTAAAAGAAGCATAGTGCTTCGATAATTTTTCCATATTTTTTTCATTTGAAACCTCCCATTACATTATATTATCAAATTGCTTTTTTTAGTTTTCTTTTTCTTTATAAAACTTTTCCCATAATTCTTCATTAGAAAGGCATTCATTTTCTTCTTCTCTTTTTTTAATGTATTCATCAAATGTACCAATCACTTTAGCAGGTACTCCTGCTACTACACTATTTTCTGGAACATCTTTGGTTACAACGGATCCTGCTGCTACTATGGCATTTGGTCCAATTCGTACATTTTTTAAAATAGTTGAATTACAACCAATAAAGACATTATCCATAATTTCAATACAACCAGCTTGATAAGAAAAATTTTTTCCTTTTAAATAGTTTAAACCTAAATGAAAAACATCATGGGTTACAAAAGTAACATTGCTGGTTATAATATCGTTGTTATGAAATTTGATTAGTTTTGGATCTGATGGTATGACTCTAGGTTGAAAAAAGAAATTTTCTCCTACACTTTTAAATATTTGATGTTTTAGAATATATTGATTTCTTTTATCACTATTGATCATTAAAGCTATGCGTAATCTTCTTAATTGATTTTTTGTATATTCTTTCATATTATCCCTCTTTATTATCTTATCAAATTCTCTTTCTTTTTACAAATAATAACAAGAAGACTAGTTTTCGTCTTCTTGTTTTTCTTCTTGTTCGTCTCCTATATCAAGACCTGGTATTTCAGGAACAGTAGGATTGGTTTCTTGGTTTTCCTCTTCCTTGTTTTCCTCTTTATTTTCTTCTTCTGTTGGAGCACCAGGAATCGTTTCTGTTTCATTTGGAGTTTCTTCGTTTTGATTGTCGTTGTTATTTTCTTCTTGATTTTCTGTAGTATTACATACTTGATTGACAAAAATGGTAATACTTGAAACACTTCGAGCAGAGGTTCCAGCAAGTATGCTTTGACTACCAATTAATCCTGGAATTCCATCACTACAAGTAAATGTGGTATTAATCGTGATATTATTATTTCTTCCCCAATCTTCGGCATAGGATACGGTACTACCAACAAAATTAGGAACAGTGGTTTCTTTTCCACCCCCTGTAATTCCTTTTCCTATTACAGGAGATGTATATTCTTCATTATAATCATAAGAGAAAGTTTTAATCATTTCTTCTTCTTTAATTCCTAAATTCACTTGTAAGGCATCTTCAATCGCTTTTAAACTATTATCATAGTATCCTAAAGCAGAAAGAGTAAGTCCACTTATGGAAACAGGTAAGTTATAAACCTCTAAATACGTTTTTTGAATATTAACAAAATCATTACCATGTAAACTTTGAACCAACATATTTTTTAATGTATCATAAAAAGAAAGAATTTGATTGGTAGATAAGTTCGTTGCAATATTTTTACCAATAACATTTAATAAATTTTCAAAATTATTAAAACTACTTACAGTGAGTATTTTTTTAGCTAATGCTTCTACTATTTGTTGTTGATGACGATTTCTAGCTAAATCACTTTCTAAAAAACCATGACGATTTCTTGCATAAGCAAGTGTTTGTTCTCCATTTAAATGTTGCATACCTGTATCCATACAAACAAGATTATGAGTGCTTCTTAAAGAGTTACTTTCACATAATTTTCCTTCTCCATACTCTCTTACATAAGCTTTATAATCAGGTTGTTCTACCTCTACATCAATTCCCCCTAAAGCATTTACTAAATCAATAACACCATTAAAATTAATTTTTGCATAATAATCTATTTCGACATCTACTAAGTTTTGAATGGTATTAATAACACATTCTGTTCCATAAGCAGCAGAGGAATTAATTTTATGATAACGATTATTATTACAAGCAATAGGAACATATAGATCTCTTGGGAAACTAACCATAGTGGCATTAAGCGTTTGTGGATTAAAAGTAATTAACATGAGAGTATCTCCATTAAATGCAGCATTGGCATTTAAACCATCTTTTTCGGAGTCTACTCCCATTAATAGAACTGTAAAAGGTTCTGTTAGTTTTTTATTCGTATTCAAATTACTTTTGGTTTTCATTTGTTCACTATATTCATATAAAATTTTCGTTTCTTCTCCAATATTTTGATATGTTTCTTCACTACCAAATAAAATAACATAATTACTCGAAACAAAAATAGCATCAACCTCTTTTGTATAAAGAGCATTTAACATAGAATAATAATCATCATAATAAACAATTTTTTGAGTTAAACCTTCTTTATTTCGTAGGGTATTGGCTAAGCTGTAGCCTTCTATATCTTCATTATTAGCAATCATTCCAATTTGACTATCTAAAGTAAGTTCTGTATCTTTTAAAGCAATTAAATTGGTTGTATATAAAGTATATTCTTGATTTGTAAATAATCCAATTTTATTATAAAAATGATGAATAGTAATTGATGCAAAAGTCATGATACCTAGTAATAGAAATTGAATAAAGGTAAAAAGTAAAAATTTTTTAATTTGATTCGTCACTAAGTTTGATAATCCAAATAAAAAATAAATAAAAAACCAAATTAAAAATAATAGAAAAATAATAATTCTTAAAATTGTTTCAATTCCTTCTAATTTAAATAGGAAGATAGAAAAAAAGATAAATCCTATTAAATAGAAAAGAAGGGATAATATATAAATCGTTAAAGCAATTTTATTAGAACGTTTAATTTTTTTAAATAGTATTTTCATTTTCTTATCCTTTCTCATTTTATTATTATATAATAAAAGAATAGGGTTATACAAGTAAGCACTTACTTGACAATTATCTTACAAAAAAGAGTGTAGTTTTCTTTCTTGGTCTTTCATATAATGGTATAATAAAGAGGAAAAAGGAGGGAATTTTAATGAAAAAAAGAGTAAAATTGTTTTTGAAAAAATCTTTTTCTATTCTTTTCATTTGTTTGATAACTTTCTCTTCTATATTTCCTTTTTCTAAAGTTTTAGCAGAACAAACTTATATAGGAAAAGTAAATGGTAATGACGTACGTTTACGTTCAAAACCAACAACTGCAAAAGAAAATAATGTTAGTAATATTTTAATGGAATTAGATATAGGAGATGTTGTAACTGTCCTTTCTATGACTCGTGAAAGTGGAAGTGGTTGTAGTAATGGTTGGTACCATGTTAGTTATCAAAATATTACTGGATATATTTGTTCTTCTTATATTAGTATTGATGGATATGATGTTTATGATAGACCTTGGACAAGTCCAAAAAAAGCTATTATTGGTGGAGCAAAGTTTATAAGTGGTTCTTATATTTCTCGTGGTCAATTTACTAGTTATTTAAAAAAATATAATGTAAATCCTAATGGATATTATGATGTTTATAATCACTTGTATATGTCTAATATTGCTGCTCCTTCTAGTGAAGCCAAAACAAGTTATACAGCTTATTCTAAAAATGGATTATTAAATTTACCTTTATCTTTTAATATCCCTATTTATGAAAATATGCAAGAGGTTTATAATCGACCTGGAAGTAATTTAGTTACCGTTGAAAAACAAACGAATGTAACCGATCAAAATTTTGAAAATGCCTTAAATGCCCAAGGTTTTCCAGAACCTTATAAACAAGCTTTAAGAGCTGTACACACAAAACATCCAAATTGGACATTTACTGCTATGAAAACAGGACTTGATTTTACGGAAGCTGCTCAAACATTTAAAAATATTGGAGCCATGCAAGGGGGAGACAAATATTATGATTTGAGTAGTGGTTCTAAAGTACAAGCTGGAAATGATTCTGGATGGTATATTCCTAATTTAGCTACTACCGAATATTATTTAGATCCAAGAAACTTTTTAGTTGATCAATACATATTACAATTTGAAAGTTTAGAAAATTCTTCTAATTATACAGAAAGTACTGTTCAAAGTATATTAGATAATACCTTTATGAGTGGACTATCCATTTTAGATAATCAATCTTATGCATCAATTTTTATTGAAGCTGGAAAAGTTGCTAATGTTAGTAGTGTTTATCTTGCTTCTTTAGCAAGACAAGAATCTGGTACGAATGGTGGATTTACGACAAATGGTTCTCAATTTGAATATAATGGTGTTATTTATTCTGGTCTTTATAATTTCTATAATATTGGAGCTTCTAGTGGAGCAAGTAATCCTGCTAAAGCTGGTTTAGTGTATGCTAGTGGTGGTATTTGTACGACTTGTACACTTTCATCTACTGGAGGATCTAGTTTAAATCTTGCTAATTCTTTAGTAGGAAATGGATATAAATTTTCTGGTAATTACTTTACTGGATTTAAAGAAGGAGAAAGTGCTAGTACTTTAAAAAATCAATTACAAAATTATGGAATCAATGCAACGATTAGTAGTGATACCATAGGAACAGGAACAACGATAAAATATAATAATGAGACTTATACAGTCGTTGTTTATGGAGATTTAACTGGAGATGGAAAAATCAATTCAGCGGATTTATTAAAAATGCGTCAACATTTACAAGGAACGATTTCTTTATCAGGTGCTTATAAAACAGCAGCAGCCGTTGCTAATGGTTCAACCATTAATTCAGCAGACCTATTAAAAATTAGACAACATTTATTAGGTACAAGTATAATTTCACAAGGATAGGGGATATAGATGAAAAAAAGTTTTTTAGTAAGTATAACTTTGTTACTTTTACTACCCTTACATGTTTTTGCAGCAGGAAAAGCTAGTATTAGTGGGGCTTCTAGTGTAGAGGTTGGTAGTAGTGTTACCGTAACGGTTACTTTAACCAATACAGCATCTTGGAATATTAAAATTAATTCTTCTGGTTCGACGAGCGGTTGTTCTCAAAGTTTTGCAGATGCTTCTAGTAATGGAAAAAATACAACCAAAAAATTAAGTGTAACTTGTAAAGCAACAAGTATTGGAACCATTGGATTTACCGTTTCTGGTGATATTACCAGTGCAGATGGTGCTAATAGTAATGTTTCTTTAAGTAAAAGAGTAACGGTTACTCCTGTTCGTGAAAAATCAAAAGATGCTAACTTAGCTTCTATAACGCTTGAGGGATATACATTGAGTCCTGAATTTAATAAAGAAACTTTAGAGTATGAAACGACTATTCCATCTACTGTGAATACTGTTATACTTTCTGCAAAAGCAAATGAATCTCATGCAAGTGTAGCAGGAGTTGGAGAATTTGAGGTCACAGAAGGAATAAATACATTTGAAATCGTCGTTACTGCTGAAAATGGGAATCAAAAAACCTATAAAGTACATGTGAATGTAGAAGATACTAATCCAATTCATGTTAAAATAGGAAATGATGAATATACAGTGATTAAAAATGCTAAAAGTTTAACCAAACCAGAAACTTATGAAGAAAAAACCGTAACGATTAATGACTTTACTATACCAGCTTTTTATAGTGATATTACGAAATTTACTTTGGTAGGATTAAAAAGTCAAGAGGGGAAAATTTACTTAGCTATTTATGAGGAAGAAACAAATACGTATGTTTTATATAATGAAATTACAGCGGGTTCTCTAAATTTATATTTAGTTGATTTTCCAAAAGAATTTCCAGAATATACAAAAAGTACTTTAGAAATTAATAATGTTGTTGTTCCTATCTATAAATTTAGTAATAGTCGTTTTGTTTTAGTCTATGGAATGAATATTGAAACAGGAGAGTACGATTATTATACATATGATACAAAAGAAGCAACATTTCAAAGTTGGAATCATGAGGAGATTGATGCTTTAAATAAAGAGGTAAAAACGTATCAACTTATTTGCTTTGCTTTTGGAATTGGTTTATTCTTTGCTTTTATACTTATTCTTTGTTTACTTAAAAAAAGAAAGAAAAAAAATAAGAAGAAAGACCAAAAAGAAGAAAAAAAGAAAGAAGTAAAAGAACAAACCCAAGAAGAAAAATTAAAACAATTTGATCAATTTGAAGAGAAGAAGAAAAAGTAGAAATCTATTTTTTCTTCATTTTTTTTCTGGTTTACGTTATAATAAAAATGGAAGTGAATAATATGTATGTAAATGGTCATGATGTTTTTATTATCGTCTTTATAACCTTTTTATGTAGTTTAATTGTAACTCCAATTGTTGAACGTATTGCTTATCATGTTCATGCTATGGATTATCCTAATGAAAGAAGATTAAATAAAGTTCCAATGCCTACTTTAGGAGGACTTGCTATTTTCTTTGCTTTTTTACTTGGTTATATGTTATATGCCAGAAGTAATGTCCAAATGCTTTCTATTTTAATGGGTAGTTTTTTACTTATCTTAATGGGTATGATTGATGATATAAATCCTTTAAAAACACGTTATCAATTACTTGTTCAACTACTAGCTGCAGGAATTGTTACCTTTTATGGAGGTATTACTTTAAATTATATTAGTGTTTTTGGTCTTTCTTTTATTATTCCTGCTCCATGGAGTTATTTATTAACCATTATTTTAATTGTAGCGATTATTAATGCTATTAATTTATCGGATGGATTAGATGGTTTATGTTCAGGTATTAGTTCCATTTACTTTTTAACGATTTCTATTATTGCTTTTATTATGAATTCTCAACAAGGACTAGATACAACTCTTGCCCTTATTATGCTAGGAGGTACTCTAGGATTTTTAGTTTATAACTTTCCACCTGCTCGTATTTATTTAGGAGATACGGGAAGTAATTTTATTGGTTTTATTATTGCAGTAACCACACTACTTGGTTATAAAACAGCAACCTTTACCTCCTTAATTATTCCTCTTATTATTTTAGCAACTCCTATTATAGATGTCGCTTTATCCATTGCCAGAAGAATTTTAAAAAGACAGAATCCATTTAGTACTCCTGATAAACAACATTTTCATCATCAACTTTTAAAAATGAAATTTTCCACGAGAGCTTCTTTACTGATTATTTATGCTATTGATCTTATTTTTGCTGGTTTATCTATTTTATATGCTTTAGGAATTACGTATTATGTTATGTTGATTTATATTGGATTAATGATTATCTTTTTATTCGTTGTATTAAAAACGGATATTTTATTTAAACATCAAAAAAAAGAAAAGAAAAGTAAAAGAGGGTAATTATGAAAGTAAAACAAGAAAATTTTATTTATATTTCTATCTTATTATGGCCAGTGTTGGATTTTATCTCTTTTTTAAATCCTATTGGTAATAGTATTTCTTTAATCGCTAAAGGTATTTTTCTAGGGTTTGTTCTTTTCTATTTGATTAAGAAAACCGAACATAAAAAAATATTTCTCTTTTTAGGTATTTATTTTTTTATCTTTCTTTATTTTACCTTTACCAATCATTCTACTATATTCTTAGAAATACAAAATCTTTTGACCATTTTTTCTTTTCCTATCTTTTTATTGTTCTTTTCTTCGATTGAAAATAAAAAAATTAATTATAGTTTAATGCCTATTCTTTATTTTATATCGACAAGCTTCTTTCTTATTTTATCTGTAAGTTCTATTTCTATACCGTCTTCTTTCTTATTTGTCTTTTTAATTTTATTTGCTCTTAGTATTACTTATGTTTTAGAAAGCCATAGTTATATTTTAAAAGGAGTCTTTGTTTTTGCTACCTTTTTCCTATCCTTATACTTATCTTCTAAAATCTTTACTTTTGGTGTTCTTCTTATTACTCTTTTGGTGTTGCTGTTTCATTTTAAACAATGTATTGGATATATAAAGAAAAATCAATTTCCTAGTTTTTGTCTTATTTGCATTATTCTACTTTGTGGCTCTTTATCTTATCAAGCCATAAACTTTGCATCTATAAAAAATAAAACTGTTTATACAACTAGAATAGAGAATCAAAAAGAAACCGCACTTTCTTATAAAAATGCTGAAGGTTTATTTAAAGTTCTAGGTTTAAAACAAGAAGAGGTTAAAATAGAAGCTGATGTTTTAACGCTTTATTACAGTATTGGTTTTGTTGGTTGTTTCTTTTATTTACTATTTCTTTTATATGCTTTTAGAAAAAGTACATTAAAAAGAAAAGAAGGTTTTTGGTGTATACTTTTCTTCTGTCTTTCTTTTTTAGGAAATGTTTATACAAATTTTTATGTTATTTTTTATATCTCTTTAGTATGTATTCTTTCAAAAACGGATAGCAAAAAACTCACAAAAGATATTTTAATGGTTAGTAATATGTATCCAAGTTTAGAGTATCCACATTATGGTATATTTACTAAAAACGCTTATGAATTACTTTGTAATCAAGGGTATAAGATTGATTTAGTGGTTATGAAAAAAACGGAAGGAAAGTTAAAAAAATTCATAGCTTATGTTAAAATGTGTGGAACCTCTTTATTAAAAGCAATATTTTATAATTATGACTTTTTCTATGTTCATTTTGCTTCTCATACTCCAGCTGGAGTGTTTATTCCTTATCTTTTTTCTAGAGATACAAAATACGTTTTAAATGTACATGGAAATGATATTGTTGCTGATACCAAAGTAGATCAAAACTATTTACTATTAAGTCGTCTTTTTCTTAAATGGACAAATATCGTTATTGCTCCTTCTACTTATTTTAAAAATATTTTAATAAAAGACTATAAAATACCAAGTACGAAAATCGTTGTCTATCCATCTGGAGGAGTTGATTGTGAGAAATTTAAGAAAATAAATAAAAAAACAGCCCTTAAGAATAGTAACTTAGATCCTCAATATAAATATTTTGGTTTTGTTGCACGTCTTGAAAAAGATAAAGGATATGATACGTATTTAAAAGCTATATATGAAATGGAAAAAACAAGAAAGTATAAAGATATTCGTTATTTATTAGTTGGTCAAGGAAAAGAAGAAGAAAACGTTGCTTCCTTGATAAAAAAATATCGTTTAGGTAAGAAAGTCATTCGTCTTCCTTTCCAAACCCAAGAAGAACTAGTCAATATTTATAATAGCTTAGAAGCCTTTATTTATCCTACTCGAATGAAAAGTGAAAGTTTAGGACTTACTGGTTTAGAAGCTATGGCTTGTGAATGTTTGGTAATTGGTAGTAATAAATATGGTCCAAGTGATTATTTAATCCATAAAGAAAATAGTTATACTTTTAATCCTATTGATGCGAAATTACTAGAAGAATATATGATTGAGGTCTTATCGATGGATAAGAAAGAAAAAAGTAAAATTGTAAAAAATGCCCGAAAGAAAAGTATGGAATATAGTTTAGAAAATACAAAAGAAATTCTTTTGAACGTTTTTGAAAAGGAATAAAAAAGATAGTTATCGACCACTTTTGCACTTATATACTCAAAAATTGGTCAATAACTTGACTTTTTCCTTCTTTTTTTTTATAAAAGCTATTATTAACCAGTTTGTATTATTGTTAGAATATTCAAGTGCTATTACTTACTTTGAGTTGTTATATCCATTTTTTAAATTGCATAACCCTATTAAAAATGGTAAAATACAAATTAGGTGACATATGAATAGTTTAAAAATAATATTAAAAATTATTTTAATCGGTTTTTTTATTTTCGTAATTACTCGATTTTATCAAATTGGTATTGTTTTTGGTCATTCTATGGAACCAACTTTAAAACCATATCATTTGCTTGTAATTCAAAAATTTCATTTTAATATTGAAGCAAATGATATTGTGATTATCAAAAAAAAGAATCAGTATATGATTAAAAGAGTTATTGGATTACCAAATGATGAGGTGCAAATAAAAGAGTATCCTTATATTAATGGGAACCAATTTGATAATGTATGGATAGAAAATCCAGGTGAAATAACAGAGGTTTTGTTAAAAGAAAACGAATACTTTGTTTTAGGAGACAATCGACAAAATAGTATTGATAGTCGTTTTTCACAAATTGGAATTATTGAAAGAAAAGAGATTATTGGTAAAGTATTAGGAAGGAAGTAAAAATATGCAAGCAATTATGTTAGCAGCTGGAATGGGGAAAAGACTAGGAAAATATACAAAAGATAATACAAAATGTATGTTAGAAATTAATGGCAAAACATTAATTGAAAGAGCAATTGAAGCTCTAATTGACTCCGGGGGGGGGGTTACAAAGTTAATAATTGTTACTGGATATAAAGGAGAAAATTTAAAAAAATTTTTATTAGAAGAATGTAAAAATGAAAAAATAAAACAACTACCTTTGGAATTTATTGATAATCCAGAATATAATAAAACTAATAATATATATTCTTTGTATTTAGCAAAAGAAGCATTAGAAAAAGATGATACAATTCTTTTAGAATCTGATTTAATCTATGATGGAAAACTTATTAAAAAGTTAATAGAATCTCCTGAGAAAAATTTGGTTTCTGTTGCTAAATATAAACAATGGATGGATGGAACCGTTATTAAAGTTGATGATCAACAAAATGTAATTGAATTTATTGAAAAGAAAAATTTTAATTATGAAGAAATAGAAAATTATTATAAAACGGTTAATATTTATAAATTAAGTAAAGAATTTTCCCATCAAGTTTTTATTCCTTTTTTAAAAAGTTATATTCAAGCCTATGGTAATAATGAGTACTATGAATTAGTATTAAAAATTATTGCCCATTTATCCCGTAGTCAATTAAAAGCATTGGATGTATCAAACATTCTTTGGTATGAGATAGATGATGCACAAGATTATGATATTGCTACTTGTATGTTTTCAAGCGGTAAAGAAAAACTAGAAAATTTTCAAAAACGATATGGTGGTTACTGGAGATTTGAAAATATATTAGATTATTGCTATTTAGTAAATCCTTATTATCCACCAAAACAATTAATGGAGAAAATAAATTATTTTTCCAACAATTTAATTACACAATATCCTTCTGGTCAAAAAATTGAATGTATTAATGCAAGTCGTTTATTTAATGTAGATGAAAATTATTTATGTGTTGGGAATGGAGCTGCTGAATTAATTAATATTTTAGGAAATATTTTAAAAGGAAAAATGTATGTTCCAAAAACAGCATTTAATGAATATATTCGTTGTTTTAAAAATAATGAATTTACTTTATTTGATATGGAAAAAAATAATTTTCAATATGATTTACAAGATATTAAGAAAAATATCTCTTTGAATGAGATTATTTGTTTAGTAAATCCTGATAATCCTTCCGGAACATTTTTATCTTTTGAAGAAATAATTTCTATTTTAGAACAATGTAAAAAAGAAAATAAAATAGTTATTTTTGATGAATCATTTATTGATTTTGTTAATCCAAATAAAAGATATACTTTATTACAAAATGAAATTTTAGAAAAATATCAAAATTTAATTGTAATTAAAAGTATTAGTAAATCTTATGGCATTCCTGGTTTAAGATTAGGTATTTTGGCAACAAGCAATCTATCATTAATGGAAGAAATAAAAAGAAATATTTCGATATGGAATATTAATTCTTATGGAGAATATTTCTTACAAATTGCTAATCTTTATAGCAAAGAATATATAAAATCTTGTGATAAAATTGCTATAGAAAGAGATCGCTTTATGGAAGAGTTATCTAAAATTAATGGTGTAATTGTTTATCCATCTGAAGCAAATTATGTTTTGTGTAAATTAAAAAATTATAACTCAACAAAATTAGCCATTCAATTGTTAGATCAAAATATTTTTATTAAAGATTTAAGAACAAAAAATGCATTTAATGATAAAGATTACATTCGACTTGCCATTAGAACAAAAGAAGAAAATGATGTTTTGGTTCGTGAAATCAAAAAATCTTTAAAGGGTGAGTAGTATGAAAAAATTAATTTATTCTTATATAATTACTTTTGCATTATGTTTTATGTTATTTTTATATGAACCAATCATGATGTATGCTAATAATATTAATGATTTTTGGTTTGATTTAGGCATTGCCTTTTTTCCTTTCTTAAAATTATTTTTAGGTATTTTCATCATAGGGGTCTTGTTATTAACTTTGCTTTATTTTTTGAATTCTAAATTATTAAAAAATAAAAATATTTTTTCTGTTTTAATTATTATTGAATTTATTTGCTTTTTAGCAACTTATATTCAAGGAAATTATTTAATTAAAGATTTACCCATTTTAGATGGTAGTGCAATTGCATGGTCTTCTTTTACTAAGGAAAATATTATTACGCTTTTTGTTTGGCTTTTCATTATAATTCTTACAATTTTTTGTATTAAAAAAGTAAAATTAGAAAATACCTTAAAATATGCATCCTTTCTTTCTTTAGCGGTTTTTGCCATGCTTACAACCTCATTGATTTCTACTCTTATGACTACTGATGCATTAAAAAGTAAGGATGGCATTAATATTACTAATGAAAATTTAGATACTATTTCTAACAATGATAATTTTTTAATCTTTTTAGTGGATGCAATAGATTCACAAACTTTTAATCAAATATTACAAGATAATGAGGATTATAAAAAGGTATTTGCAGATTTTACTTATTTTCCTGATACATTATCTGCATATCCATTTACAAGAGATTCTATTCCTTATATTTTATCTGGAATATGGAATAAAAATGAACAAGAATTTAGTGACTATTCAAGTAATGCATTAAATAATTCACCATTTTTTGCAGAATTAACAAATAGAAACTATCAAATAAATTTATATGATGATGAACTAATTTGGAATGGTAAAGGTCATGATATATTGCAAAATATATCGTCAATAAAAAATTCAAATATTGATTTAACTAGCTTTTATAAACAAGAATTAAAATATATTTTGTTTAAGTATTTACCATATAACTTAAAAAAATATTCAAGGATTGAATATATGAATTTTAATATGAGCATAGAAAAATTTAGATGGAATAATGATTTAATTTATGAAAATTTAAAAGATAATCAAACTCTTCGTAAAGTGAATAAAAATCAATTTCAATTTGTGCATGCTGAAGGAGGACATGTACCATTTGATTATGACAAAGATTTAAATAAGATTGAAAATGGTACATATGGTCAAAAAGTAGAAGCTTCTATTACCTTAATTAAAACTTATTTGGAACGTTTAAAAGATAATAATAGTTATGATAATTCTAATATTATTATTATGGCTGACCATGGTTTTGCATTTGATTTGATCGATCCACGTTTCAATCCAATATTACTAATTAAAGGAAAAAATGAGCATCATGATTTAGAAATTTCAAATCTTCCTATTTCCTATGAAGATTTGCAATCTGCTTACATTGATTTATTAGATAATAAAAAAAGTGATGAATTATTTGCAAATATTCCAGAAAAAAGAACTAGAAAACTGATATGGTATATATATGGAAGAGAAAACCATATGGTAGAATTTGAAACAAATGACAAAGCTTACGAATCGAATAAATATAAAGCAACAGGGAATATATATGATAGGTAGGTGCGAATATGTTTATAGTTGATATTTTAGGAAACTTAATGCGTATTTTTTATAATTTGTTTCATAATTATGGACTAGCCATTTTACTATTTACTTTGTTTAGTAAAATTATTTTGCTTCCTATATCTGTATGGGTACAAAAAAATTCTATAAAAATGGTAAAAATGCAACCCAGTATAAATCGAATTAAGATAAATTATTTTGGTGATAAAGATAAAATAGCAGAGGAAGAATCGATTTTATATCATAAAGAAAAATATAATGCCTTTGCATCATTAATACCATTAATCATTCAAATTGGATTATTATTATGTTTAGTAGAAGTAATTAATCATCCTTTAACTTATCTTTTAAATACTCCAAAAGAAACAACTCAACAATTAACCAATATTATGGTTGAACAAAGAGGCTCAAATCCTGAATCTTCCTCTTTAGAAATTGAGGTTGTCAAAGAGATAAAAAAAGAGAATCAACAAAATATTTTTTCTACTGTTGAAAATCATGAAGCAATAGAAGAACAAGTCAAAAATTTAAACTTTAATTTTTTAGGATTTGATTTAACTTGGATTGCCGTTGTGGAACAACATTTATCTATTTGGGTACCAATACTTGCTGGATTAAGTGCTTTATTTATGTGCTTTGCTCAAAATAAAATCAATGTTTTGCAACAAGAACAATCTAATTGGAATAAATATGGAATGCTTATTTTTTCTGTTGGATTATCTTTATATTTAGGTGCTTTTGTTCCAGCAGGTGTTGCTCTTTACTGGATTTATAGTAATTTATTTGCTGTTTTACAACAATGGCTTTTAAATTTATGGATTAACCCGAAAAAATATATAGATTATAAAGAATTAGAAACAACAAATGAAGAATTAAAGGCATTAAAAGAAATTAAAAATAAAAATAAATTAACAAAAGAAGAAAGAAAAAAAGCAAAAAACGATTATAAAAGATTTTTTAAAGTCGTTAATAAGCATTTGGTTTTCTATTCAGAAAGTAATGGCTTTTATAAATATTATAAGGGGATAATTGAATATTTATTAAAAAATACAAATATAGTTATTCATTATATTACAAGTGATTATCATGATCAAATATTTGATTTAGAAAAAGAAAACCACCAAATCAAAGCTTATTTTATTGATGAAAAAAGATTAATTACTTTGATGATGAAAATAGATGCTGACGTAGTAGTAATGACTATGCCAGATTTACAAACCTATCATATTAAAAGAAGCTATTTGAGAAAAGATATTGAATATATTTATATTCCTCATGGAATGGATAGTTTAAATATGACTATGCGAACGGGTTCAATGAATTATTTCGATACTATTTATACTACAGGACCTCATCAATATGATGAAGCTATCAAAACAAATGAATACTATCATTTGAATCGCAAAATTATTAAATGGGGCTATAGTTTACTTGATGATATGCTTAGTGAATATAAAAAAGAAAATAAGAATAAAACGAAGCAAATATTAATTGCTCCTTCTTGGCAAAAAGATAATATTATAGATTTATGTTTATCTAAAATTTTAGAGAAATTAAAAGATAAAAACTATGATTGTTATATTAGACCTCATCCACAAGAAATAAGAAGGAAAAAAGATAAATTTTTGCAAATGCAAGAAGAATATAAAAAATATCCTAATATTCATTTTGAATTAGATTTTTCAAAAAATAGTACGGTATTTAATGCAGATTTACTTATTACAGATTGGTCTGGAATTGCTTTTGAATATGCTTTTACAACGAAAAAACCGGTTGTATTTATTGATACTCCAATGAAAGTAATGAATCCAGAATATAAAAATATTAAAGTAGAGCCTTTTAATATATGGGCAAGAAAAGAATTAGGAGAGATTGTTAAAGTAGAAGAAATAAATACTATTGACCAAAAAATAGATTATATTATAAATCATTATAAAGAATATCAAGCAAAAATTAATAAATTAACAAAAGAATCTACTTATAATTTAGGTATAAGTGGTAAAGTTGGTGCAGAATATATTATTGAAACTATACAAAAGAAAATAGAAGAAAGAAGGAATGAAAAATGAAAAAAATGGTAAAAGAAATTTTATTTGTAGTAGTGTTTGGAGTAAGTTTTGCATTTTTATTTAGTTTAAATGTAAATGCTTATATTGATCCATCGGTTATGACTTATGCTATTCAAGCAGTAGCTGGTATTGTGATTGCAGTTGGAGCAGTAATAGGTATTTACTTTCGTAAAGCAAAAAAGAAGATTAGTAAGAAATTAGGAATTGATGAAAATAAAAATAAAGAAATAGAAACTGATGAAATTGTTGTAAAAAATGACAAAAAATAATATAGAAAAAGGATGTTCTTATGCATCTTTTTTTCATTAGTATATACAATGGGAATTTCGAACAAATAATTCAATAGATTAAATGCTTGATTTTCACCATTTTTTACTTTATAATGGTAAAAAGAGGTGAAAATATGATAATTACCAATACAATTTTTAAAAATAATAATCAACAATATAGGAATCAAAATAATAAATTAACAAGGGAAGTAAAAGCAAATAAGTTGTATAAAATTATAAATGGGTTATATGAAACAGATCCAAATACACCAGGCTATTTACTTGCTGGAAGTATTTATGGTCCATCTTATATTTCTTTTGAATATGCTCTTTCCTTTTATGGTCTAATTCCAGAAAGAGTAACTGTGATTACAAATGCTACTTTTGATAAGAAAAAGAAAAAAGAGTATCATACCTCATTTGGTGTTTTTACCTATAGGGATGTTCCTAAAGAGGTTTATGCCCAAGAAATTCTTTTAAAAGTAGAAAAAAATTATTCTTATCAAATTGCAACTCCAGAAAAAGCCTTATGTGATAAGTTATATACTTTATCTCCGCTTCATAATTATAAGAATTTAGAAATAATGCTTTTTCAAGATTTACGTATTGATGAAGAAGAATTTAATAAACTAGATGGAAATAAAATAAAAACACTAAGCCATTTCTATCATTCAACAAATATAAATTTATTAGCAAACTATATGAGGAGAAATAAACATGAATAATATTATTGAACAAATGTTAGAAAAATATGAAATCAAAAATAGTAATGATGAATTAAATGCCTTAAAAGAAATCATTCAAGAAATTGTATTGTCAGGCTTGTCACGAAGTGGTTTTTTTGATGAGGCTGCCTTTTATGGTGGAACAGCATTAAGAATTTTTTATAATTTAAATCGTTTTTCTGAAGATTTAGATTTTGCTTTACTATCACCAAATACAAATTTTGATTTAAGTAAATATTTTATTTCTATCGAGAAAGAATTAAAAGCGTATGGTTTAAATTTAGAAATTCATCCAAAAATAAAAAATAAAGATTCTAATATTACCTCTGCTTTTCTAAAAGGGGATACTTTAGAACATATTTTAAAATTTTTCCCTAAGGAAGAAACAAGACAATTTGATCACTTACTTAAAGATATCAAAATTAAATTTGAGGTGGACATAAACCCTCCACAGGGAGCAAATTATAAGATAGAATATAAGTTATTGCCAAGTCCACATCAAATTCGTCTTTATGATAAGGAATCTTTGTTTGCTGGTAAAATCCACGCTATTTTATGTCGAAATTGGATTTCTAGAACAAAAGGTAGAGATTTATATGATTATGTATTCTTTATGGCAACAAATACAAAAGTAAATTTAGAATTATTAAAAAATAAATTAATTGAATCTAGCTATATAAAAGAAAACGAAGAGTTTGATATTGAAAAATTGAAAGGACTATTGACTAAAAAATTTCAAGAAATTAATTATAATGATGCTAAAAATGATGTATTTCCATTTATTAAAGATGTGGATAGTCTTAAAGTATGGAATAGTGAATTTTTTATTCATATTACAGAAAAATTACAATAATATTGCATCTGCTTGTTGACAAAATGCTATATTCAAAAAGAATATAGCATTTTGCTTCCTTTTCTATTAAGTGTTATAATAGCAAGTAAGAGTAATAAAAAAGATAAGTGGGTGTCATATGAAAAATGCCATTATTATTTTAAATTACAATGATTGGGAAAATACCAAATTATTAGTGCAAGATATTAAGGGGTATAAAACATTAAATTATATAGTGATTGTTGATAATAAAAGTACAGATGATTCTCTAGAAAAATTAAAGGTATTAGAAAATGATAAAATTATTTTACTAGAAGCCAAAGAAAATAAAGGCTATGCAGCAGGAAATAATATTGGCATTCAATATGCCATAGAAAAATTAAAAGTGGAGAATATTATTATTAGTAATCCTGATATTATTGTAAGAGAAAAAGATTTAGAGGTTTTACTTAGTGATTTAGAAAAGGAAAATGTTTCTGTTATTGCTCCTGTTGTAGTAGAACCAATGGGAATTTCTCGTGGTTGGCATCTTCCTACATTTTTATCAGAACTTTTTGCTAACATTCCTTTTATAAAAAGATTTGAATTTTCAATTCTTGCTTATCCCAAAGACAATTATAAAACAGATTTAACAAAAGTAGATGTTGTAAAAGGATGTTTTTTTATAATAAAAAAAGAAGCTTTAGAAGCAGTTGGTTATTTTGATGAACATACTTTTTTATATTATGAAGAAATTATTTTAGCTAAAAAATTAAAAGATTTAGGGTATACTACTTATGTAGATAATCGCGTGAGTGTAAAACATGCTTTAGATCAAAGTATTTCAAAAAGTGTAAGAAGAATAGATAAATTTAAATTATTAAAAGAAAGTCAACTTTATTATGAAAAAGAAATAGTAAAAAGAAATGTTTTTGCCATTCTTATATTAAGAATATGTGCTTATTTTTATCTATTTGGATTGCAAATAGAAAACATTTTTAGAAAGAATTAATGCTCAAAAATAAAAAAGTGGGTGCAAAAAGGTGTAAATTTCATCAAAAAGTGGGTGCAAAAAGGTGTAAATTTCATCAAAAAGTGGGTGCAAAAAGGTGTAAAAATTGCAATAATTGTTGCAATTTTGTCACAAATAATATATACTATTTGTGACGAAGATAATACAATATTGTGCTTAATTAGCTTATTTTAGGAGAAAAAGAAAAAATGAAAAGAAAAATATATGAAGATTTAATGAATTGGAAGGAAGATAATAGTTTTAAACCCTTAATTGTTTTAGGAGTAAGACAATGTGGAAAAACCTATATAATTGATGAATTTTGTAAAAATGAATTTAAAAGTTACAAAAAAATTAATTTATTATATGATACAGATGTTATTAAATTATACACATCAAATGATCCATCAGAAAAAAAATATAATGCTTTAAAAATGTTAATTGATTTTGATTTTGACCAAGAAAATAGTGTATTATTTATTGATGAAATTCAAGAATGTGAAGAATTAATCTCTGAATTAAAATTTTTTAATGAAAAACATAGTAATGTGCGTATTATATGTGCAGGCTCTTTGCTTGGTGTAAAATTAGCCAGGTTTAAGAAATCGTTTCCAGTAGGAAAAATAAATATATTAAATATGTATCCTATGGATTTTGAGGAATTTATGATTGCTTTTAATCAACAACCTCTTTTAGATAAAATAAGAGAATGCTTTCAAAAAGATGAGCCAATGGGAGTTCTTCACAAAATAGCCATAGATTATTATAAAAAATATTTATTATCAGGTGGAATGCCAGAAAGTATAAAAGCATTAATCGATTGTCAAGAAGATTATTATAATTATGATTTATCAAAGTTAGATAATATTATTGAAGGCTATAAAAATGATATGAGTCATCATGTTACTAATTCAAACGAAACTTTAAAAATTAGAAATATTTATAGTTCTTTACCTTCACAACTTCAAAATGTATCTAAAAAATTCCAATATTCTGTTATTAATACAGAAGCCAAATCAAGAGAGTATGCTTTACCTTTACATTGGTTAGTAGAAAGTGAAATGGTTCAAATTTGTAAATGTGTTAAATTACCAGAAATACCTTTATTAGGTTTTGTAGATAACGAGGTTTTTAAAGTTTACTATTCAGATGTTGGCGTTTTTAATCGATTAGTCAATAATAATGCAAAAACAATTCTTCTTGATGATATGAAAATATATAAAGGCATTATTACTGAAAATTATGTTGCAAATCAGTTAGCTGCTAAGGAAATTGATTTATTGTATTGGAAAGGCAAAAGAGATGCTGAGGTTGATTTCTTAATTACAACTGCAAATGATGGAGTTATTCCTATTGAGGTGAAAGCAGAAGAGCATACACAATCCAAAAGTTTAAAAATATATGATGAATTATACCATCCAAACTATATGATTAGAATTAGTTCTAAAGATTTTGGTTTTGCTAATAATATTAAATCAGTTCCATTATATGCTGTTTTTTGTATTGATTCAATACTATAAGGAGATATAAAAATGAAAAATATAATCATTATTGGTGCAAGAGGGTATCAATTTAATTATGGTGGATGGGAAACTTTTGTTACAAATTTAATTCAAAATTATAATGATAAATCGGTTCAATTTCATATACCAGAACTTAATCACAATAAAAAAGAAAATAAAAGTATTCTTAATAAAGATGGTGTTTCCTGTTTGCAAATTTATGTTCCAAAAATAGGATTTGTCACTATGTTTCTCTATGCTATAAAAGCCTTAAAATATTTAAAAGAATATATAAAGAAGAATCAATTAGAAAATGTAGTTGTCTATGTTTTAGGATGTCGTGTAGGGCCTTTTTATCCTTTTTTAATACATTCTTTAAAAAAACAAGGAATACCCATTTATTTAAATCCTGATGGCTTAGAATGGATGCGAGATAAATGGGCATGGTGGATTAAAGAATGTTTTAAAATTAGTGAATCGTGTATGGTTAAACATAGTGATTATATTGTTTGTGATAGCAAAGCTATCCAAAATTATATTGATAACAAATATAAAAAATATAAGAAAAAAACCTATTTTATTCCCTATGGTGCTTATTTAAATGAAAAAGAAGAAAAAACAGAACTTGTTAAAAATATTCTAAAACAATATAACATAAAAGAAAATAATTACTATTTAATGGTTGGAAGATTTGTACCTGAAAATAATTACGAACTTGTGATTCGTGAATTTATGTCTTCCAATACAGAAAAAGATTTAGTAATTATTTCAAATGTAAAAGAAAATAAATTTTATAAACAATTAGAACAAAAAACAAACTTTTTAGGAGATAAAAGAATTAAGTTTATTGGTCCAGTTTATGATCATCCGTCTTTACTTTATTTTCGAAAAAATGCTTATGCATATATTCATGGTCATAGTGCTGGAGGTACAAATCCTAGTTTATTAGAAAGCCTGGCAACAACAAAAGTAAATCTTTTATATCATGCGGTTTATAATGTTGAGGTAGGAATGATGTCTTCTCTTTATTTTAGTAAAAGAAAAAATGATTTAAAAAGTATGATTGAAAAGTGTGACACTTTTGATGCTTCTACCATAAAAAAGTATGAAAAACTCGCTAAAGATCGCATCAAAAGCACTTACACTTGGCAATTAGTTGTGGAAGAATATAAAAAAATTTGGTAGTTTTTAAAAAGTCCTTCAATTTTCGTGAAGGTAAGCACAAAAAGTCCTTTGATTTTCGTGAAGGTAAGTACAAAAAGTCCTTCGATTTTCGTGAAGATAAGTGCAAAAAGTCCTTCAATTTTCGTGAAGAAAAGATGAAAATAGCTTTATTTTTTGGGCAATTATGGTATAATAATAATAGGTGATTTCAATGAAAAGAAAAATATATCAAGAATTATTGAATTGGAAAGAAGGAAAAATAGAGAATAAACCTTTGATGCTTTTAGGAGTAAGGCAATGTGGTAAAACTTATATTATTGAAGAATTTTGTAAAAATGAATTTAAATATGCTAAGACGATCAATTTGTTAAGTGATACAAATGTTATAGAATTATATCGAAGTAATCTTACATCTGATGAAAAATATGTTCAATTGAAATTAATCATTAATTTTGATTTGGATAAAGAAGATTCTGTTCTTTTTATTGATGAAATTCAAGAATGCGAAGAATTAATTGCTGAATTAAAATATTTTTGTGAAAAGCATAATAATGTTCACATTATTTGTGCTGGTTCTTTACTAGGAGTGAAATTAAATCGCCTGAAATCATCTTTTCCCGTTGGAAAAGTGTGGATACAATATTTATATCCAATGGATTTCGAAGAATTTTTAATGGCATATAAACAAGAAAATTTAATTGATTATATTAAAGAATGTTTTAATAAAAATAAGGCATTAAGTGAACCTTTACATCAAAAACTAATAATGCTTTATAGAACCTATTTAATTACTGGAGGAATGCCAGAGAGCATTAAAAATATGATAATCAATGAAGATGATTATATAAAATATAATAAAAATATTTTACAAAGTATTTTAATTGCTTATATAAATGATATGCAAAAACATGTTTTAAATGAACAAGAATCTTTTAAAATAGAAGCTATTTATAAGTCACTTCCTTCTCAATTAATGAATATTTCAAAAAAATTTCAATATTCAAATGTTTCAAAAAATGCAAGAGCAAGAGATTATGAAACAGCTATTCATTGGTTAGAAAATAGTAATTTAGTTATTAAATGTAGAAATATACGATTACCTGAAATTCCTTTGGAAGGCTTTGCTGAAGAAGATGTATTTAAACTCTATTTAAGTGATGTAGGGGTTCTTAATAAATTATTGATAATCAAAATGGAAGATATTTTAACGAATAAAAATTTTATATACAAAGGAATTATTGCGGAAAACTTTGTTGCCAATCAATTAGTTGCTAATAATATTCCACTATATTATTGGAAAAATGGGGATGGTACTGCAGAGGTAGATTTTTTAATTGATACAAAAGATGGTATAATTCCCATTGAGGTAAAAGCTTCCAATAATACGCAATCCAAAAGTTTAAAAGTATATATGGATAAATACAAACCAAAATATGCAATAAGAATAAGTAGCAAAAATTTTGGTTATAATGAAAAAACCAATGTTAAATCTATTCCACTTTATGCTACATTTTTAATTAAAGAAATTGTATAGAAAATAGACATTAATAAAACAATTTGGTAGAATAAATAAAGAAACAGGTTTAGGAGGAATCGTCATGGATGAATTAGCAATTGAGGTCAAAAATGTAACAAAAAATTTTAAGTTATATTATGATAAACCAAGTACTCTAAAAGAAAGACTTGTTTTTTGGAATAAGAAAAAAGCAGATGTTCATGTTGTTTTAGAAAATGTATCTTTAAATATAAAAAAAGGAGAGAGTGTTGCTTTAATTGGGGTAAATGGTAGTGGGAAATCAACTTTATTAAAATTAATGACTAAAATTATTTATCCCAATGCTGGTAAAATTGTTACACATGGAAAACTTACCTCTTTACTAGAATTAGGAGCAGGTTTTCATCCTGATTTTACGGGACGTGAAAATATTTATTTTAATGCTGCTATTTTTGGTTTAACAAAAGCTGAAATTGATAAACGTTTAGAGGAAATTATTGCTTTTTCTGAACTTGGAGAGTTTATCGATAGTCCTGTTCGAACTTATTCATCTGGTATGTATATGCGACTTGCTTTTTCTGTTGCTATAAACGTTGATGCTGAAATTCTTTTAATTGATGAAATCTTGGCTGTTGGAGATCAACATTTTCAAGATAAATGTTTTCAAAAACTAAAAGATTTAAAAGAGAGTGGTAAAACAATTGTTATTGTTAGTCATAGTTTAGATGCTGTTCGTAAACTTTGTAATCGTGCTATATGGATTCATGAAGGTAAAATAAAAATGGATGGAGATACATCTGTATTTGATGAATATATAAAGGTGTGTGGTTAAAATGTTTAAAGAACTTTATAATTATCGTGAACTATTAAAAACCAATGTTAAAAAAGATATTCGAGGAAAGTATAAGGGTTCTTTTTTAGGGGTTTTATGGTCTTTTGTAAATCCTCTTTTAATGACTTTGGTTTATGCTATTGTTTTTCCAATATTAATGCGTAGTACTGAACCTCATTATGTTACTTTTATTGTTGTAGGAATTCTTCCTTGGACTTGGTTTACGAATTGTATAGCTCTTGGTACAACAACCATTTTAGCAAATGCTGGCGTTATTAAAAAAGTATATTTTCCTCGTGAAATTTTACCTATTTCGGTAGTGACAAGTGGTATGATTAATTTTTTAATTTCTTGTTTGATTATTTTATTATTCTTACTTTTTTCAAAAATAGGTTTTAGTATTTATATTTTATTTTTACCTCTTATTATACTAGCCCAATATTTACTTTCTTTAGGTATTATTTTGATTACAAGTGCTATTGATATTTATATTCGAGATTTAGAATATATTATTAATTTCTTTGTTAGTATGCTATTTTATGCAACTCCTATTTTATATTCTCCAAGTATGTTTCAAAATACCCCTTTTGCTCTTTTATTTAAAATTAATCCTCTAGCTATTATTATTAGTTCTTATCGCGATATTTTTTATTATAAAACAATGCCTGATTTAGGGGTTTTAACAATTGTTATTCTTGGATGTATTCTATTTTGTTCTTTTGCTTACTATATATTTAAAAAGTTGGCAAAAGGATTTGCGGAGGAGGTGTAAATTTGATTGCATTTGTTGTACTACATTATAAGAATTTGGATGATACAATAGCTTGTGTGGAATCATTAAAAAAAATAAAAGGTAATAAAAAGATTATCGTTGTAGATAACCATTCTTTAAATGAAGAAACACAAAAAGTATTAGAAAGCAAAGTAAATGATGTGATTGTACTTGATGAAAATATTGGTTTTGCTAAAGCTAATAATATTGGAATTCAATTTGCAAAAGAAAAATATAATCCAAAATTTGTAATGGTCTTAAATAGCGATACAGAAATTCAACAAATTGACTTTGTCGATCGCGTAAAAAAAAATGCTCAAAAGTACAAATTTGACCTTTTAGGGGGCAAAATTATTACAAAAGGGGATTCTTGTAACCCTTTTCCTGCCCTTGATTCAAAAGAAAAAGTAATGAAGGAAATAAAACGTGCCCATAAATTAATTACGATTTATGAGCACCCTTTCTTATTTTTTCTTTTGAACATTTATATGAAAATAAAACATATTTTTAAAAAACCAAAAAAAATGGAAAATGGAAAACGACTTTGTAAAAATGTGCCTTTACATGGTTGTGCTATTCTATTTTCTAAACAATATTTAGATAAATATGAAGATGCTTTTATTAATGATACCTTTTTATTTCATGAAGAAGATTTTCTTTATGAACGAATAAAAAAAGATCATTTACTGACGATTTATGATCCAAAAATAGAAGTTATTCATAAAGAAGGTTCTTCTTTAAATAAAACATTTAAAAATGAAAGAAAAAAGAAATTATTTCGAGAAACAGAAAGGTTAAAATCACTAAAATTATTACTTGAATATATTCAGGAGGGAAAAGAATGAAGAAAAAGAAAATATCAGTTATTATTTCTGTTTATAATACAGCAAACTATATAAAAAAATGTTTAGATTCTATTCTAAATCAAACTTACAAAAATTTAGAAATTATATTAATTGAGGATGGTTCAACTGATAATTCAGTCGAAATATTAAAAAAGTATGAAAAAAAAGATTCTAGAATTGTACTTATTATTAATGAAAAAAATATGGGATTAGCTGCATCCAGAAATAAAGGTTTAGCAAGAGCAACAGGAGATTATATTGGTTTTATTGATAGTGATGATTATATTCCACTAAATTATTATGAAACTTTAATAAAAGCAATTGAAAAAGAACATGCAGATGTAGCTATTTGTGATATTAATCTTATTTTTGAAAATGAAAAAACAGAAATTCTTCGAAAATGTTGTGAAGGAGAATGGAACATAGTAAATATTATAGATAATGGTATGGTTGCAAGTGCTTGTAATAAATTGTTTAAAGCTGAGTTAATTAAAAAATATTCATTTGCAGTAGGAAAAATTAATGAAGATATTGCAGTTGTTATTCCAACCCTCATTCATGCCAAAAAAATAAGTTATGCAAATTGCACTTATAATTATGTGCAAAGAAATAATTCTATACAAAATTCAGCTTTTTCGATGAAAAGATTTGATATTATTGATGCCGTAGATACCACTTTAGAAAGAATACAGGATTGTGAACATTATGAAGATATTAAAGATGCAATTATATTTAATCAAATTATTGTATTATTATTTTATGTAATTCCTAAGGATAAAAGATTCTTTTATCGTCAAAAAGCAATAAAAAAATTTAATGAATTAACCACTAAATATGATATTAGGCAAAATAAATGTTATTGGAAATTTGCAGATTGCAGTGGAAAGAAACATGCAATGTATTATCGATTATTATTAAAATTTGTATGTACTGGTCATTATTTTTTAGCTAACTTATTATTTATTGCTTATAAAATTTTATCAAAAATTTTAAAAGGAAAACCAGTTATTAAAAAAAATTTAACTATTAATGATTTAATTACTGTTGCTAAAAAACAACAATCTAGAAAGGAAAAAGCAATTAAAATATCAGTTGTAATTCCTAATTATAATTATGAAAAATTTTTAATTCAACGATTATATAGTATATTATATCAAAATGTAAAAATTTATGAGTTAATTATTTTAGATGATTGTTCCAAAGATAATTCAAGAATATTAATTGATGAAATAGTTGATAAATTATCTCCTTATATTAAGATAAAAAAAGTTTACAATGAATCTAATAGTGGTTCAGCTTTTAAACAATGGCAAAAAGGATTTGATTTAGCTACAGGAGATTATGTATGGATTGCGGAAGCAGATGATTATTGTCAACGTAAGTTACTTTATTATTTATTAAAACCAATTCAAAAAGATAAGAATGTTAAAATATGTTATTCTGATACAGCATTTATAGATGCCTTAGGCTATAAAACTATGAAATCTATAAAACCACAAATTGATATTATGAATACGAAACATTGGGATACGTCTTATATTAATAGTGGACAGGATGAAATAAAAAATTATACTTTTTTAAACTGCACGATAGCAAATGTATCAAGTTGTATTATTAAAAAAGATAATTATAATGATTATCTATCTCAAGCAGGAAAATTTAAACAAGCAGGAGATTGGTATTTTTATGTAAATGTAATGAAGCATGGAAATATTGCCTATATTAATAAAGTTTTAAATTATTATCGAATGCATGGTAATAATGTAAGTAATATAATGGATCATCAAAAGCATCTTGAAGAGATTCAAAAAATTTATGATATAATAAGTAAGGAATTTTCTTTAAAAGAAAAACAAAAAAAGGAAATGGAAAAAAGAATAAAAATTTTAAAAAAAGCTTGGAATATTAAATAAGGATGTGTTTTTATGAATAAAAACAATTATAAAAAATTAACTAAGTATTTAATAGATGACATTTATTCATTAAATTTATCAAAAGAAAAGGAAGAAAAATTATTAGCATCAGTTGATGCAGTTATTAATGAATTTGTTCGTTATAATAAATATATTGATTTAAATTTTGATGTTTATGAAGCTGAAAAAGAAATTTTATTAAATCATTTTATTGAAAAAGATGATGAAGTAAATAAAATTTATACCGAATCAAATCAAATGAAATTAGAACTTGCTAGATATAAAAAAACAGTATTTTATAAAGTTTATAATTTATTAAGAAAAGTTTATAGAAAATTTTTTAAAAGAACTGGAAAATGAGGTAAAGATGTATGGCAAAAAAGAAAATAGCATTAATGGTGGATGCAGATAATTGGGCTTTTGCAAATATTGCTACTATTATGAAAAAATATATTAAAAAATATGAGTTTAAAATTATTCCAATATCTTATTATAATTGCAATTTAGTAAAAGCTTATATTGCTGCAAGAGATTGTGATGCAATTCATTGGTTTTTTCGAGAATATTTAATTAAATTAGATACTAAAATATTTAGGTGGTATATAAAAATATTAGGATTTAAATCTTATGAGGATTTTTGTGACAAATATATTAATAATAAAATCATTTCTACAGCAGTTTATGATCATTTATTTTTAGATTCTCAACAATACAAAACAAAAAAAATATTTAATTTATGTCCAAATTATTATGTTTCCTCTAATATGTTGTTTGAGATTTATAATCATTTAAACATCAAATATAAACCAAAATATGTAATTACAGATGGTGTAGATTTAAATGATTTTTATCCAATAAACTTAAAGAGATTTGAAGAAATTCAAAATCGTAAAATAGTAATTGGATGGGTAGGGAATAGTGAATGGAAACAAAAAATTGAAGATTTTAAAGGAGTAAATACCATTTTAAAACCAGCTATAGAAGAATTGCAACAAGAGGGATATCCCATTGAAATGTTTTTTGCAGATCGAAAAGAAAGAATGATTCCTCATGATCAAATGGTGAATTATTATGCAAAAATTGATGTTCTTGTTTGTGCTTCGAAATGTGAAGGAACTCCTAATCCAGTTTTAGAAGCCATGGCTTGTGGTGTTCCTATTATTTCTACTAATGTTGGTATTGTTCCGAATGCCTTAGGAGTAAAGCAACAAAATTATATATTAAAAGAAAGAAGTAAAGAGTGTATGAAAGATACTTTGATTCAATTTATTAATAATAAAAAAAATATACAAGAATTGAGTCAAGAAAATTTAAAACAAATAAAAAATTGGGAATGGAAAAAAATATGCAAAAAATTTGAAAAATTTTTTGATGATTTGTTTGAAACAAAAATAAATCATGAATAATGGTAATCAAATTAAAAATAATATAAACAAGTAGTGAGGTTGTGGAAACTTTGAAAAAAATAATTAATGAACAGAATAAAGATTTTTGGAATATAGTAAAAGGCGTAGGGATTTTATCAATTGTAATTGGTCATACTGGATGTCAATTAGTACCTTACGTTTATTTATATCATTTAGTTATTTTCTTTTTCATTTCAGGTTATTTATATTCTGAAGAAAAATATGGAGACAATCCATTTTTGAATTTTCTTACAAGATTAAAAAAAATTGGAAAAAATATTTTGCTTTTTCTGCTTTTTTTATTTTTTTACATAATCTTTTTTATAACATTGGTTTTATTATACAAAATAATTCAATGTATACTTTTCAAGATATTATTGTTCAATTAATTAATTCAATGATATTTCAATGTGTAGAATCATTTGCTGGAGCATTATGGTTTATACCTGTCTTAATATTTGCTTCATCATTATTTGGAACGTTAATTTATTTTGGAAGAAAAATTAATTATATGTTTAAAATAAATTTTGGAAAACATCTATTTTTAATTTTCATGTGTTTCTTTTTTATTTATATAGGAAGAATGTTAAATGTTGAAAATATTTATACAACTTATCATTTACAGACTGCTATATTAGTAATTCCAATATACATAATTGCTTATTATGTAAGAAATATTAAGAATTTAGATTGTTTTTTAAAATGGTATTTTTTCATTCCAGCAATTTTCTTTTTATATTTATGTGTAAATAAATTTAATTGGAATATTGAACTTTCAATTAATTTAATTTCAGGATATAAATTTTATGTTATTTCTATAGTAGGTATTTATTGTTGTTTATATTTAGCCAAAATGTTGTTAAATACTAAATTATTAAAAAAATATTTTATTTTAATAGGAAAATTTTCTTTTGAAATAATGGCTCTTCATTTTTTAGTTTTCAAACTTATTGATTATGTGTATGCATTGATAATTCATACAAATGCAAATATATATGGTGTATTCCCTTGTGCTTTTAATAATAATTATATTATTTGCACATTATATATTCTATTAGGAACAATAATTCCAGCAACAATTATTAAATTTTTTACAGCATTAAAAAGTAAATTTAATAATAATAATAATAATAATCAATAAATCTATAAATGTTTATTTACAGAGCGATTAGTTATTTGATATAATAAAAAATATGGATGTGAAATTATGAAAAAAAAAATATTAACAAGAAAAAATCAAAATAATTTTTTTAAATTATGTATAGATAAATTAAAAAAATTATCATTTAAAAATTATTTAAATATTTTTTTACTTACCGTTATTTTAATTTGTGAAACTTATGTATTTTTTCAATACAAAATGATATTTTTTCCAGATGGTCAACTTTATTATTCTTTATCTAGAATTATAGTTGGTTCAACTTCATTATCGCATTGGAGTGCAGTAAGAGGTTTTGGGTTTCCTTTAATTATTGCAATTTGGACTAAATTATTTGGAGATTCTTCTTTTGGATTAATATTAGGTTCTTTTATCTTCTATTTATTTTTAATACTAGGAATTGGATTTTTAATTCAAAAATTTATAAAAATCAATAAAGTAAAAAATAGAAGTTTATTCTTTTTTCTATATTTATTAATAGTTGCTTTTAATCCATTAATCATTGGGTATCAACATACATTATTAACAGAAGCTGTAATGCCAAGTTTTTATTTATTAACTATAATGTTATGTTTGAAATGGTATAAAATTAATTATAATGATAATAAAAAAACTTATATAGCAATAAATATTATTTTCGTTATACTTGCTATTTGGATTTGGTTTATAAAGCAACCTTATTCTCCGGCATTTTATATAGCCCTTTTGTTAACTGCTGTTTTAACAGCTATATATTATAAAAGTTGGAAAATATTTGCTACAAGAATGATAACTGTTGTAATGTGTTTTTGTTTTATGATGTTATCGATTTTCATATGGGATAATACTTTAACTAAAAATAGCGCTGCATCTGCAAGTGCACTTGATGTAGCATATATGAGTAATAATATCTATGGTGGATTAAGTGTATATTATTATTATGTAAAGCCGGAAAATTTTTGCGATATTGATTATATACAAAGTTTGGACCTTTCATTAAAAGAAAAGGAAAAAATTAATTCTATTTATGAACAAGATAAAGAAAATTGGTGTTCACATATTGTAATGTATGAACTTAAAGATCGATATAAACAACATATTGCAACTGAAGTTATTATTTCTAATGATGATAAAATTGATATGGCTGAAAATACAATCTTTTTATTGAAAAATATATGGAGACATCCTACATTAGTTTTAAAATCCTATTTTTATAATTACTTAGCAATAGCTGATATCCAAGAACGTGATTTAAATAGAGGAGTTGTTTCATCTTTAAATTATGAACCATATGTATGGGGAGAAAATTTAAGTAATGGAATGATGGCATTAACAATAGATAATAATACGGTAGTTTTCAATAATAAATCTTTGGCTAAATTTAATGAAAAAACTACTCCTTCTAATATTGATCTTATGAATATTTTATTAATTCATAATAATCTTTGTTATTATTTATATAAGCTTTTAATTTTCTTAGCATTGCCTATTTTTATGTATAGTTTTATTAAATTTATTAAAAATAAAAATATAAATTATTTCTTAATATCTATTTGTAGTTTAACAACTTTTGTAGATGCATTTTTCCATGTATTTACTGGGCATGTAATAGATAGATATGCATATCCAGTATATCCATTAATGATTTTGGTATTAATTCTATTGTTTATGGAAAAAAATAATGAAGATACAAAAAAATAAAATTTGCGTGAAATATAAATATAAAAGGCATAATTTAGGTCTCGCATTTAGATAAAGAGCGAGACCTTTTTTCTAATTTAAATTTTATTTAATATATTAATAGTAAGGCTTTCTGTGTATTCTTTACGACCTTGATTTGATAAATGAATTAAATCAAAAAAATTATAAGAATTTTTACTAATATTCTCATTTATATCAGTAGATAGGTAATAAGTAATATTATTTTCTTTTAAAATGTTTGTATAAATAGCCATTAATCCTTGATAATAATGATCTTCCATGATACGTCCTGATTTAGGAGTTTCAATATATGATAATGAAATATTATTTTCTTGACATATTTTTATAATATTTAAAATGGCTTCTATATTTTTATCTTTAATTGTACTTTCTTCAATAATATTTAGATTATCTAATTTATTTTTATCTATTCCATTTTTTCCAATTTTTATTCCTCCTTGATAATAAGTAGCATTTACTATAGGATAATAAATTGGCCAAGTAAGTAATTGCTCAACATTTTTACTTACAAATATTGAATAAAAATCACTAAAATCTTTATTATCTCCTAAAAGATTATACAATTCATATTTTCCTTTTAAATTTACTTCCATTAATATTTTACTATCACTTATAGGTGATAAATCTGCTAACGAATAAGCATATAAATCAATATATAAATTTTTTATCTTAACATTATTTTTTAATAAGTAGTCAATAATCCAAGATTCTAAAATTGGATTATTTCCATTGTAAGATAAAATATAACTGTCTATTCCATTTTCTTCTAAAATTTTAGAATCTAATCCTTGGCGAAACATAGAAGAACCTATAAATAAATTTTCAACTTGTCCTTGATTAATAAGACGGGGAAGCCCATATTCAGCATGATTTAATAATTTATTTTCATAATTATCTTTGATAATAATACAAAAAATAGAAAATAGTATAGCTGCAAAAATAGTAATAATTAATTTTTTCATTGGTTCCTCCTAATAATTCATGTAAATAAATTTATTTGCTGTAAAAACTCCAAATAAAATAATAAAAACGATGTATATAAAAATTCTAATACAGTATTTTTGTTTTGTATAATCTTCTTTATTTTTTATTTCAATAATGAATTGAAATAAAATTAAAATGAATAATGTAATAGCCATAGCAATACTAGCATTATCTCCAGTAAAAGGAATTACACAATTTACTAAGCTATTATAATTGATTACAAAATTTGATAACATATGTTTTAAATAATTAATTCCAGCACTAAAGCTCTCTAAACGAAAAAATATCCATCCAATAGTTATTTCTATAAAAGTTAAGATTTTGTAAAAAAATGATTTTAATTTATTATGTGATGGGGGGGGGGGTTAAATTATTTAAAATTCCATGATACAATCCCCAAAATATGTATCCACTACCATTTCCATGCCAAAATCCACTAACTAAAAAAGTAATTATAGAATTTAACCATTTTCTAAATTTTCCTTTTCGATTTCCTCCTAAAGGAATGTAAATATAATCTTTTAGCCAACTAGATAAAGAAATGTGCCAGCGTCCCCAAAATTCTTTAATGCTTTTAGAAAAATAAGGACGATTAAAATTTCTTTCAACCTCTATACCAAGAAGATTAGATATACCTATAGACATATTAGAATATCCAGAAAAATCACTATATATTTGAATGCTATAAAGTATAGCAGCAATAAATAAAGCTAAACCTGTATAAGATGTATAATTTTGAAAAACTGTATTGACATATACAGCAGTACGATTTGCAATTACAAATTTTAAAAATAAACCAGCAATAATTAATTGTATACCTTTTAACCATTTATCTTTTTTAAAAGTAAAAGTGTTATCTAATTGTTCAATAATTGTTTTTCCTCTAGAAATTGGTCCGGAAATAATTTCAGGAAAATAAGTCACATAAATAAAATAATTTATAAAATTTTGTTTAAATGAAATTTTATGTTTATAGTTATCTATTAAATAACTTATAATTTTAAAGGAATAAAAAGATAAACCTAAGGGCAATATTTTAATAAATGATTTATAAAATATCCAAATGAAAACCGTAAAAATAGTTCCTAATAGAGTAAAAATTTTATTATTCTTTTTAGTGCATAAAAAAGTTATGCATACTAAAAGAATTAAAATTGGCAAAGATTTAAAATCAATTAAGCAGTAAAAAAGTAAATTGATTAATAAAAGAATCATTTTACGCATTTGTATGTTATTTGGTTTTGTCATATGGTTTAACTCCTTTATTAGCTAATTTAATTATACACTAAATAATTAATGATTAATATCTTTTTTTAAAATAAAAGATGAATAGTTTTTTAAATAACTTTACATAAATATGGAAATTTTGATAAAATTAAATAGAAGTTGGTGTTATATGAAAAATAAAGAAAAAATATTAATCATTATTCCTGCTTATAATGAAGAAAAAAATATTTTAAGTACATATCAAGAAATTATTAACTATAATAAAAAAATGAAAACAAAATATGATGTTATAGTTATAAATGATGGAAGTTACGATAAAACAGAAAACATTTTAAAAGATAATAAAATTCCTCATATTTCCTTGGTGACTAATTTAGGAATAGGGGGAGCAGTCCAAACAGGATATAAATATGCCTTAGAAAATAATTATGATGTTGCTATTCAATTTGATGGAGATGGACAACATGATGTGAATTGTATAAAGGATTTAGTAAAACCAATTCTAGATAAAAAGGCAAATATGACAATTGGTTCTAGATTTATAAAAAAGGATAGTAGTGAATTCCAATCTTCTCAATTAAGAAGAATTGGAATTAAAATGATTTCTTTAGTGATTAAATTAAAAACCAAGAAAAAAATTTATGACACAACAAGTGGATTTAGGGCAATTGATAAGAATTTAATTAAATTATTTACAGAAATATATCCTATAGAATATCCAGAACCAATCTCAACAGTATATGTTTTAAATCATAATTATAAAGTGGATGAAATTGGAGTCAATATGAAAGAACGAAAAGAAGGAAAATCTTCTATTCATACTTGGAAAAATTTTTATTACATGATTAATGTTATTTTAACGATTTTATTATTGAAAAGAGGTAAGAAAAATGCAAAGTAATTTAAGAATTTTATTAGTTGTTTTATCCATAGTTTTAATAATTACAACTTTAAGTTTAATTGCTAAAAATAAATTGCCTATCAAATATTCTTTATTTTGGCTTGTAGCTTCTATTGTGGTATTACTTGTTGGATTAGTTCCTAATGTTATTACTTTTTTTACATCATTAATTGGTTTTGAAACCTCAGTAAATTTAGTTACTGGAATTATTTTAGGATTATTATTGTTAATAACTTTATTATTAACAATAATAATTTCTGAACAAAAAAGAAAAATCATACTTCTTGTTCAAGAGGTATCAATATTAAAAGAAAAAATAAATAAATAATGTTTTTAAATAACTGAAGGAGTTTTAATTATGAAAAAAAATTTATCTTTAAGAGAAATTCAATTAAAAGAATTAAATATTTTAAAAGAGGTAGTAAAAATTTTAGAAAAACATAATTTAAAATATTCATTATGTGGTGGTACACTTATTGGTGCATTAAGACATAAGGGTTTTATTCCTTGGGACGATGATATAGATATATTTATGCCTAGACCAGATTATGATAAACTTATTCAATTATCTTCAGAAATAGATGATGTTAACCTAAAGCTATGCTGCTATGAAAATGGTACTGGGTTTTTGCCAATTTGTAAAATTAAAGATGAAACTATAAAGATTATTGATGATGCAGCAATTTCTGAAGGTAGAGAACAAGATAATATATGGATTGATATTTTTCCTATTGATGCATTACCAGATAATTTAAAGCAACGAAAAAAATTATATAAAAAATATTCCATATATAGAAAATTATTTATCATTAGTAGAAATAAAATAAATTTTTCAAATAAAAAAATATTTTCTATAGAATTTATAAAAGAATGCATAAGAGTTTTAGTTAAACCTATTTCTAAGTTTATTACTGCAAAACAATTAATTAAAATTGCTACTAAGTTGGATTGGAATAATGCCAAATATGTTGGTGATATAGTTTGGGGATATGGAGAAAAAGAAATGTTAAATAAAAGTGATTTTGATGATTTAATAGATATTGATTTTGAAGGAAATAAATTTAAAGTAATTAAAAATTATGATTATTATTTAAAACGTGTTTATGGAAATTATATGGAATTGCCTCCAGAAAATGAAAGAGGAGGACATGGTATTAAAGCACTGGAAAAATAGTTTAAATAAAAACTATAGTTTTTGTATTTATAAAATTATAGTATAATAGAAGCATTGGAGTAGATTCATTATGAAAATATCAATTATTACTGTTAGTTTTAATGCTGAAAATACAATTAAAGATACACTAGATAGTGTATTAAAACAAACTTATACGAATTATGAATATATAATTGTTGATGGTAAAAGTACTGATAATACTCTTAATATTATTAAAGAGTATATTCCTAAATTTAAAGGAAAATTACAATATATTTCCGAAAAAGATAATGGGCTTTTTGATGCCATGAATAAAGGCATTAAAATGTCTTCTGGAGATATTATAGGTATGATTAATGCTGATGATATACTGGCTCATAAAAATGTTTTTCAAAAGATTGTTAATCATATTGGAAATTGTGATGGTGTATATTCTAACTTATTAATGTTAGATCAAGTTTTAAATAAACCCTATCGTTTATTTAAATCGAAATCGGTTTCTAAAAAGTGGGGATGGCATATGCCACATCCAACCCTTTATTTAAAAAAAGAAATATATGAAAAATATGGAAATTTTGATTTAAATTACAAAATATCTGCAGATTTGGATTTTATGTTAAGGATTATAAAAAATAATCTTTCTTTAAAATATATCAATGATTATTTTGTTTTTATGCGCGCAGGCGGTACAAGTACAAAAGGATTAAAAGGATACTATGAAAATTTTAAAGAAAGTTATAAAGTTTTAAAACATAATTATATCCAATTTCCACTTTTAACCAATGTAAAAAGAACAATAGATAATGTTTTTTTACAAAGACTTAAAGTTAAAAATAAACATAAAATGGAAGAGATAGCTACAAACTTAGGGAACCCTATAATGATTCAAATTAATACCGTTTGTAATGGATCAACTGGCAAAATTATGGGAGATATTCAAAGAAAAGCCAATCAAGAAGGATATAAAACTTTATCTATATATGGTAGAAGAAAAGGCTTTAAAGATTTAAATTGTATAAAAATAGGTGGTTTTTTCTCTTTCTGGTTCCATGTATTTATTACAACTATTTTTGATAAACAAGGACATGGATCTTATTTTAAAACAAAGAAAATGGTGCGAATTTTAAAAAAAGAAAATCCAGATATTATTCATTTGCATAATATTCATGGATATTATCTAAATTACAAAGTTTTATTTAAATATTTGAAAGGAGAATATCAAGGTAAAATTTATTGGACATTTCATGATTGTTGGCCATTTACAGGACATTGTCCTTATTTTTCATTAGTAAATTGTGAAAAATGGAAAACAGAATGCCATCATTGTCCTAATAAAAAAAGATACCCAACAAGTTTATTTTTTGATTCTTCAAAAAGTAATTATTATGAAAAAAAAGAATTATTTACGGGTCTTAACAATTTAACGATTATTACACCATCGAATTGGTTAAATCATTTAGTAAAGCAATCCTTTTTAAAAGAATATTCTGTTATTACTGTTCATAATACCATTGATAAGAAAATATTTAGACCGATTCGAGATAATAATATTTATGAAAAATATCATTTGCCTAAAAATAAAAAGATTATTTTAGGTGTAGCAAGTGTTTGGGAAGAAAGAAAGGGCTTAAATGATTTTATAAAATTGTCACAAATGCTTGATAAAAATTTTCAAATTGTTTTAGTTGGTTTAACCAAAAAACAAATTAAAAAATTACCAAAAGAAATTATTGGAATTACTAGAACAGAAAATCAAAATGATTTAGCAAAACTTTATAGTTGTGCTACTTATTTTGTAAATCCTACGTATGAGGATAATTATCCTACTGTTAATTTAGAAGCAATGGCTTGTGGAACAAAAGTCATTTGTTATAATACAGGTGGATGTAGTGAGCAAATTGATTCAAATCATGGTATAATAATACCTGTAGGGGATGTTGATGGTATTTTTAAATCTTTAAAATAGTTTGGAAGGGAAATTAATAATATGAAACAAGAAGAATCAAATAAAATAACGAATCTTAATTTTATATTAACAATACTAATTGTTTTTATGCACTCAAGCTGCTTAAGTTATAGTAGTACAATTCAAAATGAATTTGTTGGAATAATATATAATTTCATATATGGTATTCTAAATATAGCAGTTCCTACTTTTTTTGCATTATCAACAATTTTATTTTTTCGCAATTTTGATATGTCAAAATATAGATTTAAGATAAAAAGTAGAATTAAATCATTAGTGTTGCCTTATTTATTTTGGAGTACTGTTTTTCTTGTTTATTACATAATAATTACTCATATTCCTTGGGTTAGTAGTATGGATACTACAATGGAACCAATAAAATATAATTTATTTTCTATACTATATTATATTTTATTTGCAAAATATGCGGGTGCCCTTTGGTATATTAGAGAACTTTTTATATTATTTTTAATTTCACCAATAATATATAGTCTGGTAATTAAATTAAAAAGTAAAAATTGGATTTTAATTCTTTTTGTTATTACAATGAATTTAATTTTTAAGCCATCCTATTTTACTTTTATTTATTGGCTCCCATTATACTATATGTTTGCTTATCTAGTGATTAGCAAGAAAAAAATAAATATAAATTTAAATGTTCTTAAATTTCTATTAATTTCGGGGGGGGGGCTATTCTTAATAATACTTAATGAATATTCAGGATTTTATATGCACTTTATATTTAGATTATATATACCATTCTTTATATTATATTTAGTTTCAAAAAGTAAATTATTAGAAAAGAATCCTAAATCTTTTATGAAAAATAATTTTATTATATATTGTACTCATTTTCAATTATCGGTTGTAATTAAAAGATTACTTATGATTATTTTTGGAACTAATGAATGGTTACTTTTAGTATATCAGTTGGTAACGTGTTTTATGGTAGTGTGTATAATTAATATATTTATTAAATTAGGAAAAAAGATATGCCCGAAATTTATAATGTTTATATCTGGTGGTAGAGTTTAAAAATATAGAGAAAGAAGTGAAAAAATGAAAAAAGAAATTCCTATTATGTTTTGTTTTGATAAAAATTATGTGATTCCTGCAGCTGCTTGTTTTATATCTATAATGGAACATGCAAATTCTAAAAATAACTATCATTTTTATGTTTTGCACTCTGATATATCAAAAGATCAACAAGATAAATTACACTTGGATATGAGAAAATTTTCAAATTGTAAATTGGAATTTATAGATATGAATAACAAATTTAAAACTGAATTTAAAAATGTTGAGAATAAAGCCCATTTTTCGAAAGAAGTATTATATAAATTAATTTGTGGTTCTATTTTTCCGAATATTAATAAACTAATTATTACAGATGTAGATGTAATCTTTTTAGATGATATTGCTAAAATTTATGATGAATTATCAGAAAATGATTCATATTATTTTGCTGGTATTCCCCCTATTAAAACCAAACCATATATTTATAAAGATAAACCTAGTTATAAAAAATTTGATGAGACTGAATTGGCAATATTAGAAAATGGTATAGGTGGAGGTTTTTTATTAGCTAATTTAAAAAAAATTCGTGATGATAATTTTGAAGAAAAATTAGTAAATTACCTTATACAAAATGCAAATAAACTAATACAAATGGAACAAGATGTTATAAATGTCGTTGGGGGGGGGGTACATGGTATAAAACATTTACCATATTATTACATGGTATGTAGTTATCATTATAATGATTTTAATGATTCAGAGGCATATAAAAAATTAATTTATCATGACGAAAAAGATGTTAAATATGCTTTAGAACATCCAGTACAGTTACATTATGCTACTTGTGATAAACCTTGGACTTATGTTGATTGTGCTAAAAGTGAAATATGGTTTCAGTATATCGTTAAATCAGTTTTTTTAAGAGATTTTTTAGAAGAATTACCAAGTAAAATAAAAACCGTAAATGACTTTTTACAAACCATGAGAAAGAAGCATAAAAAGTTATATAATTTTTTATTAAAAATATATCATTTAATTAAAAAGATACTTTTTATTAAATAAAAAATAAAATACAAGAAAGGATTTACAGTATGAAAAGTAGTCGATTTAAAAAAACAATTTTTAATAGTATTTCAAATGTTTTAGTACTTTTCAGTATTACTGTCTTTTCTTTTGTTTTAAGAACATATTTTATTAAAATATTAGGTGAACAATGTTTAGGTGTAGATGGGTTGTTTACAAATATTTTATCTTTGCTTTCCTTATCAGAATTGGGAATTTCTGCTGCTATAAGTTATAGTTTATATAAACCATTAGCTGAAAAAAATAAAGATAAAATAAATAAAATCATGTCTTTTTATAAAAAAGTTTATCATTTTATTGCTTTGTTTATTTTCTTTTTTAGTATTGTATTAATTCCATTTTTACACCTAATTGTAAAGGGCTATGATGTTAATTATAATATTTATCTTATTTATAGCTTGTATGTTATTGATATTGTAATGTCTTATCTTACATCTTATAAAATTATTTTAATTGAGGCAGATCAAAAATCTTATAAATTAACAGGAATAAAAATTATGTTTAACTTTTTGACATATGGTTTGCAATTATTGTTTTTATTGCTAACAAGAAATTTGATTTGGTATCTGGTTATACAAGTTATAGTAAGACAAATAGAAAGATTAATTACTAATATTTATATTGGAAAGAATTATCAAGATATAGACTTTAATTATAAAGAAAAATTAGATAAAGAAGATAGTGATAATATAAAAGAAAATGTAAAGGGTATTATTTTTCATAAAGTTGGTAATTATGCTGTTAATAGTACAGATAATATTTTAATTTCAAGCATTGTCAATATTTCAACAACAGGTATTTATTCAAATTATTTATCTATTATTTCCATTATTCGTAATTTTATTGGAAGTATTGTATCCTCAGCTACATCTAGTTATGGTAATTTAAATGTAAATGATACTCCTCAAACTAAATTAAATATTTTTAATATTATGGATTTTACGTGTTTTTTTGTAACAGGATTATTTACTTTAGGTATTTATTTTCTAATTAATACATTTATTCATTTATGGGTTGGAACAAATTATATATTAGATAATTTTTGTGTAATAATTATAACTATTAATTTTTATTTAAATTGTATGTTGTTACCAGTTGATACTGTAAAAAGCTCAACCGGAAAATATTATCAAGATCGATATATACCAATAATTCAAGCGATAATTAATTTGGCGTTATCTATTATATTAGGAAAAATTATGGGACTAGTTGGTATCTTACTTGCAACTACTATTTGCTACTTATGCACAGTAAGTTGGTCTAAAGCTTATATAATATATAAATATATTTTTCAAAAAAATGTTTTTACTTATTTAAAAAGGCAACTAAAAAATGGAATAATGTTATTATGTACTGCTTTTGTTATCCAATATATTTTTAAATACATTCATATTAATGGTTTGTTTTTATCTTTCGTGATTAAAGGATGTATTTTAACTCTTACTTTTAGTATTATTTTTCTATTATTTTATAGAAATTCCAATGAATTTAGTTTCTTTAAAAATTTATTTTTGAAAAAATAAATTTTAGATAAGGAGGATTAAATAATGAAAGAAAAAACAAATAGAAATTCAAATGTTGAAATATTAAGAATAATTAGTATGCTATTAATTATTGCTCATCATTATTCATACTATGGTTTTAAAGATTTGGGTATAGTTTATACTTTTAACAAGTATTTAGTAAGTTTTATTGGTTTTGGTGGAAAATTGGGAACTCTTATTTTTGTACTTATTTCTGGTTATTATATGTGCGATTCTAAATTTTCAATTAAAAAATTAATTAAATTAATTGGAGAAGTTTGGTTTTATTTAACTGGTATTGGTCTTTTATTGCTTTTTGTTTTTCCAACAAATATTCCTATAGATTTTCATACAATACTTAAAATTTTTATTCCTTTATTATATCAACAAAATTGGTTTATTACTGACTACATATTATTAATGATAATATCTCCTTTATTGAATATAATTATTCAACAAATTAATAAAGAATTTTATAAAAAGATTTTGTTTGTTGGAGTTCTAATATGTTCAATAATTCCAAGTCTTTTTTATGCAGATTTAAATATAAATAGTATATTATGGTTTATAGTATTGTATTTTATTTCTGGATATTTGAAAAAGCATATTCAATTGAATCAAAATAGTAAAAAAAATTTTTTATTATCATTTCTATTTTTAATAATACTATTTACCCTTAAAGTAGGAAATGTATTTTTAGGAAATTATTTACATATGCCTATATTAATTAATAATAGTATATATTTTAATTCTTTAATTAGTCCATTGACGTTGCTTGTAGGTTTAGAGTTATTAATTGCGTTCTTAAAATTAAAACCTTTTTCTAACAAAATTGTAAATGAAATTGCTAGTACAACATTAGGAATTTATCTTATTCATGATCATTTTTTAATGAGAAATTTCTTATGGGGGGGGGGTATATTTAATAATAAAATATACTTTAATTCCAATTTATTAATTATCCATGCTATGATTTGCATAAGTATAGTATATATTATTTGTGCCATTATTGATTTAATACGTCAAAAAACAATAGAAAAAATTTATTTGAAAATAGTAGATAAATTTATATTATTTTATCAAAAGAAAAATTTAAATAAATTTTGGAGTTATGTTTATAAAATTATTAATTAATTAAAAAGTAAATAGAGTAGGTGAAAGTATGCTTAAAAAAATATTTAATAAAATATTCCAAATGATAAAAGAGTATTTTATTAATTTAAAGTATTTTGGTTTTAAAATAGCAAATTTAAATTTTTTATGTGAATTTTCAATGATTCCATTTTTACAAAATAGAATGGATTCATTACATCAAAAAAGGTATAAATATATAAATCATTATTTAGTGACTAATTTTGATTATTTGATTGATAAATATCGTCATAAAACTATGATAACTCAAAAAGGTGAAAAAATCATTTGGTGTTTTTGGTATCAAGGCTTTGATAGTGCTCCTTTATTAGTTCAAAAATGTATAGAAAGTATTAAAAAAAATGCTGGTGAATATCAAGTTATTTTATTAACAAAAGAAAATTATCAATCTTATATAAAAATACCTCAATTTATTTTAGATAAATTAGAAAATAAAACTATTACTCTTACACATTTTTCGGATATTTTAAGAGCGGGATTATTAAAGGAACATGGCGGTATTTGGGTTGATGCTACAATGTATTTTACTAAAAATATATTTAAAGAGTTTGACAACAAAATATTTAATAGTACTATTTTAGATGAAGAAAGCAACTTACATTGTACAGGCTTTTTTATGGGAGGTTGTCCTAATAATTTATTTGATTTTTTGTATGAGTTTTTTTTAGAATATCACAAAAAAAATAAATATCTTATTAATTATTTCTTAATTGATTATATTTTAAATATTGCTTATGATAATTTAGAAAATTGTAGAAAAATTATGGATTTAGAAACGATTGAAAATAAAAACATGTATCTTTTAACATCAAAATTTTCTTTAGAATACAATAAATTGGAATATAAAAATATAATAAATAGCGCTCCATATTTTAAATTAAATTATAAACATCATTATAATAAAAACATAAATGGAAAAATAACGAATTATGGTTATTTTATGAAATAAAATAAAAAAAGGAATGCCAAACAAATAGACTTTAATTCGTTTTTTTGATACAATGTTTAAAAGAATAAAGATGAAATGTTAAAATGTATTAGGAAGGAATAAGTGGATTAAAATGAAAAAAAATAGCAAATTATTATTGTCCATTATTTGTCCTATTTATAATGGTGAAAAAGTTGTTGGAAATTTAATTGAATCTTTAGAAAATCAAGAATACAAAGACTATGAATTGATATTGATAAATGATGGATCAGAAGATAATACATGGGATGTCATTCAAAATTATGCCAAACAATATAGTAACATTGTTTTAATAAATAAAAAAAATACGGGCGTTGGAGATACTAGAAACGAAGGACTAAAAATTGCCAAAGGAAAATATATTGCATTTGCTGATGCAGATGATACTTATACAATAGATTTTTTTGAAAAAATAATTCCAGAAATTAAAAAGGAAGATTTTGAAATGCTTGTTTTTAATGCAAATGTAATGAATCACGAAAAGTATTTATATGCTGAAATTTCTGAAAAATATTCTAGTGGTTCTTTTATTGAAAAACATGGAGTAGAAAAATATTTACAAGGTGAATTTTGTTATAGAATTGGAAATGTGCCTTGGAATAAAATATACTTATCTAAAATTATAAAAGAAAATAATATTTGGTTTGAAAAAGACAAAAAAACAGGAGAAGATTTGATATTTAATATTTGCTATGTATCTAAAATTGAAAAATATAAATATTTAAATATTAAACTTTACAATTATATGCTAAATATGATTGTAAATAAAAATAGAAATTATTTTGAAAACTGTTTAGAAGAAAATTTAAAATATTATGAATTATTAGAAAAAATATGTAAAACTGAAAATATAAAAACGCAATATTTATCTTTATTTTTTCTAAGGAGATTTCCAGGTATTGTACAAAATGAAGTTAATAATAAAGATTACTATCAAGGTAAACTAAATATAAAAAAATACTTATGCAATGAAAAAATGAAAAAAGTTTTTACTAATATAAATTTACGAAATATAGATTTAAAATTATTTATTTGTTATCTATTTTATAAATTAAAAATTTATAATTTTTACTATTGTATAAAATGGAAAATAGCTCATAAAATTGATCGGGGGGGGGGCTATAGACTAGATTTTAATTTCCTTAATACTGAAATAAATAATATTCAATATTTTTTTAAAAAGACTTTAATACCTATATACTTTTTGAAAGAATAAGAAAAAGTATAAAAAGTAAAAGAAAGGATTTTTAATATGAAAAAAAATAGTGAAATATTATTATCCATTATTTGCCCAATTTATAATGGTGAAAAGGTAGTTGGGAATTTAATAGAGTCTTTAGAAAATCAAGAATACAAAGACTATGAATTAGTATTAGTAAATGATGGCTCAGAAGATAATACATTAAAAGTATTGAATGAATATTCTAAAAAATATCCTAATATTATAGTTGTTGATAAACCACATACTGGATTATGTGATACTCGAAATGTAGGTGTTGAGCATTCACATGGAAAATATCTTACCATAGGAGATTGTGATGATTATTATAGTGCAGATTTTTTTGAAAAAATAATTCCAATAATCCAAGAAGGAGGATTTGAATTATTAATCTTTAATGCGTATGTAATGAATTATGATAAATTTATGCACTATTTAATTCCAGATAAATATAAAAGTGGTTATTTTGAAGAAAAAAATGGTGTTTATAAGTATTTAAGAGGGCAATTTGGACATCAAATTGCTAATAATACATGGAATAAAATATATCCTAGAGAAATTATAGATAAATATAAATTTAAATATTCAGTTGAAAATCATGGGGAAGATTTGTTATATCATATTCTATATACATCTAAAATAACCAAATATAGATATTTTAATGAAAAACTGTATTATTATCAGTTAAATATGAATCCATTAACAACAAGCAGTTATCGTGAAAATGAAGTTAAGGATGTGCTTGACTATTATGAACCAATTAAAAAAATTTGTGTGAATAGTCAACTTGAAAAGTGGGAGGAATATTTAAGTTTATTTTTCTTAAGAAGATTACCAATTATCGTTTTAAATGAAACAAATTGTAACGATTATAACAAGGGAAAAGAAAACATAGAATCATTTTTAAACAATAAAATAATTTTATCTTTGTTTAAAAAAATTAAGTTTAAGTATTTTGATTTTAAATTATTTATCAGTTTTTTATTATATAAATTAAAATTATACAAATTAGTCTATATTGTATTATGGAAGAAAAGACATAAAAAGAGGAATCATTAAAAAATGAGTACTACTGAAAAAAAGCGTAATTCAAATTTAGAATTATTAAGAATTATTAGTATAATTTTAATTATTGCTCACCACTATGCTGGGCATGGTTTTGTTATTGAAAATATGCCATATTCGTTCAATCAATATTTAATTGGTTTTTTAGTATTAGGTGGGAAATTAGGAGTCGTTTGTTTTATTTTAATTTCTGGATTTTTTATGTGTGAAACAAAATTTTCTATTAAAAAATTAATTAAATTAATAGGTGAGGCATGGTTTTATTTACTTGTAATAGGAATATTATTTAATACAATTTTAACCCCAACTATTCCTATTGATTTTACAGTAATATTAAAATCAACCATTCCAATTATATATGATCAAAATTGGTTTATAACAGATTATATAATGCTAATGATAATTTCACCAGTATTAAATATTATCATTAAAAATATTAGCAAAGAATCATATCAAAAAATGCTTATCATAGGATTTATTTTATATTCAGTTTTACCTATATTCATTTTTGCAAGTCTTAATAATACAAGTTTTGTTGGGTTTATTTATTTATATTTTGTAGCAGGGTATATGAGAAAATTTTTACAAGTTCAAAATTCTCCTAAAAGATATTTTTTAAAAGCTTCGATAATTAATTTTATGGTTATATTATCAAGTATTTTGTTTATATTTTTAGGTCATAAATTCAATTTAACTATTTTTATAGTTAATAATGCCTATTTTAGTTCTTTAAATAGTCCATTTACTTTGTTAATAGGAATTGAACTATTTATATTCTTCTTAAAATTAAAACCCTTTACAAGTAAAATTATTAATAAAATTGCTAGTACAACTTTAGGAATTTATTTAATTCATGATAATTTTTTACTACGTCCATACTTGTGGGGGGGGGGTATATTAAATAATTTAAATTATGTTAATTCTCCATTTTTATTTTTACATGCTATTATTTCAATAATAGGAGTATTTATTGTATGTGTTATTATTGATCTAATTAGACAAGAAACAGTAGAAAAGGTTTATTTGAAAATTGTAGATAAATTAATTTTATTTTATCAAAAAAAGAATTTAAATATATATAAAAAAATTTGGTATTATATTAGTAAAATAATAGATTAAATGTTTATATTTTTGAAGGCAAATAATTTAAAATCAAATCTAAATGAAAATTAGCAAGTTTGAGTTTAAATTAATTATTTGCCTTTTATTTTATGCAACAAAATGTTATAATTTATTATATAGTGTTTATATAGAAAAAACAAAATAATAAATTTTATATTAGGGAGGGTTAAATGAAATTTGAACCTATTTTAAGCGTAATTATAATCTCATATAAACAAGAAAAATATATTCGAGAAGCCATAGAAAGCGTTTTGAGCCAAAAAACAGAATACAAATATGAATTACTTTTAGCTGATGATTGTTCGCCAGATAAAACGCTGGAAATTATGGAAGAATATGCAACAAAGTATCCCAAAATAATTAAACTTTTAAAAAGAGAAAAAAATTTAGGAGCTAATAATAATTTATTAGATGCATATTCAAAATGTAAAGGTAAATATGTTACCTTTTTAGAAGGTGATGATTATTGGTGCGATAAAAATAAAATCCAAAAACAAATTGATTTTTTAGAAAAACACACAGAATATATTGGAGTTTCGCATACTCAAGAAGGAAGAAAAAACAATGTTGTAGTAGGGTATTTTCCTAAAAAATTAAATGAAGATATGATTATTGATGGATTAGATGATTTAATTAAAAATGAAAAGACTTTTTCATTTTCATCTACTATTCATAAAAACTTATATTTAAATGAAAAATGGAAAAAAGATATTATTTATTTACATAGCTTGGATAGTACTATTAGTGATTCTCAAATGTGCGATTACTTATGTTTTATTGGTAAAATATATGTGATGAATGAGGGAATGATGGTATATAGAATTAGAAATAATGATGGAAATTCAAATTTTAATTCAAGTCATAAAATAAATGAAATTCAATTACGATATTTAAAAATATATTTAGAAGAAGAAAAATTTTATAATGAAAAATATAGTTTTTATAACAAAATAAAAGAACGATATACTTTAGGAATTGTTTATAATTTATTACATGGAAATTTTAAAGAAATAAAGGACTTTAAAAGATTATGCCCTAAAAAATATCGTTTAAGAATAAATTTAGTTTTTCCAATTACTTGTTGTAAAATTTTATGGAGAAGATTTATTAAAAATCGAGGTGAAAAAAAATGAAATTAGGAATTATGCAGCCATATTTTTTCCCATACATTGGTTATTGGCAATTAATTAATGCAGTTGACAAATATATTATATATGATGATGTTAACTATATTAAAGGGGGATGGATTAATCGTAATCGTATTTTAGTCAATGGGAATCCAAGTTATTTTTCTTTACAATTAGATGGAGCTAGTCCAAATAAAAAAATTAATGAGATTAAATTAAATAGTAATGCAGTGTGGAAGAAAAAATTAATAAATTCTTTGCAGATGAGTTATAGTAAAGCACCTTTTTATAATGAAGTATTTCCCATAATACAAGATATTATATTATATTCAGAAAATAATTTAGCAAAATATTTAGAAAATTCATTAAGAAAATTATGTGCGTTTTTAGATATTAATACTGAAATTATTGTTTCTTCTACTTTACAAAAAAATAATGACTTAAAAGGCAAAGATAAAGTTATACATATTTGTGAAATTTTAGATGCTAAAGAATACATAAATGCAATTGGTGGTCAAGATATGTATGATAGTAAAACATTTTTGGAACATGGAATAAAATTAAGTTTTATTGAAACAAATATTATTCCATATACTCAATTTAAAAATGACTTTGTACCCTATTTATCTATAATTGATTTATTAATGTTTAATGGAAAAGAAAAGGTAAAAGAATATTTAAATGATTATAAATTAATAAAAAATAGTAAGGAGTAAAATGAAAGAAATTGGTGGATTTTTAGAATTAGATCTTTATAAAGATAGAAATAAAAAATTTAAAAATAATTTATTATTATTTAATAGTTGTCGTAATGCATTGGCTTATATAATTAAAGTAAAGAATATAAAAAAAATGGCTGTGCCCTATTATTTGTGTGATTCAATTGTAAATTTATTACAAAAAAATAATATAGATATAACTTTCTATCATATTAAAATGGATTTTACTCCTGAGAATAATATTAAATTAAGAACTGGTGAATATCTTTTTGTAGTAAATTACTATGGTCAATTAACGAAAAAAATGCAAGGCAAATTAAAATCACAATATAAAAATATAATTTTAGATAATACGCAAGCTTTTTTTGATAAGCCTTTAAAAAATGTTGATACTCTTTATTCTTTTCGTAAATTTTTTGGAGTCCCCGACGGGGGGGGGTATCTACGAATGATGCAAGTTACTATAATCAATTAAAGGTTGATAAATCTAATAATCGTATGTCAGCTTTACTTGGCAGATTTGAAGAAAATGCAGCAGCTTTTTATACAGTTTTTCAAAATTTAGAAGAAAATTTTGAGAATATGCCTATGTTAAAAATGTCAAAGTTAACTAATAATCTTTTAAATGCAATTGATTTTTGTAAAGTAAGAACTATTAGAACTAAAAATTTTAACTTTTTATATAAAAATTTAAAGAATAAAAATATTTTGAAATTAAAAAAAGTTAAAGGTGCTTATATGTACCCATTATATTTAGAAGATGCTGTAGAATTAAAAAAATTTTTATTAGAAAATAAAATATATATTCCTATTTTATGGCCTAATGTTTTAAATATAGTTTCAAAAGATTCTATTGAATATAAATATGTGCATAATATTTTACCTTTACCTTGTGATCAAAGATATAGTAAAACAGATATGAAATACATTTGTGATAAAATAATTGAATTTGAAAAAAGGACAAGAAAGAAGTGATAATAATGTCAAAAATTTTAGTTACACAATCTTCTATGCCAAGTTATGAAGAATATTGTGAAGAAATAAAAGAATTATTTGATACAAAATGGTTAACGAACAACGGTAAAAAACATAATTTATTAGAAGAAAAATTATGTGATTATCTTGGTGTAAACAATATATCTTTATTTTGTAATGGCCATATGGCTTTATATAGTGCTCTTAAATTTTTAAATTTAAAAGGTGAGGTTATTACAACTCCTTTTACATTTGCATCTACAACACATGCTATTGTAGAAAATGGACTTACTCCTGTTTTTTGTGATATTAATCAAGAAGATTACACAATAGATGCTAATAAAATTGAAGATTTAATTACTGATAAGACTTGTGCTATTGTGGCAGTACATGTATATGGTAATCCATGTAATGTAGAAAAAATAGAAGACATTGCAAAAAAACATAACCTTAAAGTTATATATGATGCTGCTCATGCTTTTGGAGTTAAATATAATGGTATACCTATTGCAAATTTTGGAGATATTTCCATGTTTAGTTTTCATGCTACAAAAGTTTATAATACAATAGAAGGTGGTGCTCTTGCTTATTCTAATAAAGAGTGGTATCAAAATTTTGGAGAGTTGAAAAATTTTGGTATTGTCGATGAAGAGCATGTTTCTAACATAGGAATAAATGCTAAAATGAATGAATTTCAAGCCGCTATGGGATTATGTAATTTAAGGCATATAAATGAAGAAATAGCAAAAAGAAAAAAAGTATATGAAAAATATATAGAGTTATTAAAAGATGCGAAAGGTATCAAATTAAATATTTTAAAAGAAAATGTTGAAAAAAATTATGCATATTTTCCAATTATTATTGAAGATGAGTATGGTTTAACAAGAGATCAATTATATGAAAAACTAGCTGAAAATGACATATTTACCAGAAAATATTTTTATCCTTTAGTTAGTGATTACGATTGCTATAATAAACAATATGATTCTACTTTAACACCTATTGCAAAGGATATTGCTAATAGAGTTTTAACTTTACCAATGTATGCTAATTTATCTTTAGAAGATGTAGAAAAAATATGTAATATAATTAAAAAACAATAGACATTTAATCATTGAATTTTATTTCTATGATACCATGTCTATTTTCTCTTTTATCAACGGGTGGAGGAGTCATATAATCTCCATAAAAAAATTTTAAATATTTATCATATCCTTTTAAACCCATTAATGTTGTATTTTCAAATTGTAAGGGTATAAATTCGGTCATTAAACTTGCATCAATTATCATTTTATTAAAATAAACGTCAGCAAAATGGGTAATATAGAAAGTATTTTTCCCATAATATTTATATTGTATTTTGTTTATTTTTTTTATTATTTTATTAGTTGATATAAAGAACGAAAGGAATTTTAAAATTTTTAACAATATTTTTTTTATAATTGTTTGTGATTCAAGAATATATTTTTTTTTGATTAAAAGAATCATTCTTAAAATAATTACTTTTTTAATAATAATTTTGTTTAAAAAAGTATTATTACTTAATTGATCAATAGGAAATATATCAATAAAGATACCATGATGTATATCAACATTTTTTGATATTTCTTCTAAATAAAGAGTATTATTTTCTCTGATTTTTGCAAATGGGAATACAAAATTTTTATCAGTATCCCAAGTTTGAAGAAAATATTTTTTCCCTAATTCTTGTTGAGCAATTTTAATAAATTTATCATAATCTTCACGAGGCATACTAATATCAAGATCATCATCCCAAGGAATGAATCCTTGATGACGTATGGCACCTAATAGTGTGCCACCTGCAATACTATATCGAAGGTTATACTTTTTGCATATTCGATCAACTTCTTTTGCCATATTCAATTGATGTTGTTGTATTTGATTCATAATAATTAATCACCTAATCTTTAATTCTATTATATATTATTTTAAGTAAAAAAGGAAAGTATAAGTTACATGATTAATTAATTAAAAAAATAGTATTTGAATATAAGATATTTATATTAATATTGAATTCTTAAATTATGTAGTAACTATTAAAAGTCAAACTTAAATAAAAAATTAAAAAATGACAGATAATTAAATTTTGTCACATTTTAATAAATATGCTATAATTAAATTAATAAAGTTATTGTGTTTGTTACTGATATTGATTTTATACTAAATATAGTTATAATTTAGAAATTAACAGAAGGGAATAATTAATTTTAAATTAATTATAGGTGAATTATGAACATAGTTATATTAACAGCTGCTGGAAATGGAAGCAGGACACATCAAGATATTCCTAAGCAATTTTTAACAATTAATAATAAACCTTTAATTGTTTATACAATGGAGGTATTTGAAAAACATCCAAGTATTGATGCTATTTTAGTTGTATGTTTGGATGGATGGCATGAGGTATTGAAAGCATATGCCAAACAGTATAATATTACTAAATTAAAATGGGTGGTCTCTGGTGGAAAAACAGGTACTGAATCAATTAAAAATGGAATTATTGAGTTAGAAAAACATTGTAAAAAAGATGATGTAATCTTAATTCATGATGGAAATAGACCACTCGTAAGTCAAGAAATTATTACAGATAGTTTAGTTATATATAAAAAATATGGATCAGCAGTTGCGGCTATTCCTTGTATTGAAGCAATTTTTAAAAGCCAAGATGGTATTAGTTCTAATGTACACATACCAAGAGAAGAATTATATAGAACACAAACACCTCATACATATTCTTTAGATAAACTTTTGTGGGCTTATAAAGAAGCAGAAAAGAAAAATATAACTTCTACAACTGCAACTTGTACTCTTATGAATGAATTAGGAGAAACAATTTATTTTTCAAAAGGATCTGAACGAAATATAAAAGTTACAACTGTTGAAGATATAGAATTAGTTAAATCTTTATTAGAAACAAATTTGGATTATATTAAGAGGTAATTATGATTAGTAATAAATTATATTTAGAAAATTTAGGGCAAATAAGTAAACTTGATTATGATTGGAATTTTTTTCAAAATAAAACCATATTAGTCGCTGGCGCTAGGGGTTTAATAGGTAGTTATTTCATTGATGAAATAATGTATTTAAATAAAATTAAAAATTTAAATTGTACTATTATTGCAATTGGAAGAAATAAAAATAGTTTAGAAAATAGGTTTAAAGAGTATTTAAATTATTCAACATTTAAAATATACGAAATGGATATCAATAATAAAATTAAATTGAATGATACTATAGATTTTATTATTGATGGAGCTAGCAATACACATCCACTTGCTTATAGTACTGATCCAGTTGGAACTATTATTACTAACGTAATAGGATTGTATAATTTATTGAACTTAGCAGTAGATAAAAAAATAAAAAAATTTATTTTTTTATCATCTGTAGAAATTTATGGCGAAAATTTAAATAATATAGATGCTTATAAGGAAACTGATTTAGGTTATATTGATTGTAATACTTTAAGAGCAGGATATCCCGAAAGTAAAAGATTAGGGGAAGCTTTATGTCAAGCCTATATAGAAAAGTATGATTTAGATATTAGTATAGCTAGAATATCTAGAGTTTATGGACCAACATTATTAAAAGAAGATAGTAAAGCTCTTTCACAATTTTTGAATAAAGCTATAAATGATGAAGATATAATATTAAAAAGTGAAGGTAAACAATTTTTTTCTTATACTTACGTTGGTGATGTAGTTTCTGCAATTTTATTAATAATCTCAAAAGGAAAAAATGGAGAGGCTTATAATATTGCAGATGAACAATCCAATATTTTATTAAAAGATTTAGCACAATTAATTGCAGAAAGTGTAGGAAAAAAAGTAATATTTGAATTGCCAAACGAAATTGAAAGGAAGGGCTATTCAACAGCAACTAAAGCAATTTTGGATGGTAGCAAGTTAAAAGAGTTAGGATTTGTTCCATTAATTCATATTGAAGAAGGAATACAAAGAACTATAAAAATTATGAAAGAAAAATAAAATTGATAATTGATTTTTACGACACATGCTACAAATTTATTTAATTTTGATTTATTACGAAGAGATCAAATTTGGTTTACGGAAAAAGACTATGAAACAAGTATTTCGGATTTATTTCCACTTGATTCCTTTCCTGTTCGAAAAGGAGAAAATATAGAAAAAGGTTATAGAAATGGACGCTATGGAGCTGTTCCATTTATAAAAGAAATAGAAAAATTAAAAAAGCAATGATCTGCTTTTTTAATTGGTTTGTTTTTCTTTTGATTTTTCATATTCTGTATCTTCTTCACAAAGATGAAAATGGTAATATCGTTATTAAACCTGAACCAGAACCAACTCCAACACCTACACCTACACCAGATCCAGTACCTGGAACTGGTGATTCAATAGCATTAGGTCTTGTTGGTGTACTTGCTTTAGTATCTGCATGTTATGTATTTAAGAAAAATGCTTAAGAAATAAATAATAAATAAAGTGAAGCAAAATAAATTTGCTTCATTTTTTTTGCATGTTATGTTATACGTGGTATAATAAAAATATAAAGTGATGTGGTAAAAGTGAAAAATAGTTTATATGTAGTTATTCCTTGCTATAATGAAGAACAAGTATTACCAGAAACATGTAAAAGATTAACAAAGAAATTAAAAAATATGATGGAAGATGGTTTCATTACTAAAAGTAGTAAGATGTTATTTGTAAATGATGGAAGCAATGATAAAACTTGGGATATGATTAAACAATTGCATAAGGAAAATGATCTTGTTTTAGGTGTTAATTTATCAAGAAATAGAGGACATCAAAATGCTCTTTTAGCAGGACTTATGACTGCTAAGGAAAAAGCGGATATAGTCATTTCTATGGATGCAGATTTACAAGATGATATAGAGGTTATGGATGAGATGATTCAAGAATACAATAAAGGTGCTGATATTGTTTATGGTGTTCGCAATAATCGTAAGAAAGATTCTTTCTTTAAAAGAACCACTGCTCAAGGTTTTTATAAATTTATGAAATTCTTAGGAGTAGATGTTGTTTATAACCATGCGGATTATCGATTAATGAGTAAAAGAACTATAATGGAACTAGAAAAGTATAAAGAAGTTAATTTATTTTTAAGAGGAATTATTCCTTTAATAGGATTTCAAAGTAGTAAAGTATATTATGAACGAAAAGAAAGATTTGCTGGAGAAAGTAAATATCCATTAAAGAAAATGCTTAGTTTTGCTTTGGAAGGAATTTTATCTTTTAGTGTAAAACCTTTAAGAATTATTACCATATGTGGTTTTACTATTGCTTTTATTAGTTTTCTTTTCTTACTTTATGTTGTAATTGGTCATTTTATTACGGGAAATGTTCAAGGTTGGACCACGATTGTTTCACTGATTTCTTTCTTTGGAGGATTCCAAATCTTTTGCATTGGAATTATAGGAGAATATATTGGTAAAATTTATAGTGAAACAAAACAAAGACCAAGATATATAATAGCGGAGGTACTAGATGATGACAAAAAAAATCGAACAATTTGAAAACTTTTTACAAAAACAAAGTAAAAAAATGAAGGATAGTCTTCCTTACCTTTTCTTATTTATTATTATTTTTCTTCTTTTGTTTTTTATGCATCATTTAATTGGTTTATACTATGATGATTTTGGTAATGCTTCCTTAAGTTATGGTCAAAATTCATTGGATGTGATTGGAACAAATTATACGTTGTCTCAATTATGGTCTTGGTGTAAAATGATTTATATGACTTGGGGTGGAAGAATTTTATGGGCGGCTCTTATTTTAATTCCTTTACTTAAATTTGGAGCAGGTATTTATTTTGCATTACAAAGTGTTGTTCTTACTTTCATTTTTTATTTTATTTTTAAAATTGTAGAACAAGTTACAAAGAAAAAAAGTATTTTTGTTCCTATAGTATTAATGATTTTATATGGTTTAATTGATATGACTTTCTTACGTCATGGTATTTATTGGGCTTCGGCATCTATTTTATATATATGGCCATTATTACCTTTATTTCTATTTATCTATCTATATATGAAACTAACTGATAAGATTAAGAATAAGGAAAAAGTAAATTACTTTCTTTATGTACCTATTTTATTAATTTTAAATTTCTTTGCTACTTTTTCACAAGAACAAATTAGTGTCGCTATGCTTACCTTTTTAATTTTGTATATTTTATTTTATCATGGTAAAGAATGGAAGCAATATAAAAAGTTAGATATACCCAATATTGTAGTTTGTCTTGCCAGTTTTGCTCTTTTAATGCTTGCTCCCGGAAATTATGCACGATTAGATACGAATGTAGAGTTTGCCTCTTTAAGTTTATTTGGAAAAGTATTTAAAAATTTACCATCATTACTTTTAGTGATTTTCCGTTCGCAAATGACGATTTTTATGATGATTTTAACTATTCTTTTCTTACTTTGCTTATTTAAATATCGTAAAGAATTTAAGATAAATCCTAAAAAGACGGTTGTATCTATCCTTTTATTTATACTTTTAAGTGTTATTTGTGTTTTCTTACAAAAACAATTTAAAATTATTGGAGTTCTTTATGGAATTGTTTGGATACTTTATATGGGAATATGGATGCTCATTTATGGTTTTCATTTTAAAAAGTTAAGTATTCCTATACTAGCTATAACTGGGTGTGGTTCGATGTTTTGTTTAGTAGTATCTCCCGTTATTGGAGGAAGAACAGCTTTACCCTTTATTTTCTTTCTCTTTTTATTGATTGCTATATTTACAGTTGAACTTTTAAAAGAGGCAAGAATGATGGTCTATGTGGTTTTTATTCTTTTCCTATTTCCTTTAGGTACTCTAAGTGCTCTATCTTTTAATATTAACTACAATGGTTATTTAAATAATTATAATATAGAAAAATTAAATCATGAAATTCTTATAAAACATTCCAATACTACAGATAAAGAAATAACGTTATATAAATCAAAAGATTCTGGTTTTGGAGTAGCAAGAGGATATGAAGAACCATCAATTACTTATTGGATGAAAGAATATTATAATATCCCTCAAGATGTCGTTTTTAATTGGGTGGATATTTATGAGGACATAAGAGAATGAAAACAAAAATGAAATATATTGTTCAATTTATAAAATTTGGTATTGTTGGATGTATTAATACCTTTAGTTCTTGGTTCTTTTATTATAGCTTACTATTTTTAAAAGTACATTATTTACTTGCTACTACAATTGCTTATTTTTTAAGTTCTATTGTTGGTTTTTTATTAAATCGATCATGGGTGTTTCAAAAGAAAATTTATAATCAACGTTTTATTTTTAAATATTATATTGTTTATGGAAGTAGTTATCTTTTAAATTTATTTTGTATGTATTTATTTGTTGATATTTTAAATATATCTACTTTGATTGCTCCCATTTTAACCCTTTTTATTACAGTTCCTTATAATTTTCTTTTTAGTCGTCTTTGGGTATTTAAAGAAAAAGAAAATATTTATTTAAAAAATCCTAAAAAATATCATACTTTTGCCATTTGTGCTTATAAAGAGTCTCCTTATTTAGAAGAATGTATTCACTCTATAATAAATCAAAGTATAAAAACAAATGTTATTATGGTTTCTTCTACTAAAAATAAAAAAATTGATTCTTTAGCTAAAAAATATAATCTAGAACTCTATTATCGTGATGGAAAAAGTGATATTGAAGAAGATTGGAATTTTGGTATGCAAAAGGCTAAAACCGAATTAGTAACCATTGCTCATCAAGATGATGTGTATGATCCTTATTATGCCGAAAATATTTTAAATAATTATACGGGGAAAGAAATGATGCTATTTACGGAAAATTATTTTTTAAAACAAGGTAAAAAAATAAGTGATAAAAACTTAGTGATTAAAAGAATTTTAAAAAGTCCATTACGTATACCTGGATTTTCAAATATTAGATGGATAAGAAAATTAACATTAGCTTTTGGTAGTAGTATTTGTTGTCCTTCTGCTACTTATAATAAAAAATTAATACCCAATCCAATTTTTACAAGTGATTTAAGATTTGCTTTAGATTGGGATACTTTTTTAAAAATATTTGAGTTAAAAGGAAAAGTTCGTTATATTCCAAGAAAATTGATTTCTTTTCGTATTCATGAGGGTGCAACAACTGCGATGTGGATAAAGAATCAAACGAGACAAAAAGAGGATACTATGATGTTTCAAAAGTTTTGGCCAAAAAAGATAACGAACATGATTATGCATTATTATGTAAAATGTTATGAGGTTTATAAGGAGGATGCAAAAAATGAAAGAAAATAAAAAGAATTGGATTGCTCTTGGTATTGTAGGTTTTTTATTACTTTTTACGTTTGGTTTCTATATCAAAAACTTACATTTTCAATTTTTAATGGATGGAATTCAAGAAATAGGAAAATATAATACCTCTTTTTATATACGAGGAGGGATCACTCTTTTATTAGTAGGACTTGCGGTATGGATTGCAAGTCATGGTAAAAAAGAAAATCTCCATAAAATTTATTTATTGGTAGGTTTGCTACTTGGAGCTTGTTATTTAATTGTGATGCCATTATTTGTCCAAAGTGATGAGGTAGCGCATTACTTGCGTGCTTATGAAATGAGTAATGGACATTTTGTTGCTTCCTATGTGGATGGACAAAGAGCTAGTTTATTTTCAAAAAGTGTTTATGATACGATTTATACGGATCTCTCTAAATTACCAGAATATAAGACATATGAGGATATGAAAAGTATTTCTACAATTGAAAATAGTGATGAAGAAGTTGTTCTATCCAATAGTGCGGGAAATTATTCTTTCATAAATTATATTCCCCATATTCTTGGTATTTGGGTATCTAAACTTTTTGGAGGTAATCCTTACGTTTGTGGAATTCTTGGACGTATTTTTAGTGTCATTTTTTGTGTTTGTTTAGCTGCTTTAGGAATAAAGTGGTTACCAGAAGGAAAATTTTTTGCTTTTACTTGCTTATTATCTCCCGTATTTTTATCTTATAGTGCCTCTTTTTCTGCTGATGCAACCACTATTGTTTATGTTTTCTTACTATTTAGTTTTATCTTAAAAAAACGAAAAGAAAAAAAAGTACTCAACAAATGGGATGTTGGAATACTTACTCTTTTAACCATGGCTACATCATTAGCAAAAATTGCTTATATGCCTTTAATTATTTTTATCTTTTTCTTACCTAAAGAGTGTTTTAAAAATAGAAAAATGGAATATTTATGTAAAGGTTTATTAGTAGTATTGGGAGCTTCCTTTAATTTTGGATGGCGAGAGTTATTAAGTCTTGCTGCAGCTCATTATAAAACAGTTTCTACAGAAACAGCAGTTGCAACAAATGCTTGGATTTATACCCAACCAATACGTTTTATGATGGTCCTTTTAAATACTTTATTTATAAATGGTTATGATTATTTAATTAATATTTTTGGTGGAGAATTTTTATGTCATATGCAAGTCGTTCCTTTTGCTCTTATTAGTTTTCTTCTTCTTCTTATTAATGCCTTGGCTTATTTTACGGAAGAAAAAAATAAAGAAGGAACATGGTGGCAATGTCTATTTGTGTTTATGGTTTTTGCCTTTGTAAGTGTTTTAATTTTAATTGCAATGTATCTTGCAAGTACTTATGAAGGATCACCAATTGTTATAGGAGTTCAAGGAAGATATTTTTTACCATTACTATTTACATTCTGTTTCTTAAAAATGACAAAACCAATTTCTATTTCGAAAAAGTATTTAACATATGCAAATCTAATCTGTAATTATTTTATTCTTTTGGATATGGTTTTAACCTTTCTTTATTGAGGTTAAAGATTGAAAAAAGAAACCTTATCATGATATAATACTTTTTGAAAGAATGAAGGGAGTCTTAATGATGCCTAAAAAAGAAAAAAGCAAGTTTAATTCTAAAAATGTTCAAATCAAAGAGGAAGAATTATCCATTACTAAAATTGGAGAAATGAATACAGAAAATCAAAGTTCTATTGTCATGCTTATTTTATTTGTTTTTATTTTAGGTTTTATCTTTTTCTTACCAAATATTGTAACCCTTATTAAAGGAAAACAAGAAAAACCCGATTATAGTATGATAAACAATCAAGAACAAGAAAAAGAACAAGATAGTGAAAAACAACAAGAAGAGTCTTTTTATACTTTAAGTTCCTCTTTAACCGTTCATTTAGAAGAGAAAATTGTTCTTTCTAATTTTAAGTTACAAGACAATCAATTATCATTTACTGTTCAAAATGAGCAAGATACTAGATATTATTTTGAAAAAGAAAACTATTTTTTAGAACTTTATTCTAAAGAACAAACATTACTGGAAAGAATTCGTTTAGAAGATATTGTTGTTTCTAAAGGAGAAAATGTCAATGTAGAGTATACTTTACAAGAAAGTACAAGTTCTTTAGTCAATCAATTGTATTTTGTGAAAAAAACAGAAAATGATTATCCTTATAGAGTAATCGAAAAGGATGAAGAAGGTGTACAAAAATTAACTTGTACAAATAATCATAATACGTTAACGTATACGTTTTCTAATGATCAATTAGTTTCTTTTGAAGAAGAAATACGTTATTCTTTAGGGGATACAAATTATGAAAACTTAAAAGTGGAATGGCAAGAAAAAAGTACTTTTTTAAATCAACAAACTGGATTAACCTCTCTTTTTGTTGACACAGAAAATCGCTTTGTTGTCAATACAACATTTGATTTACAAAAAGCAAATGTAAAGGATTTGAATAATCATTACTATTATGAAAAAGATACTCATTCTAAAGTAGTTGCCTTTGAAATGGAAGCAAGAGGTTTTGTTTGTAAATAAAGGAGGGAATACAAGTGGATTACTTAATTGATATAAATGACTTTCATGGCCCACTTGATTTATTACTTCATTTGGTCAAATCAACCCAAATGGATATTTATGAAATAGATACACATGAAATAATTGAAAAATATTTAGACTATATAGAAAAAATGCAAGATTTAAATATTGATATTGCTAGTGAGTTTTTAGTCATGGCTGCTACTTTGGTTCATTTAAAAAGTAAAATGTTAGTAGGTAGCACCGAAGAAACAGAAGAAGAAAGTGAATTTGAAATCAATAGTGAAGAAGAATTAAAAAATAAAATTATAGAATATGAAAAATATAAAAATATGACAGAAATTTTTAAAGAAATGGAAGAAAAAAGAAATGACTTTTTTACCAAAGAACCCGTTTCTTTAAAAGAATTTAGTGATCAAGCTATAAAAAATGATGGTAGTGTAACGATAGAAGATTTAATTCAAGCACTATTAAGTTTTCAAGAACGAAAAAATGAACAAAAACCCATACATACAAAAATTACAAGAAAAGAATTAAGTATTGAAGATAGTATTTTATCTATTAAAGAACGATTAAAAAAACAAAAGAAAATGAATTTTTTAGATTTATTTGAAGAGACAACAAAAGAATATATTATTGTCACTTTTTTGGCTATTTTACAAATGAATAAAGATGATGAAATTACAATCTATCAAGAAAAAAATTTTGGAGATATTTTAGTTGAGAGTAGGTGAGTATAATGAACTTATTAGGTGTTTTAGAAGGTATTTTATTTGTCGTTGGAGATGAAGGAATTTCTTTAAAAAAGATTTGTGAAATTATGGATATATCTTTAGAAGAAGCAAAATCTTTATTAAAAGAATTAAAGCAAACATATGAAAATGATGCTCGAGGTATTCGTATTAGTTATTTAGGAGATGCTTTTAAATTAACGACAAAACAAGAACATAAAGAGTATTATAAAAAGTTAGTAGAAAATCCTGAAAACCACTTATTAAGTCCTTCTGCTTTAGAGGTACTAGCAATAGTTGCTTATAATCAACCGATTACAAGAGTGGAAATAGATGAAATGCGTGGTGTTTCTTCTAGTCATATGATAAGAAGATTAGTAGCCAAAGGACTATTAAAAGAAGCTGGAAAGAGTACTATGCCAGGAAGACCAAATTTATATAAAACAACAAGTGATTTTTTAGATTATTTTGGACTTGCTACTATAGAGGATTTACCAAGTATTGATTTATTAGAATATCATAAGGATGAGGAAGAAGAAAAAGACTTATTTACCTCTATTTATAAAGAAGAGGAAGAAGTAGAAAAATAAATTTTTTAGTATACAAAATAAATTATTGTTGCTATAATTTATTTATGCCTCTGTGGTGAAATTGGTAGACGCGCTGGACTCAAAATCCAGTAGTAGTAATACTGTGCCGGTTCGAGTCCGGCCAGAGGCACCAAGATTGATACCAAACTCGAACTTTTTAAATTATTTGATAAGTTCGAGTTTTAATATTCAATAATTTATGATAAAATGATTTTAATGATTAAGGGGGAAATATGAAACAAGAATTAATTAAAACAGAAATAAAAGTTAAAGAAACTAAAGTAGGAATATTAAGAGTA
>CANRCV010000004.1 GCA_947629205.1 uncultured Bacilli bacterium
GAAATATTAAAAATAGAAAAAAATCCCATAAAATTGGGAAATTAATCTCAAAAACTAATATTTATATCATTTATGGGTGCTTTCAATTTAATTCAGTCACTAACCTCACACTTTAAAGCATCTTGTTCATTTTCATTCCATCAAAAGAATAAATAGAATAAGAATAATTGTTTGACTTAATGCATATTTAATGATAGAATTTTATAGAAAAAGAAATTTGGAGGTGCTAAGATGGCTAAAAATATATCAAACAAAAAACCTTTAACTGTAAATTTAAGAAGTAAAGCTTGTAATGCAACAAAAAGCAGACAAAAACCAAATTTACAAAAGAAAACCATTAATGGTAAAACCGTTTTAATTACGGCTAGAGAAGCAAAAAAATTAGCTTAAAAAAAGATTTCCATTTGAAATCTTTTTTATTGTTTTAATCTATCTAATTGTTGATTATAATTAGCACTATTACAAATAAAAGAACCAGCTACCACTCGATCTAAATAAGGACGAACGAATATAATCGTCTCATCATTAATTCCACCATCCATACTAATTAAGAAATTTAATTTTTTATCTTTTCGTATTGTATAAAGTTCTTTTACTCTACTTGCCATCTCTTGTATAAATTTTTGACCTCCATAACCAGGAATAACACCCATAACTAATACTAAATCGACTTTTTTTAAAAGAGAATGAATCTCTTCTAATTTGGTTAAAGGACTAATAGCAATTCCTACTTTACAATTTTTTTCTTGAATGTATTTTATCATTTTTTCATGATTCGTCGTTGCTTCAAATTCATATATAATCATTTCTGGTTGAACATAAGAAAAAACATCAATAAACTTTTTTAAGTGTAAAGTCATAAGATGAATTTCTTTTGCTTTTTTAGCATTTTTTAAAATATCCATTTTTTCTTGATTAAAATTTGTACATTGATTAACAAATAATCCGTCCATAACATCGACATGTATAAAATCAGCTTGCGAAGAACAAATTTGTTCTATTGTTTTTTGATAAGTCGTAGGACTTTTTAAAAAAGATACTGATGTTTTCATAGAACCTCCTTATATATTCTTTATAAATTCTAAATAATTTTGATAACGACTTTTTAATATTTTCTTTTCCTCTACTGCCCTTTTTACTCCACAATCTTTTTCTTTATCATGCAAACAATTTTTAAAAGGACAAGGATAGTTTTGAAATTCCACAAAACTATCTCTAATTTCTTCTTTACTTTTGTTTTGAATCTCTAAACTCGAAAAACCAGGAGTATCTGCAATATAAAAGTTTTTAATAGAAAAGAGTTCAACATGTCTAGTCGTATGTTTTCCTCTTCCTAAACTTTGAGAAATTTCATCCGTTTTTAAATGTAAATTTTTATCCATTTTATTTATGAATGTACTTTTACCAGCTCCCGTTTGACCAGTAATAACTACTACTTTCTTTTTTAAGTATGGCATTAATTTTTTTAAGTGTTTATTATCTGTAACTATAAATCCTATTTTTTTATAGTAATGAATTATTTTTTTAAGTTCTTGTTTTTCCTCTTTTGTTGCTAAATCGAATTTGGTAAAACATAAAATAGGTGTAATTTTATTTAATAAAACAATACTAATCATTTTATCTAATAAAGATAAAGAAAGATTGGGTTGTTTCACACTTGTCACAATTAAGGCAACATCTACATTGGCAATCATAGGACGAGCAAGTTCATTTTTTCGTGGTAATATTTCTAAAATATAATGATTTTCAGGATCAATAAGACAATAATCTCCCACTAAAGGAACAATAGCTTCTTTACGAAATTTTCCCCGAGGAATACAATCATAAGTGCCTACACTTGTCTTTACTGTACATAAATTACTAATAATTTTAATGATTTTTCCTTGCATAGACTAACATTGTCCTAATTCTTTAGCTAAATCATCACATTCTTCTTGTGGACTAGCTCCAACAGCATATTCAATCGTTAAAGTTACTCCAGAACGAATTGTATCTCCTTTTTTACGACTTTGACTAAGAATCGTTCCTTCTTCGTATTCATCAGTAACAACTTCTTTTTTATTTAAAGTTAAACCATTTTCCGTACAGAATTTTTCGATTTCTTCTAAAGTATAAGAACCATCTGTAAAGTCTGGATATTTATTAATATTCGGTGTATAGAAAGTAATTTCATCTCCAGAAGATAATTTTTCTCCTTCTTTTACGGATTGTTCAATAATTTCTCCTTCTACAGCATCTTCATAATTTTCTACTTCTTTTTTCTCTATAAAGACTTTAATTCCTAAAGCTTCTAAATAGCCCTTAACCTCTAAATAATTTTTACCTACATAGTTTTCTATGGCTATTTGATCATCTCCAACTGAAACAAATAAAGTAATAGCCGTATTTCTTGTTCTTTTACTATTTGCAGCAGGATTGGTTTTAATTACTTTTCCTTCTTCAATCTCACTAGAAGGTTGTTCCATTTGTTCATCATTTACAATAAACCCAGCTTCTTGTAATTTTACAATAGCTTCTTGAATCGTTAAATTAGTAACATCAGGAACAGTTGCTTCTTTTTCCGTTGTAATTACTGGTATTAAAACAATTAAACAAGTAATAATTACGACAAGTCCAGTAAAAATAGATGCTAAAATAATTAATAACTTGTTTTGTTTTTTTAAATCATTTTTCGTAATTTGTTTTGCTATTTGTTCTTCACCTTCACTTTCTTTTTTTGTTTCTTTTAACATTTTTGTTACTTTCGTATCTTCAAAATTATTTTCTGGATATTTAAACGTAATTTTTGCTTCTTTGGCTCTTTCATCATTCATACAAGTTTTTAAATCTTCATGCATTTCTCGAGCATCTGCATAACGATTTTTAGGATTTTTAGCGGTTGCTTTTAAAATAATATTACAAATACTATTTGGTAAGTTTGGCAATTCTTCTTTAATATCAGGCATTGGTTCTTTTAAATGTTTTAAGGCAATTTCTACAGCGTTATCTCCTCGAAAGGGAAGTTTTCCTGTTAAAAGTTCATACATCACAACTCCCATAGAATAAATATCACTTTGTAAGCTTGCTCCTTTACCATTTGCTTGTTCTGGTGGTAAATAATGAACACTTCCCATGACCGAATTGGTTTGGGTAAGTTGAGTGGCATTCATCGCCATAGCAATACCAAAATCTGTAATTTTTACTAACCCATTTTCTAAAATCATAATATTTTGGGGTTTAATATCACGGTGAATGATATAGGAGTCATGGGCAACACTCATTCCATCCGTAATTTGAAGCATGATATCCACAACTTCACTCGTTGTTAATTTTCCTCGTTTTTTTAATAAATCTTTTAGATGTTTTCCTTCAATATATTCCATAACGATATAGTAATTTCCACTATCTTCTCCAACATCATAAACCTCAACAATATTAGGATGATTTAAACTACTTGCTGATAAAGCTTCTCTTTGAAAACGACGGACAAACTTTTCATCACTAGCTAAATCTCCTCTTAATAATTTAATAGCAACATTGCGATCTAATATGGTATCATAGGCAAGATAAACATTTGCCATTCCACCTTCACCAATACTTTTGATAATTTGATAACGATCACTAATCTTTTGCCCCTTCATTATCATTCTTGTTCACCACTTTCTTTAATTTCTAAATAAGCTATAGAGACATTATCTTGTCCTCCACGAACATTACATTTACGAATTAATTTACTTAATTTTTCTTCAATCGTTAATTCTGGATCATTTAAAACACGTTCAATTTGTTCATCGCTAAGCATATTGGTAAGTCCATCACTACATAGTAAAATAGCATCAACAGATAAATCAACATCAAAAATATCCAATTCTACTTTTTCCATAGCTCCTAAAGCTTTCATTAAAACATTTTTTTTAGGATGATACTTGGCTTCTTCTTCTGTTAATTGTCCTGTTTCTACTAATAAATTAACTAAAGAGTGTGGTTTTGTTACTTGATGTAATTTATCATTTTTAAGTACATAACCTGTCGAATCTCCAATATTACCAAAAATTAAATATTCTTTCGTTAATAAAGCTAATACAAGGGTTGTACCAAGTCCTGTTGCTTCTGGATTTTTTTTAGCATATTCAATAATTTCATTATTAACCTCACTCGCATTATCATTCATCCAGTTTACAGCATCTAACTTGGAACCTACAGAAGGCATTTCATTAAATCTTTTACCAAAATGCGTAACAGCCATACTAGAAGCAACCTCTCCAGCACGATGTCCCCCCATTCCATCTGCAACCATTAAAAGATATTCTTGATTATTATTTTTTAATATGGTAACACTATCTTCATTGTGGCTTCTTACTCTTCCTGCATCTGTTAAATAAAATGATTTCATTTCTCCACCTCTTTGCTTCTTAACTGCCCACAAGCAGCAGAAATTTTGCTTCCAAATTCTTTTCGTATTGTTACATTAATTTTATTTTCTTTTAATATACTACAAAAATGTTGAATTGTTTTTGCATCACTTTTATATAAATCAATATGATTGGTTTCATTATAGGGAATTAAATTTACATAAATATTCATGCCTTTTAATAAATGAGCCAGCTCTTTTGCACAAGAGTCACTATCATTTATCCCTTTAAGCATAACATATTCTATGGTCACTCGTCTATTAGTATGATGAATATAGTCCTGAATTGCTTGTATAAGTTGACTAATATTATACACTTGATTGACTTTCATAATTTGGTTTCTTATTGTATCATTTGGAGCATGTAGAGAAACAGCTAAGTTAATTTGGATATTTTCCTTCATTAAATCATAAATTTTAGGAACAATTCCACTTGTGGATAAAGTAATATGACGAATACCTAATGCCAGTCCTTTTGGATCATTTATAATACGAATAAAATCCATTACATGATCATAATTATCTAAAGGTTCTCCAATACCCATAATGACAACACTTGCTATACGATCTTTTATTTCTTTTTCAATTTCAATAATTTGTCCAACCATTTCATAAGTTTCTAAATTTCTTACCTTTTTAAGTCGGCCACTTTCACAAAAAGCACATCCCATATTACAACCAACTTGACTAGATACACATAAACTAATACCATAATCATGATACATGACAACAGCTTCAATATGATTATGATCTTCTAATTCAAATAAATACTTTCTTGTTAAAGTATCTCTTTCTTGTTTGATAATTTTAGGTGTTTGAACGACAAAATCTTCTTTTAATTCTTCTCTTACTTCTTTTTTTAAATTACTCCATAAATCTATATTCTCTATTTTATGAATATATAACCATTCAAAAACTTGTAAAGCTTTAAATTTTTTTTCTCCTTTACTTAAAAAATACTCTTCTAATTTTTTTCTTGTATATCCATAAATTGAATTCAATGTCTTTTCACCTAAATTCATTATAGCACAATTTAAAAAAAAGAAAAAATAGTCATAAACAAGATTAATAGGTATAATCTAGTTCATAAGTTTTACTTTCTTCTTGAATCAAAATTCTTTTTATTTTATTTTCTTTGGTTACATAAACCGTGATTTTTTTATCTTCTAACGTATAAATATAAGAAATATCTGTACTTTCAATCACATCATAGTCCTCTTCCGGTATATTTTTTATAAGAGCATATAAAGAAGAAGGTTGAAAATAAATATCATTTTCATATAAAGTTTCTAAAGGATATCTTTCTCCCATCACGAGTTCATAACATTGATTATTTTCAATTTCGTATTTTAAAATACCATCTTTATTTTCACGATAACCACTTGTTTTTCCATTTTCATAATTTCCTGTATATTCTACTTTTTCTTCTCCACTCGTAATTGTATATAAAAAATGATAGTTTGCTTCTAATAAATTTTGCCATATGGCATCATAACTTATTTCTTTTACTTGTTTTTCTATAGGAAGCGTTTTAGGAGGTAGAAATTGATTACATAAAAAGACAATTCCTGTAAGTAACGTTAAAGAAATAATCCAAAGAATTAAAACCATTAAAGCATGCCATCTAGGATGTTTCCAACATTTTTTTAAAAATTCTATATTCATTTAACTCACCTTTTTTTTCTTTAATTCTTCTTGATTACAACCATTTAAATAAGAGACAATATCCATTTTATTTTTACCAAAAGGTTTAATACTTTCTAAATAAAGTATTCCATCTTTACACCCGATTCCCATTTCTTTTTTAGAAATATACAATTGATAAGGTTTAGCCATGTGATCCTCTTTAAAATGGGCTTCAAAAACTTTTATTTCTACCGTATCTAGTAAAAAGTTCGCAACTGGCCAAGGATTTAAACCACGTATTTGATTTAGTATTTGCTCACCAGTTTTTTGAAAATCTATTTTTTCGTCTTCTCTTTTTATGTTATAAGCATATGTAACTTTATTGATATCTTGTTTTATTCTTTTATTTGTACCAGCTATAATACTTGGTAGCGTTTTTATTAATAATTGAGCTCCCATAAGAGATAATTTTTCATGTAACGTACCGACATTATCAACTGATGTTATTGTGTATTCTTCTTGTTCAATAATATCTCCACTGTCCATTGCCTCATCCATATACATAATGGTAATACCCGTTTTTTCATCTCCATTAATTAAACAATGATGAATAGGAGCTCCACCTCTATATTTAGGAAGCAAGGATGCATGAACATTAATACAACCATATTTTGGATAATCTAAAATACTTTTAGGAATGATTTGTCCATAAGCACAAGTAATAATGATATCGGGATGTACATCCAGAATTTTTTGATAATCTTCTTTTATTTTGGTTGGTTGAAAAACAGAAATAGCATTTTTTTCGGCTTCTACTTTGACAGGAGTTTTGGTTACTATTTGCTTTCTTCCCACACATTTATCTGGTTGCGTTACGACTAAAACCACTGTTGTATTTTTAATTAATTCTTGTAAAACGGGAACAGCAAAATCAGGAGTACCCATAAACACAACTCTTACATCTTTCATTTGTAATCACCTACTTATCATTATACAAGAAAAAAAATAAATTTACACTAATTCGTGCAAATTTATTTCGTTAAAGTTTTTGTATATTCTTCTGTATCTTCTTGTACTTCCATTTCATATAATTGGTCTTCTAATTTATGTAATCTATGACTAGCATCAAGACTATGATAATGTAAAGCTATTAGTGCACCTAGCATAAAAATAGAATAAACATATGAAAATTTATCATTATGATTTTGAATGGCCATATCTAACATGGCTAGCATACTTGGTACTCCTAGACAAACGGTTAATCGACCAATCATTAAGTCAAATTTCAAGCTTTTTATTTTCTTTTGAAGTTCTTCCTTATTTTTGGCATCTTTAACCTCTTTAATTTTCATATTCAAATTTCCCCCTTTATTGGAATGGTTCCTATCCTACCACAAGGATAAGTAAATGGCAAATTTTTATAATTCTTTTTTTAAAGTAAGTTGTTCTTCATATACTTTTTTTGTTACATGAAACATTTTAGAAGAAAGAATGATCTCTTTATATATTTCTTCTAAAAAAATCATATAAAGGAGCCATAAACCATTTTCAATGAAAAATACAATGGGATGATTAGCAGAATGTTTAAACCATAACCAATAGTCTTCTAATAAAAAGAGACTAGCAAATACTCCAAAACTAGTAGTTATTCCAGCAGATATCTTTTCACTTTTTAGTTTTCTTTGCCATTTTTCTAATCCTTCTTTTAATTCTTCTAAAGAATACTTTCTTTGTTCAATAGACTGAAAAATACTAGTTTTACTATCGTAAATATTCTTGATTTTCATCTTTTTACTACACATTTTTACATCTTGTTCTAAATTTTTTTCTATATTTTCTTCATTTTGCATTATTTAGTTCCCCTCTATTTGAATGGTTTTTACTTTAACATACCGATTTTAAAATGTCAAACACTCGTTGGATTGATATCAATTTCTAAATGAATTTTATGATTAAGAATAAACAAAGAATCTAATTCTTTTAAAGTTTGCATTAATTTTGTATCAAAACGATATTTTATTAAAATTTGAAAACGATATATATTATTCACTTTAAAAACATTTGCTGTTGTAGGACCTAAGATAATGGTATTTTCATCTACATTTTTCTTTAAATATTGCACTACTTTTACAGCTTCTTTACTACATAGATCATAATCCATTCCTGTTACTTTAATCCCTACTAAATAGTAAAAAGGTGGATATTTTAATTTTTTACGTAGATTCATTTCATATTGATAAAATTTTTCATAGTTTTGTTCTTTTACACATTTTAAAATAAAATTATTGGGCATGTAAGTTTGAATCACAACCGTCCCAACTGTATCTTTTCTCCCAGCTCGACCAGCAGCTTGGGATAAAAGAGAAAAGGTACGTTCATTACTACGAAAATCAGCAATATTTAAAGAAGCATCGGCATTAATAATCCCTACGACACTAACCTTTGGAAAATCAAGTCCTTTACTAATCATTTGTGTTCCTAGTAAAATATCATATTCTTGATTTTTAAATTTTTCAATCATTGTTTCATAACTATTTTTAACTCTTGTTGTATCAGCATCCATTCTTAATACTTTTGTATCAGGAAATTCTTTTAAAATCAATTGTTCTAATTTTTCCGTACCATAACCATAAAAGTTTAGGCTTTCTTTACAATTAGGACAAAAATCTTTTTTATACGTTGTATAACCACAATAATGACATCTTAAGTTATTTTTTGTTTTATGATACGTTAATGTAATATCACAATGAGGACATTTATAAGTAAAACCACAATTACTACAGGTAATGGTTGTAGAAAATCCTCTACGATTTAGTAGTAAAATAACTTGTTCTTGACGACTTAATGCTCCTTCTATTTCATTTTTTAATGCATCACTTAATATTAAATTTCCTTTTTTCGCTTCTTCTTTCATATCAACAATCGTACAAATAGGTAAAGCTTGATGATTAATTCTATTTTTAAGTTCTAAACGCGTATATAAATTTTTAGTGGATTTGGCCATACGTTCTAAAGTAGGAGTTGCACTACCTAAAACAATAGGAATTTGATTTAACTCGGCACGATACTCCAAAACATCAATAGCATTATATCTTGGGGTATTTTCTTGTTTATAACTTTCAGCGTGTTCTTCATCAACAATAATAATTCCTAAATGACTTAAAGGAGCAAAAGCAGCACTACGAACACCAATAACAATTTTTACCTCTCCTCTTTTAATTTTACGCCATTCATCATATCGTTCTCCATTTGATAAATGACTATGTAAAACCGCAACAGAATTTGAAAATCTTTGACGAAACGTATAAACAAATTGAGGAGTTAAACTAATTTCTGGAACAACCACTAAAGCTGTTTTTCCTTGTTTTATGACCTCTTCTATCACTTGCATATAAACCTCAGTTTTTCCAGAACCTGTTATACCATACAATAAAAATTTATGAAAAGTATTTAACTTTTTTAAAATCGCATCATAAGCATTTTTTTGTTCGGTATTTAATATTTTTTTCTCATCACTTACATAGACTTTATCTTCTAAACGATAAACCTCTTCTTGTTCTTCTCGAATGATATTTTTTTTAAGTAAAGTACTAACACTCGATAAAGAAATTTGTTGGGCTTCTTTTTTAGTAAGTTTAGAAGAAGCCTCAATACAATCAATAATCTCTTTTTGACTCTTCGTTTTAGCTTGGTTTAAAGCATCATCATAAGGCATATTTAGTATTAAAAACTTTTCATATTTTTTATTTATTTTTTTACTTTTTAATGAAGCTTTTAAAGCTTTAGGAAGCATAGTTGCATAAGCAGTCGATAAACTACATAAATAAGTATTTTTTAAAAATTGTCCTAATTTTATAAGTTCTTCATTTAAAATACTTTCTTCATCTAAAACCGCTAGAATTTCTCGAATGGTAAAATCGCCTTCAACCTTTTTTTTCACATTCAAAATAAATCCTTCCAACTCTCGATGTTGAAAAGGAACTTTAACGCGTTTTCCAATTTCTATTTTTTTTAATAAAGAAGTAGGAACTTTATAAGTATAGGTTTGATCGGTTTGTTTATTTTTTAATTCTAGTAAAACATCTACAAACAATATTGTCCCCTCATTTCATCATGTTCTAGCGAAATAACATAATCGATAAGAATGCTATATAAATAACTAAAACAATATAACCATTCATCTCATCGGTTTTAGAAGATTTACCAGGAATTCCTAAGGCCATAGTTGCTAAATATCCTCCAATTAAACCACCTATATGAGCAGCATTATCAATATTACTAAGCATAAAGCCCATAAATAAATTTAATAAAATGATAGGAATAATTTGCGTTTTTAAAGTCGTTCCTAAGTACAAACGATAATGGTATCCAAAGTATAAAATACTTCCTAATAAACCAAATATAGCACCACTGGCTCCAACCGATAAAGGATTAAACAAACTAGACATTAAACTACCACTAATAGCACTTGTGATATAGATTAAGAAAAATTTTCTTTTTCCTAAAAAATTTTCCAGTTGCATTCCAATAACACATAAAGAATAAATATTAACGAGTAAATGAATTAAATTCGCATGTAAAAAAGTTCCTGTCAGTAATCGCCATAATTGACCAGATTGAATTGCTGTACTAGCTACAGCACCAAGTCGAAATAAACTATAAGTATCCATATTTCCTTTGCTATAAATAAAACTAATAAAGAAATAAATAACACATAAAGCCATTAATAAATATGTAACAATAATTTTTTTCGGTTTAAAAGTAGCTTCATAGATTTGATTGGTTTTCGCATTCTTTTTATTAATATCTTCTGTAACATTTAAAATTAAATCAAACCCTTCACTATCTTTTAATAGTTTATTTTCAATTCCGGGAAAATACTTTTCTATTTTACTCGTTTCTTTTTTACTTACATCTTTTAAAATAATCGATTTAATATGTTTTTCATCTTCTATTTTTACATTTTCATTTACATCTAAAAAAATATTTAATGTATTCATAGTAAAAGAAACTGTTTTTCTTTTAATTTGACGCATGACATTATAAATTTTAAATAAATCTGTACGAAATTGTTCTTCATTATGAATATAATTTGAATTAATTCTTACAATTTTATATTTTGCATCACTATTTTCTAACCATATTTCATCTTTTACTCCATTAACAATAATAGGAGCATAGTTTTCTTCTGTAATAAAATAATGAACCAAACGCATCACAATTTCATCTTTACGAGTAATAGTAATTGTATTCATCTAGAATCCTCCTTAGTCAGTACTATTATTTTAGTACATTTCATAAATTTAGTAAAGAGGTGATTTATGTTAAATTTTGGATTAACCCTTGCCTTTATCTTTACACACCTACTTTTTATTTTTCCTATAAAAAAAATCATACAACAAGAAAAAATGGACAATGATTTTTTATTTATATATTTAAGTAATTTACTTTTATTATTTGCTTTCTTTTACTACTATTTATTCCTTCCTCATTTGTTTTTAGCTTTTTTTACTGCTTTATTTTTAATGATTTTTTCTTACTTACTTTTTTATCATACCAAAAACTTATTAGGTCGTTATCAAGTATTAAGTTTTCCCTACTTTTTCTTATGTGTTTTTAATTTTGCTAATATTTTTGTTTTATATCTCTTCTAAAGTATTTAAATATTCTTGAAAATAATCAGGTAAAGGACAAGAAAAAGACATTTCTTTTTTAGTAGTAGGATGGACAAAAGTAATGGATGCAGAATGTAAAAATTGTCCAACCTCTTTTATTTTTTGTTGTCCATAAACCGGATCATTAAATATAGGATACCCAATATATTTCATATGTACTCTTATTTGATGTGTTCTTCCTGTTTCTAAATTTAATTTTACTAAGGTATATTCCTTATATCTTTTTAATACTTTTAAATACGTTATAGCTGGTTTACTATTTAGACTTGTCACCGTCATTTTCTTACGCATGAGTTTATCTCTTCCAATAGGAGCATCAATTTTGGCTTCATTATGAGGAAATACCCCTTTTAAAAGAGCAATATATTCTTTTTTAACTTGATGCTTTTGAAAATCTAGAGCTAACTTTTCATGAGCTTCATTCGTTTTAGCCACTAACAAAATACCAGAGGTATCTTTATCAATTCGATGCACAATTCCTGGTCGTAGGGAACCATTTTTATCACTTAAACTTTGGGTGTAATACAAAAGTCCATTTGCAAGCGTATGATCGGGATTCCCATTTCCCGGATGAACTACTAACCCAGTTGGTTTATTAATCACTAAAAGATCTTGATCTTCATATAAAATATCTAAATCCATTTTAGTAGGAATTAAATTTGTTTCTTCCTCATACTCTTTTATTATTTGAATATGATCCGTATCCGTAGGAACATAGCTTGGTTTTACAATATTCCCATTTACTTTAATACAGCCATCTTTTAACATTTTGGTAACTTTACTACGAGAATAAGATAATTGATCACTTAACACTTTATCAATACGTTCTTTATTTTCTTTTAGAATCAATTCTTTCATGTTCATCTTCTCCTTTCACAATGGCAATAATTAAAAGTAGTACTCCAATCACGATAAAGGTATCTGCAAAATTAAAAATAGGATATTGGTAATTCCAAAATCGAAAAGATAAAAAATCTCTTACGTACCCTAAAAAGACACGATCCATTAAATTTCCTACAATTCCACCTAAAATGAGTCCAAAAGCTAAAGTATTTCTTTTATTTAATTTAAAATGATACATAAAACGATAAATAATAAAAATAGCCAGTAAAGAAGCAAGAATTAAAAAATCTACTTTACTTGCAAGTATACTCCATGCTGCTCCATTATTTTCAATAAAATGAAGAGAAAAAAAGTGGGGAATCACTACCCATTTTTCATCCAATGCAAAAAAAAGACCAATCAAAATTTTTGTAGCTTGATCCACAACTAAAGCTAAAATAGAAATTAAAAATATTTTTCGATTCATACTATCCTCTTCTATTGGTATTATAGCAAGAAAAAGTTTTAAATTTCAACCAATATTACATCTTCTCCTATTTTTTTTATCTGTTTCATACTAATATTAACCTCTCCATTTTTCCAAAAACGAAACCATTTTCTTGGTTCTACTACAAAATAATTTATACTACCCGTTGCATCAATTTCAATATCTACAATTCTTCCTAACTTTCGTCCATCAACTAAACTAACGACATCTTTGGCTTGTAAATCCGAAACACGCAATATAACCACCTTTTTACAATGTATGAAAAAGAATAAAAAAAAGAACAAATTATTTTGTTCCTGTTGAACCAAATCCACCTTCTCCTCTTTCGGTATTTTCTAACTCTTCCACTAATTGAAATTCAGCTTTTAAATAAGGAGCAATGATAAATTGAGCTATTCTTTCATTTGGTTCAATACTTTGCAACTCTTCACTATGATTATGTAGGGCAACCATAACCTCTCCACGATAATCTGAGTCAACAACTCCTACTTTATTAGCAGGTGCTAAATGTCTTTTACTAGCAAGTCCACTTCTAGCATAAATAAATCCAGCATATCCAGATGGGATTTCAAAAGAAAGTCCAGTTGGTACTAACTTTGTTTCATGGGGATTAAAACTTAAAGTTTCCTCTATACAAGCATAAAGATCTGCTCCTGCTGCAAATTCAGTTCCATAGGTTGGAATTTTGGCATTTTCTTTCAATTTTTTGACATTTACTTTTTCACAATTCATTTTTCTTACCTCGTCTCTTTATTCATTATAACAAAAAAATTTATTTTATTAAACGTTTTACGTTACTAATTGCATTTTTTTCGATACGAGAGACTTGAGCTTGCGAAATTCCTAAAGATTCTGCTATTTCCATTTGGGTTTTGCCAATAATAAAACGAGAGATTAAAACATTTCTTTCTCTTTCTTTAATTTTACTAATAGCTCTTCTTAAAGAAATTAACATATCGGTATCTTTATTTAATTGCTTCTTGTCTGCAATTTGATCTAGTAAATAAATAGTATCTCCTCCATCATTATAGATCGGTTCAAAAATACTCATAGGTTCTTTTAAAGAATCCAAAGCATAATTAATTTGATATTCATCAATAGAAAGTACTTTAGCAATTTCTTGATTAGTTGGTTCTATTCCTTTTTCTTTTAAATACTCTTCTTTGTATTTAATAATTTGATAAGCTAAATCTTTAATACTACGACTTACACGAATGGGCGTATTGTCTCTTATGTATCTTTTGATTTCTCCAACAATTAAAGGACAAGCATAGGTGGATAGTTTTAAATCATACGATAAATCAAAATTATCAATGGCTTTGGTAAGACCAATGACTCCTACTTGAAATAAATCATCCATATTATACTTTTCTTTGTTAAAACGTTTTAAAATACTTAAAACTAATTTTAAATTTCCTAAAATTAATTCTTCTTTGGCACTTTTATCCCCTGCTTGATACTTTTTAAATAATTCATTCATTTCACTTTGTTTTAAAACTTTAATCGTATTCGTATTTAAATTGGTAATATCTACTTTGTATTTACTCATATAAAAACTCCTTTCATAGTTGTTTTGCTAAAAAAAGAGTTTTTTTATTCATAGCAAAATAAAAAGACCAAAAGGTCCTTTTATTTGATGATTGATTCTAAGGCTAAAGTGATGGATGCATTTAATGATTTTTCTCGGTCTTCGGGACTCATAAAAACATCACTAAATTTACTATCCACAACCGTTAAGATACAAGAGGCTTGTTTATCGAAAGAAGAAGCAATATGGAATAATGCAAATGCTTCCATTTCTTCAGCAATAACACGAATATTTTTAGGAACTCTAGAAAGGACATGTTCATTATCGCTGTAAAAACCAAATTGTTCGGTTGTCATAACGGTTCCTGTTTGCACCGTATAATTAAGTTCTTGAGCTGTTTTTAAAATAGTATTTTTTAATTCTATACTAGGATAAGCTACATGAGTAGGATCCCCATTGTAAGAATAAGCAAAGTTTCCTTCCGTATAACTACTTGTAACAACAACCAAATCAGGGACATTTAATTCTTTTACTAATCCACCACAAGTTCCTACACGAACGATTTTTTCTACTCCAAAAAAGTAGAAAAGTTCAAACGCATAAATACTCATACTAGGCATTCCCATTCCTGAACCCATAACAGTTACTCTTACATTCTTATACATTCCTGTAAAAATAAACATGTTTCTTGTATCACTTACTAGTTTCGCATCACTTAGGAAGTTTTCAGCAATATATTTTGCTCTTAATGGATCTCCTGGCATCACAACAATTGGTGCAATTTCTTCTTTTGAACATTCAATATGAGCAGGTTTAATATGCTCCAAAACTTTTGGTGCCTTCACAATAATCACTCCTTATTATTCCATTTTTAATATAACAAAAAAAAGTAAAGTTATGAATAATTTTACTTTATTTTTACTCTTCTTTACTTAAATTTTACATTCTATTATTTTACATAATATTGACTTTTCTTATTCATCAATATGTTTGTCATACTCTATATCTGCTATTTCATAGTGTTGATTATTACCAATAAAACTTAAAATCTTGGTAGCAATCCATCCTACTAAAGCTAGAGCAAAGAAATACACAAAACCAAAAATAGTAAATGTTGGAGCAGAATCGGTGATAAGTCCAATAATGGATGCTCCAGCACTCATACTAGTAACAATGGTTAGGCTATCAATAGATTTATTGGTAACATCACTTTTTAAACTAGAAAATAATTTTTGAGCAGATGACACGTACGTTTGCGTCATATCCCATAAATATTTAATATAATCTAAAGTATCACGTAATGTTTCAAAACGATATCCAGAAATAGCTAAAAATTCTGTTAATTCTTTATCACTCTTAGCAATTCTTTCACGAGTAGAAATATACGTACCCATTTGATTAATTCTTCCATCGATTAAGTTAATTGTTTTGGCATATCCTTCTAGTTTACTATTAAACTTAACGATATCTGCCCCCTTAACATGAGCATTTTCTTTAACTTTATCAATTTTTTCCCAAATAATACGATGAAGATTTAAATAGCGATGCATTTGGCCTTTAAATTCACGTATAAAAATTTGTTCTTCAATATATTTTTCGATTTTATCTAAAGAAGACTTTTTATTATTAATAAAATAATATTTATCTCCTCTTACAACATCATAGCGATCATTATTAAATTCAAAATATTTTTGTTTTTCAGTTCTCGAAAGTAAATCCGCAATATTTTCTTTCGTTGCTTTATCAATCACAATAAAATAGGGATAAACAGTTTCAATATGAGCAAGTTCTTTAGGAACTGGAGCTCCTAAACTAAATAGATAATTAAAAGCTGGAGATAGTTTATTTTCATAATAATCAGTAACTTTTTCTAAATCTGCAAATAAAGTATTTTCACTAACATGATGATTATTCAAACAAATTAAACCATCTTCATAAATTTTAACGGATATATCATAAGCAGTCGTAAACTCAATAAATTCTTCTCCATCTACTCCATAATCAATTTTACCAATCGCTAATTCTTTACGATAATTTAATAATTTATCATGATCCAAATCTAATTTTGTTCTAGCTTCTCTTAAAAAATCATAGATTTCTGTTAATTGTAACATGGTTCTTTGAAACCAACCACCTATATATACATTTGATATTTTCATACATCTAATCTCCTTTTTAAATATCTATACTAAAGAATGTAGAATCATCAGGAACAAATCCAAATTTTTTATAACAGGTATGAGCAGGAATACGAAAATTTCTACTCCATAGTTTCATAGCAGTACAATTATGATTCTTACATATATTTTGTACGACTTCTAACATTTTGGTTGCAATGTGATGCTTACGATACTCCGGTTTTACACAAACATGATTTAAGATAGCATAGGTATTCATATCTTCAAAAATTGTCGGTATAATAGCAATTCTTGTATGAGCAATAATTTTATCATCTAATTTTCCTACTACATATATTTGATTACGATCTTTGTATTCTTGAAAAAGTTCTATTGCTTCTTCATACTTTGTTTCTTCTTCAAAACATTCATTACATAAATCTACAATTCCTCGTATATCAGCAACTGTTGCAATTTGAAATTCGACATTCATTTTGAATCACACCTCTACTATTTTAAGTTTATAACCCCCCCCCCGTGTGTCAATTAAAGATAAACTATATTTGTAAAATAATGTAAAATAAAAAAATTCAATTTTATATATTGAATTTTTTAATAGTTATACTTATTTTATTCTTTTATCTTGCTCTCTCCAGTTTTATAATCAATTTCTACTCCATCTTCTACATTATAAATAAAAACATATATGGATAAAGAAGAACCCCTATCTTCTAAAGAAGATGCTTCTAATAAAACACCATTAGCTAGAAGGTTATCATTTTCATAAACGGGTGTAACACGATACAAAACATGATTTTTAGTAGCTTTTATATACTCAGCCACTTGATTTTCAAAAGGAAGCATTCCTTTTGTATTCATCTGTCTTGTACAAGTAATTAAGTTTTTGATATTGGCATTTTCTCCTGTTAGTTGATAACCTATTAAGTGACAACGATTATATAAATATTTACCATCTACAAAATCATACTTAATTGTATGCCATCCACTAGGTTTAATTGAACCAATACTTTCTCGATCTTTGGTAGGCATTAAATCAAGACCAATATTGGCCATTGCCCTTTGAGCTCTATTTAAAGAATCTAGTTCACTATACATTTCAAAAGATGTTGTATTTTGATAGTCTTCTTCTGTAAAATTTGGTTGATTATCATTTATAACAACATAGTTTTCTTCCTTATAAGCAGGAATCTCTTCTAATGCATAAGAAGGAGTAACCTTCTTTTGTTGATTGTAATACTCTACTCCTACAAGTAAGAGAAGAACAATCAAACTAGCAATCAAACTTTTTCTTTTTCTTTTACTCATTTTACACCTCACAAATATTGAAATACATTTCCTAAAGAATCATGAATAACAATGTCAGCAAGTGTATCAAAAGATGTACTATCTTTATTAATTAACACTAAATTTTTACCTCTAAAATAATTTATTAACCCACTTGCTGGATATACACGTAAACTCGTTCCTGCAACAATTAAGACCTCGGCTTTTTGAATACTTTCTATGGCTTTTGTTAGTATTTCATTATCTAAACTTTCTTCGTATAAAACAACATCTGGTTTTATAATACCTCCACAACTACATCTAGGAATATCTAATGCATCAAATACACTTTCGGCAGGATAAAATTTTTTACAATTCATACAATAATTTCTTAAAATACTGCCATGTAATTCTAAAACGTTTTGAGCCCCAGCCGTACTATGTAAACCATCAATATTTTGAGTAATAATGGCTTTTAATTTACCAAGACGTTCTAATTCTGCTAATTTAATATGCGTAATATTTGGTTGAACACCTAAAGAATTCATTTTATCTTTATAAAATTTATAAAACTCTTTTGGATTGTTCATAAAAAAAGTATGACTTAAAATTTCTTCTGGTGGAAACTTATAGTTTTGGTTATACAAACCATCTTTGCTACGAAAATCAGGAATTCCTGATTCTGTTGAAACCCCTGCTCCTCCAAAAAAGACAATGTTTTCACATTCTTTTATAATTTCTTTTAATTTTTGAACCTCTTCTGTCAATGAAAAAACCTCCTATTTTTTGAATACTTGATTTTCAAAATAAACCTCTTCTAAAAAAACAGGTTCTTGATACATAGTACCTAAAACAGCTAATAAGTAAGCATTAAATTCAAAATCACTTATTTCTTGATAACCATTTTTTAAAAGAAAATCTAGTAAATTCTCTTGATAAGAAAACTGAGAAAAGGTTAAATCGACTAAGTAATACGTATTATTATTTGGTATTAAAATAAAATGATGTTCATAAGAAAAACCTAAATCCAAAGTATTTATTACTTTACATGGAATATGTTGTTTTAATAATTCTTGATACAAAAAACTACTATATATTTTACAAGTTCTTTCTTCTGTTAAATGGTTTAAATCTTCTTTTACTTTCTTTATAGAAGTTATTATTTCTTCTTCTAAATTAATCCCTGTAATATTGGTCATTTTTGAAAATAAATCCATATTGTTTAACTCCTTTATTATAGTATACCAAAAAGTAAATCCTTCTGCATACGTAAACAAATTCTTTCTCGATAATTTTTATGAAGAATTTTTTGAATTTCTAAAACTTGATTCGTAATAAGATGATCTACTCCATAAGAAGCCATTTCTAATGCTATATCTTCTTGATCCACTGTCCAAGCAAATATTTCTTTATTTTCTTTATGTACTTTTTTTACTACACTTTCATCAATTCCTTGATAATGAATACTAAAGGCATCTACCTCTTTATAGTTTTCAAAATCTAGGGGAAGTTCATTTGTTGTATAACCTATTTTTAAATTAGGATAAAGTTCTTTTACAGTCATTAAATAACTATAGTTAAAAGAGGTAATAATGGCTTTATTTTCTAAATGGTATTGGTAGACTAAAGATCCAATTTCTTGTTCAAATGAGGTTCCTTCTTTTTTTGTTTTTAATTCAATATTGACTTTTAAATGATTCTTTTTGACAAAATTTAAAACCTCTTCTAGTAAGGGTATATGTTCTTCCATATTTTTATAAACTCCTACATTTATGGTTTTTAATTCTTCATAAGTAAGATCCCAAAGCGTTTGATTAAGAAGGGCTGTTCGATTTAAATTTCCATCATGAGAAACAACAAGTTGATTGTCCTTAGTTTGCCATACATCTAGTTCTATAAAATCTGCTCCCGCTTCTTTAGCTTTTTGAAAAGAGGTTAAGGTATTTTCAGGAGCAATAGAGGAATACCCACGATGTCCTTCAATAAAGGGAATTTTATAATTTTTATTCCAATTCATTTTGGAAAAACTAAAAATATCAAGGAATAAAAACACAAGGAAAAAAGCAATTGTTTTTCTCTTATCAATCAAAAAGAAGATTTTTTCCTCTTTATTTATTTGCTTGTTGTATAAAGGAACAAATAAGAAAAGAAGAATTTGTAAAAAAATACACCAATAACATATTCCACATAAAAAATTAAAAAGAAAAAGCAAAAGAAAAAAGGAAATTTGAGCAATTCTTTCTTCTTTATCAAAAGAATTTTTAATAAAAGTGATTAAATAAAATAGAAAATAAAGAAAAACAATATACTTAAATACATTTAAAAAGCGATTTAAAAAATCTGGAGCTGTAAAAGTAAGAAACGAATGAAAAAATAAAACAGAAACACAAGTTGGAAAAGAAAAATAAAATTCCTTTTCTAAAAGATAGGACCAACTCTTTTTTTCTTCTTTTTTATCTAAAGCAAAAAGAAAATGGGTGTAGAATAAAAAAGGAAAAAATAACAAAAACGTATAAATTCCTCCCACATATACATTGCGAATATAAAATAAAAGAGAATAGAAAAAAGTATAAACTAAACCAAAACCAAAAGTTATGATTAGTTCTTTTAAAAAATAGTTTACAAATTTATTATCTTTCATACTGCCACCTTTTATTTCATTATAAAAAAAATTTTTAATTTACACAATCTAAAATTAGTATGTAAAAAAGAAAAAAACATATACAAACGCCCAGCACCTTCAAAAAAGTAGGAATAGATTATAAAAGTAAGGAGCGATTGTGATGTTCGAATCTCTATTAAATTTACACCCTATTTTACAAGCGGGGTTTGCAACTCTTTTTACTTGGAGTATCACGGCTATTGGTGCTGCCTTAGTTTTCTTTTTTAAAAAAATTAATAAAAATATTATGGATGGCATGCTTGGTTTTGCTGGTGGTGTTATGATAGCTGCCTCTTTCTTTTCCTTAATTGCTCCAGCAATTACGATGGCAGAGAATTTACATTTAATTACTTGGCTTGTTGTTTTTATTGGTTTTTTCTTAGGAGGAGTGCTTCTTTTTATTGGAGACAAAATCTATGATGTTTTTGAATCCCATCATAAAACAATGCGTAAAAGTAGTTTTAAACGTTGCTTTATGTTAATTACCTCTATAACATTACATAATATTCCAGAAGGCATGGCCGTTGGAGTTGCTTTTGGTTCAGTAGTATATGGACTAGATGGAGCAACAATTGCTGCAGCATGGACACTGGCTTTAGGAATAGGACTACAAAATTTTCCTGAAGGAAGTGCTGTTAGTATGCCTCTTCGTCGTGAAGGAATGAGTCGTAAAAAAGCTTTCTTCTTAGGTCAACTTAGTGGAATTGTAGAACCTATTGCTGGTATTCTAGGAGCAATACTTGTTATAAAGGTACGTATTTTACTTCCCTATTTACTTGCTTTTGCTGCTGGGGCTATGATTTATGTTGTTGTAGAAGAATTAATCCCTGAAAGTCAAACGAATAAGAAAAAAGATGTTATGGCTTTATTTACTTTAATTGGATTTTCCGTTATGATGATACTCGATGTTGCTTTAGGTTAAAAAATAATTCTTGCCCAAAAACAAGAATTATTTTTTTATCATTTTTATTCCAATCATAATCCATAAGAGACCTAAAACTACATATATAATTTCTTTTTTGAGTACACTACTTACTAAAAAACAAATTCCTGCTAGGATTGGCAGTACGGCTGCTATTTTTCTATTCATACACGACTCCTATCTTTTTATATCGAATAATTCATTGTTTTTTTCAAAGTCTCTAATAATTTCATCACGAAATACAAAATATACTTCTGGATTAAACTCTTCAATTTTATATAAATATTTATCTATATCATCTTGTAATGTTTGATTTGAAATTTTAGTTAAAGGCTTAAAATGACGAAGAGCGTAGTAACCATCTTTATTGATAATGGCGTTTAATGTCCCATCAATAACGACCTCTTCTCCATCTAATGTTGTTTCTACAATACTATGTAAAAATCTAGATTTATCACTATAACCATAACAATATCCAGTCACAATTGTATTATCTCGTCCTAAATGAGTTGCTGTTGTTAGGGCTTTTGTAAAACAAGTACCCACTCTTGTATCATCTTCTAAATCTGGACAAGTTTCTAAAGAAATAGGTAGACGTTTTGATAAAGGCATTACCGTAACAGAAAAATCCTCTTTGTTTACAATAAATCGAAAAAAATTTTTATCTTTTACCTTCTCTATTTTTACTTCTTTTGTACCATTTTGTCTGCTAATTCTTTCTATTAAACTTTGAAAAAATTTTTCATCTGTATCCTTTTTCGTAAAAGCAGAAATTGTATACAAAATTTCATAATTCTCTTTATCATACCAAGTAGCACCAATTTCTTTTAAATACTCAAGTCCCTCTTTTAGGCCTTTTTTATTACAAAGGTCAGCAAATGTTTCATCAATATTTTGAGAATTATGAAATTCTTCTTGAAATAAAAGATTATAATTTTTCATATGATCATCACCTATTTCTTATTAAAATATTAATACTGCATTCCCTTTTGAACTGAAATTTTATCATTTTTCAGTTCAAAAGTGAATAGTTTTTTTTAAAATTTATTAAGTATTAAGCTTTTGTATCACTAGTGGTGACACAATTTCATCACTCTATACATTTTTTTCTAACACAACCATACTTTCTAAATGATATGTATAACTAAACATATCAAATAGTATAACTTTTTTTATTTCATAAACATGTTGTAATTCTTTTAAATCTCTAGCAAGCGTAAAAGGGTCACAAGAAATATAAAGAATTTTTTGAGCTTTACTTTGTAGTAATAGTTCTAAAGAATTTTTATCCAGTCCTTTTCTTGGAGGATCAATTAGAATGGTATCAAAATCTTCTTTTATTTTCGGTAGTGTTGTTTTAGCATCTCCAAGTACTGGATAGATATTAGTTCGTTTATTTAACTTACAGTTTTCGATATTATCTAAAACAGCATTTTTGATAATTTCAATACTAATTACTTTTTTGGCTTTTTTAGAAGCAACAATTCCAAGAACACCAACACCAGAATATAAATCAAGTATGGTATTGGACATACTTATATTTTTTTCGACTTCTTCAAATAAGTGACTTGCAACAAATGGATTGACTTGGAAAAACGCATCATAACTAATTTTAAATAACAAGTGATGGATTCGTTCATAAAAATAAGATTGTCCATAAATACATTTGTCATTTAACACAATTCCTACTATTTTCACATTTGCAAAGTTTTCTTCCTTTACGACTAGAGAATCTTTTGTGTTTATAGAAATTAAAACCTCATCATTGGTATTAGAACGCAAAATGGCTTCTCCATTTTGAATAGAAAATGTTTTTAAAACATTTATCGCATTATTTAAAACAGGACGTGCTAATAAACACTTTTCAATTGGAATTAACGTATGACTATTTTCTTCATAAAACCCTATTGCTCCCTTTATAACTTTTAAAGAAAGTTTATTACGATAAAAGTAATAGTTTTCATTTTCTACCACTTGTATTTCTGAATATTTAATTTGTTCTTTTTCTAAAATATGTTTTAATTTTTCTTTTTTAAATTCAATGGTATCTGGGTAGTCTAAATGTTCTAAAGTACAACCACCACAAATCGAAAAATAAGGACACTTAGCTTCTATCCTTTTTTTACTCTTCGTTTTATACTCGATTACTTCTCCAACATTGTATTTTTTTGTTCTTTTGGTAATCTTACAAACGACTCTTTCTTCTGGCAAAGCATTTTTTATAAAAGTAATCTTGTTGTCAATAAAAGCTATTCCTCTACCTTGATCATCTAAACGTTTTATTTCTACTTCATACATCATAAACACCATCTTTATTATACACGAACTTTAGGTATATAGGGTATTTTTTCGTTCATACTAAAAATGGTGATGCAACGATGCAAGAAGAACTTTTAAAACGTTTAAAACAAGAATTTTCTAAAAATACCGATTTTATTGTTAAAAAAATTAAAACCAAACATTTTAAAACGATTTATGTTGTCTATTTAGAAACCGTTACCGGTAGTGATAAAGTAAATGATTATATTTTAAAAGGATTAACCAAAATTAATAACTTAAAAAGTGTTAAGAAAAAGGATATTGCTAGTATTATTCCCGGGCCAAATACAGTAGAAGTAACAAAACCTGACCAAATGGAATACTATTTAACCAATGGATTTACTTTAGTTTTAACGAGTGAAGAAATTCTTGCTTTTGAAACCAAAGCCGATATCAATCGAAGCGTTAGTGTACCAGAGGTGCAAAAATCGATTTATGGACCAAGTGATGCTTTTACCGAAAACATTCAAATAAACTTAGGTCTTTTAAAACGTCGTATTAAATCCAGTCATTTAAAAAGTGATGATTTGAATATGGGAAGAAAAACCAATACCAAGGTCCAAATTTTATACTTTGATGATATAACAGACATGCAGATTGTGAATAGTATAAAAGATAAACTTTCTAAAATTGATGTGGATGGAATCATTGATGCTGGAAATATTGCCAATATTTTATGTGAAGATGAAGCAACACCCTTTCCTACAATTTCGCAAAGTGAAAGACCTGATGTAGTGGCTACAGCTCTTCTAGAAGGAAAAGTATGTATAATGGTGGATACTTCTCCTTTTGTTTTAATCTTGCCGGCTTTTTTTGCTGATTTTATAAATCCGGTAGTAGATAACTACAATCGAAATGTCAATGTAAATTTTTTAAAAGTTTTACGTTTTGCATCTTTCTTTCTAACCATGATGATTCCCGGTGTTTATATTGCTTTAGTCAACTACAATATGGAAACGATTCCAACAAGCTTGCTTGTCAATTTTGCGATGCAAAATGCTGAGGTCCCCTTCCCGACCATTATCGAAGCCATTGTTATGATTATCGTTTGTGAAATATTAAGAGAAAGTGATTTACGTTTTCCCAGTAATTATGGAAGTGCAATATCGATACTTGGAGCTTTAGTTTTAGGAGAAGCCGCTGTTGCAGCAGGAATCGTAAGTCCCATTATGATTATCATTATTGCCTTTACATTTATAACCAGTTTAATATTTACGGAACTCGAAGTCATCAACGCCATTCGGTATTTTCGTTTTATTTTTTTAATCCTGGCCGCTTTATATGGTCTTTATGGAATTGCTCTTGGGCTTATCTACTTTAGCATTCATATTACGAGTGTTTCCACAGCTGGAAAACCATACTACTATCCAATTGTTCCTTTTGATTTTACTTATATTAAAAAAACTCTATTTAAAGTAAAATACGTAAACGATACCAAACGTAGTAAATTACTCGCTCGTAAAAATCTAATAAAGAAAAAGGTGAAGCAACAATGAAAAGAAAATGGATTATCCTTAGTTTCTTAATATTATTTTGTAGTGGTTGCTATGATTATACGGAAATAAATGATATGTCAATTGTTTCTGGTATTTCGATTGATTATGAAAAAGATAAGTATAACGTAGCTTTTGAAATTTTAAATACCCAAAATAAAGAAAACCAAGAAACAGATGAAAAAGTCTATGCGGCTTTTGGTAGTGGTTCTTCTCTATCGGAAGCCTTCTCCAATACTTCATTAGAACTTGCAAACTTTCCTTATATGGCGCATTTAAAAACCATCATCATTAGTGAAGAAGTGGCAAGATACCACGTAGAAGATATCATTGATTTTTTAATACGAGATAATCATATTCGTAATATTTTTTATTTAACCGTTGCAAAAGGAGGAAGTGCTTATGATATTCTAAGTAAAACTGATAAAAACAATCCGGTTGTCAGTACTGCTATTGCTAACTTAATTGATAGTGATATATATGCCAATCATATTGCATCGAATTTAAACTTTGAACAATTTGTAATGAACATTATTGATCCAAGAAAAGATACCTATGTTTCTTCGATTGAAATAAAAGATGATATTTTAAAACTAGGACCTCTTGCTATTTTTAAATCCTATCAAATGCAAGAGTATTTAACAGAAGAAGAATCTGCAACCTTTAATGTAATGATTGGAGAATCAAAAGAAGTCCATTTTAAAGTCAGTTGTCCAAATGATGCAAGTAAATTTATTTCTTTAACGACTTTTAACAAACCAAAATCAAACGTTCAAATTGATGATAACAACGTTACCTTAAAAACAGAGGTTGAAACACGTATTGTAGAAAACCATTGTACTATGAACTTTAAAGATAGCAACACCTATGAACAAATTGAAAAACAAATTAAAAACCAACTCGAAAAAAACATGCAAAAAGTAATGGAAACGAGTTTAAAAAATGATAGTGATATTTTTCGCATAGAACAAATTTATTATCAAAAATACAAACAAGATACGGATTTTAAGAAACTACATTACAATTATCAAGCAAGTGCCATCATTAATAGAAATGGATTAATATTTGAGGTGAAATCATGAAATTAGAAAATTTTTCCGTTCATTATTTTTTAACAAGGTCCTTATTTTTAGGAATTGGATTTTCGTTAATTATTGGGGTTACCAAACAAGATAGTATTCTAGCCTTTATTATTGGTACTTTACTCGGTTTAATCTTTATTCATCTCATGAATAAAATTCAACAAGAGAAGGGTTCGAAAACCTTAAATGAACTATTAACAGAAATGAAAGGTTTAGGTATTTTTTTACGAATTGTTTTTATTTCCTATGGTGTCATTTTGTTATGTGAAGGTTTAACGTTTATTCAATTATTTGCTAGTTCTTTTTTCTTAATTCATACCCCTATTTGGTTTATTTCTTTACCACTCGTTCTATTATTACTTCGTATTTGTAAAAATGGTAAAACCACCACTTTTCGTGTTGCCACTTGTTTGTTTCCTATCTCTCTTTTCTTAACCATTATTTCTTTAGGAACTTTACTTGGTTATGCCAAACTGGATAATGTAAATCCCTTACTCGTAACACTACCAATCCATTTTTTAAAATCGGTATTTTATTATACAACCTTATCCGTATCTCCCTCTATTTTAATGCTTCTAACAGAAAATAATAAAAGCAATACGTTTTCTTACTTACTTGGAAGTCTTACTTTAATTTTAAAAATGTTTTTAATCATTGCCATATTAGGTCCAATACTTGCTACCATCTATCGCTTCCCAGAATACATTATTTTAAAAGAAATTAAAATTTTAGATTTTATTGAAAAAATCGAAAACGTTGTTGCTTTATCTTGGATTTTTGATGAATTTATTTATTTATCAATGGCTTCTTTATTAGTAAAAGAATTAATTCCTAAAAAATTTAATTTTCTTCATACTTTACTTGTTATAGCTTCTTTCTTTATTGCTTTCCTATTTATAGGAAAATATTATCAAAATGAACTCAGTATTTATTATTTATTTCCTATTATTACAACTATCATTGTTCTTCTTATTCTTTTTACTTTCTTTTTCTACTTTTTTAAACAAAAGAAAAAACAAAAAATAGCAAATTAGTTATTTTTTGTTTTTATTTGTTTGGAGAAAGGACAATACGGAAGCCATTGTTGTTATGTGCTTCACCACCCATGTTAACAAAGGCAAAGACACCAGCACCTGCACCATTTTCAACGGCACCGCCACGAACGAACCAAGGATAGGCACAAATAAACCAGGATTCATCTGCATACCAAAAGTTAATATTTCTTGGTTGAACTTTATCACTATAAATTTTTTGAACAAATGGTCCTAATTCTCCAGTTGCATCTCCTAGTATTCTTCGATTATATTGATTTCGATTTGTTCCATAATCATAAATATCATAATATTTAAAATAATCTGTTTCTTCACTAGTTTTAAATGGAATATCTTCTAAAGTAAAGCCACTTTCATAAAATGTAAAACCACTATCATCTGTATTTTTCATTGCTCCCATTACATATTCCCAGGCACCTCCACTCATGTCATATACTCCAGTATAATTTTTAGTAGTACTTGCAACACTACTATCTGGATTTGTATAATTTATTGTATTATTTCCGTCTTGTAATGGTAGTTTATTCTCATAGTTATTGTAAGCATTAAATCCAACAATTGATTCTTCTGTTGCTGCATATCCTGTTACAAATCCAAGATTATTATTGTTTCTTACCTCTTTACATACTCCATTTTCACAAGTTCCATATTTAGAATGTGATAAATATGCAACTGCTCCCCATTCTGTATTTTTCATTAAATGACTATCTAATTCTCTTTGATAATTATAACTCGTATTAAAAGCATTTTTAATATTTATATATCTCCAACTATATACATTTGGCTTTATTACTACTTTTGTTTTATCCACTACATTTGTTTTTTCTTTATTACTACTATTAAATGTAGAAGCATCTGCACCTTTATATCCAGTTTCAAACTTTCCTACCCAAAATCCATTTGTATCAAATGCAGTAAATGCTGATGGTGTCATCCATTTATCTACTGCACATTCTCCATTCTCTCCACTTGGTGGTGTTATACATTCTATTGTATTATCTACTGTATCATAGATTCCAAATTCTATTTCTATTTCTTGCGATTTTTCTTCATATTCATCTTGTGAAAGGCTATTATATTCTCCCATATTAAAGATTTTGTATTTATATTTTGGTATCCATACAAAATAACTTTCTATATTCTCTTCTTTTATAGTTCCATCTTCTTCTATTATTCCATCATCTTTTAATATGACTGCATTCGCCCACTCTTTCTTAGAATAATCATACCATTCTTCTTCTATATTTGCTTTGGTTACTGTTCCATCATCTTCATTTATTTTTACTGGTATTAAATTATCTTTTATTACTGGATCTGCTCCATTTAATGTATCATCTGTATATACTTTTGCTAGTGTGTTTAATGTAGCATTGACTACTACCTTACTTTCAAAGATTTTATTCATGGATTCTTCATCTTCTACTGTTACATGTTCATCCATCCATAGTTTTAAACTATATTCTTTACTTTCTTTTCCATTTAGTATTCCTGTTGCTAGTTCATATCCTTTTTTATATTTTTCTAATGTTGTTTCTTTTAAACTATTTAATATTCTTTTGGTATTACTATTTAATTGTACTGCTATATATTGACTATCTAAAGTTGTATTATTTGTTATACCTAAGTTTACTGTATAGTTAATACTTGTATCACATGTATTTTCTACTTTAAAAGTAAATGGTGTTAATTCTTTTGCTTCTTCATCTGTTATTGGGTATGCTTTTTCTAAATGAATAGCATCACTTTCATTTTCAAGAATCAAACTTAAACAATCACTTTGAATTTGATTCATACCTTGTTGTTCTGCAGTAGACGTCCACCATGCAAAACTAGAACCTATCATTACAATTACTGTAAAGAGCATTCCTACTACTAAATATTTTTTCTTTTTACTTTTTTCCATATTATCAATTCTCCTATAATTCTAATTTTATTCTAAAAAATAGGGTTTGAATTGTCTATGACATAGATGACATACAATTTAAAAGTTAAATATGACATCATTGTTTTTAGAGGGAAAACAAAATGTTAAAAGAATATAGAATTAAAAGAGGATATAGTTTAGAAAAATTAGCAGAATTATGTGAAATATCTTGAAGAAATTTACAAAGAATTGAAAATGGAAAAGCAAATGTGGCTAAATTTGAAACCATAAAAAAATTACTTTTTGTTTTAAAAGTAGAAGATAAAGATATTTTAAAATTTATAAAAGAAATAGAAAAAGAATGAATTATTCAAATCCATTCTTTTTTAAAATAAACTTAATTGACTTGTTTCTGGCATTCCATTAAAGATACCTAAAGTACGCATTTTTTCAATAGTTGATTGATTTACTTTTCCTCGATTACTAAAATCTTCTACACTATAGAAAGGTTTTTCTTTTCTTTCTTCCATGATTTTAGTTGCAACAGCATCTCCAAGACCATCTAAACTACTAAATGGTAAGATTAATGCATTTTCATCTTTTACCATAACAAAATCTTTTCCTTGACTCTTTTCAATATCAATCATTTTAAAAGATATACCACGAGCTGTTGCTTCTAAAGCTAGTTTTAAAGTTTCTAATAAAGATTCATCTTTCTTGGTAGTATCAAATCCTTTGGATTGAATTTCAAGTATCTTAGCTTTAATAGCATCATAGCCTTTTACCATACATTCGGCATCGAAATCAGTAAATCTTGTAGAAAAATACGTACAATAATAGACTAAAGGATTATGAACTTTATACCAAGCAATACGAAAAGCACTAGTTACATACGCTGCTGCATGGGCTTTTGGGAACATGTATTTTATTTTTTGACAAGAAGAAATATACCAATCGGGAATATTGTATTCTTTTAAGGTTTTTACATGTTCTGCCCATGTATCTGGCTCTTTACTGGCTTTTCCTTTACGAACAAATTCCATAATTTTAAAAGCTTTTAAAGCTGGAACTCCCTTGTTCATTAACTCAACCATAATATCATCACGACATCCAATAACATCTTTAAATGGACAAATATTTTTTTGTATAAGTTCTTGAGCATTACCAAGCCATACATTTTCTCCATGAGCAAGACCAGATATTTTAACAAGTTCAGCAAATGTGGTTGGTTTGGCATCTTTAACCAATTGAATGGTAAATGGTGTACCAAATTCTGGAACCCCTAAAGTTCCCGTATCACACATAATTTGTTCTTTACTAACTCCTAGTGATTTTGTTCCTTTAAATAAATCCATCGTTGCTTTATCATCCAGTGGAACTTTTGTTACATCATCTCCTGTTAAATCTTGAATCATTCTTAACTGAGTTGGATCGGTATGTCCTAAAATATCTAGTTTTAATACATCAGCATCAATGGCATGATAATCAAAATGCGTTGTTCTCCAATTGCTCGTTGGATCTTCTGCTGGAAATTGATAAGGTGTAAAATCTAAGACATCCATATAATCAGGGATAACAACAATTCCTCCTGGATGTTGTCCAGTCGTTCTTTTACATCCCGTACATCCTTTTGCTAATCGTTCAATTTCAATATTTCTTAAAATAATTCCCTTATTTTCACAATACCCTTTTACATATCCAAATGCTGTTTTTTCAGCAACAGTTCCTATAGTTCCAGCACGATACACATTATCGACTCCAAATAAAACTTTGGTATATTCATGAGCACTTGCTTGGTTTAAATCAGAGAAATTTAAATCAATATCTGGTACTTTATCGGCGTTAAATCCAAGGAAAGTAGCAAAGGGAATATCATGTCCATCTTTGGCCATAATACTACCACAATTTGGGCATTTTTTATCTGGTAAATCAAATCCACAAGAATAGTTAACCCCAAAAGGATTTCCTTCTTCATCATTAAAAATACTTAATTTACAGTTTGGACAACGATAATGAGCTGGCAAACTATTAACCTCCGTAATTCCCATCATATTGGCAACAAAAGAAGAACCAACACTACCACGAGATCCAACTAAGAATCCTTCATCATTAGAGTGTTTTACTAGCTTTTGCGCAATCAAATAAATAACATCATAATTGGCTCCAATAATACCTCCTAGTTTTTTTAAAGCTAGTTTATCTAACTCTTCATCGGTTGCTTTTTCTTCTAAATGTTTTTTAACCATATCCTTAACGGCATCTTTTCCTTTTAATATGGTTTCATGTATAAGAGCATAAGCTTTTGCTTCTTCTTTTTCTTCCATTTTACAAGCATCTATTAAAGCATCACCATATAATTCTTTAGCCAAACGTTCTTCTATATTGATAGGAAGAGGGCTTCCATATAACAAATCTGCTTTATGATACACTAATTCGGTCATTGTTTCGACTGAATTTGGGATTCTAGGAGCAAAAGGTTTTTCGGTATTAATAATAACCTCTATTTCTTCACATAAATCTTTTATTTTATTAGGATTATCTACAATAATTTCTTTTCGTGTTTCTTCATCTAAAAAGGCAAAATCTTCCATCATTTCTTCTGTTGTTTTTAAATATTGATTAGGAATTTCAATTCCTTTTCGATTTAAAGGATGTAGTTTTCCATTAAACTTTTGATTAATAATAATTTCACGATAAATTTTATCTTCTTTTTTTAAGTTATGAACATCCCCAGTAACAACAACCGGTTTACCAGCTTCTTTGGCTACTCTTATAATTCTTTTTAAATATTCTTGGGCTTCTAAAAGAGAAGAAAATTTTTCTCCTGGACCAATTAAATGAGAAAAAGCACTAATGGGTTGAACCTCAATATAATCATAGAAATTCATCATATTTACTAATTCTTCATCTTCTTTTCCTGCTGCTTTATCAAATATTTCTCCATTAATACAACCAGATCCTATTAACAAACCTTCTCTTGCTTCAATAATATCTTTTCTAGGTATTTTTGGTTGTTCATTTTTATATAAATATTTGGTATTCGCAAGAGATACAATTTTAAATAAATTTTTAAGTCCTTCTCTATTTTTAGCAATCATGGTAGCATGAAAAGGATAAGCAAATCGTACTAAATTTTCTTGATCGATATTCGAAAATAAATCATCGGTTGTTGTAATATTTTGATCATATAAAACTTTACACATTTTATAAAAAGCTAGAGCTGTTCCTTCTGCATCATAATCTGCTCGATGGTGTTTATCTTCATCCCATGGAACATCTAATCGTTTGGTTAGGGTTTGGAGTTTATGATTTGGCCATTCTGGATGTAACATACGGGCCATACTCATCGTATCTAAAACCGTTGGATTAAATTCTTTTAAATTGTATTTATTACAAGCTGCTCTCATAAAAGAAATATCAAATTTGGCATTATGCGCTACCATTGGTAAATCTTTGGCCCAATCTAAGAAACGACGCGTAACACTTTCTTCATCCTCTTTTCCTTTTAACATTTCATCTGTTATAAAGGTAAGTTCTGTTATTTTTTTAGGAATGGGTCTTTTTGGATCGATGAGTTCATCAAAACGATCTAAAATCTTTCCATTTTGGATCTTAACCGCACCAATTTCGATCATTTGATCACTTCCAGCATAGAACCCAGTTGTTTCTGTATCAAATACAACAAAAGCATCTTCTAATAAATTAAAGGTACGATTATTAAAAATAATATCTACATCATCATTTACAACATTCATTTCTGCTCCATACAAAACTTTAAAGTGTTCACTTTCTTCTAATCCTTTATTGACATCACAAACAACATGATATAGATCTGGAAAAGATTGAACACAGTTATGATCTGTTACCGCAATCGCTTTTTGACCAATTTTCATTGCATGTTTTACTAAAGCTTTAGCATCAATAACTCCATCCATGGCACTCATCATGGTATGCGCATGTAATTCAACTCTAGGCCTATTTGTTTGTTCTTTTATAATTTCTTCTTTTGAATCTATTTTTTCATAACGATTAAAAGTTAATACTAAATCTTTACTATATGTATCAAACTCGACTTTTCCTTGAAAACGATACCAATTTCCTTCTTTAAACTCCTTTAAAGTTTTTTGATATTCTGCTTTATCCTTTTTAAAAATCTTAGCCAGTAAACTATTGGTTTGATCACTAATTTTTAACGTAATAATATTTACTTTTTCATGTTCTTTGGTATCAATTCCAAATACATAGGCTTCGACAATCACCTTTTTCATATCCCCCATAATATTTTGAATAGAGGTAACTTCTCCTTCTATTTTGGGAAGAGTTGATTGTGTTTCTTTTAAAATAGGTATTTCACTGGTTCTTTCTTTTTCTAAATCTTGTTTTATTTCCCAGTTTAATTCTTCATTTATTCGACTTGTTAATTCATATCCTAAAAAACCATATTGATATAAACTATTTAAAATGTTTTTCGCTTCTTTTTTAATTTCATTTTCTTCTACTTTTGATGCGGCTTCAATCGTTATAATTTCATCAACAATGGTAATGGGTGCTTCTTTTAAATTCACTAAAGAAGGTCTTTTTGTTGCTATTTCATTTACAATTTCTTTTACATAGTACTCTACATCCTCTTTTTTAATTTCATCATAATGGATAAAAATAGAACACTCTTTTTCGCCTTTAATTTTATTATTTGCAGCCATTAAAAGTTTTTTAGCAATCGAAAAAGGCAAGATTTGCTTTAACTTTAAATAAACCTCAAATACATCTTTTTGTTTTTTATAAACGACTTTAGCAATCGATGCACCTTCAAAAACACTTTCATCGACATCAAATTGTATACTCGTAAAAAATCTTTTTAATTCATCACTCATCAAGAATTCCTCCTTTATTTTTTAATGATATTGTTTACATTTACTTGATACTTATCAAATCGTTTCGTAACTCTTCCTTGAATTTCTGCAATATCTTTCACTTTTAAATTTTCCAATAACCCAATTTGTTTATGAAAAACAACAAAGGTAGAAGCATTGGTTTCATCACTTGCTTCCACAAATGCCATCTCTTCATTATTTTTTGTTTTGAGTCTCTTTATACTCTCTATTAATACCACGCATCTTACTTGTTTGTCAAAATAATTTTTTATATTTTTTAATTTCATAATGTTTGAATCATTATAAATACTTGTTGGATGATTGGTAATATAAAACCCATAGCTTTCTAATTCTTTTTGATTTACATTTTCTTCCATAGGATATTGTTCTAATACGGGTTTTAAAAGGAGTGGAGAATCTACACTACTTACTAATTCTGCATAATTAAAAACTGCAGGTATATTTTTAAGTAGAGTTGTCATATTTCCAAATTCTTCTAAAATCCCAGCATAGATTAAAGATTCCACCATTTTTGTCGTTATAGAATAAGGTTTCATTCTACTAACAAAATCTATAAAATCGGTAAAAAGCCCTTTTTCTCGTTCTTTTAATAAATCTTCTATAAAATGAGAACTTAAACCCTTTACAATAGAAAAAGGTAGTATCAATTGGCTTTCGATAATCTTATATTCTTTTTCACTTTTATTAATAGAAGGATGGACAATTTCTAAATCTAATTTTTTAGCTTCTCTTAAATATTCTTTGGTTTTAATTTCACTCCCAATCGATAGATTTAATAAATTCGTCATAAAATACATAGGAAATTTTACTTTTAAATAGGCCATTTGATACCCAATTAGAGCATAAGAAACAGAATGGGATTTATTAAAACCATATCCAGCAAATTTTAATATTAAATCGTATAATTCTTCAATCTTTTGTTTTGGATAGCCTTTTTGTAAAGCTCCATTTATAAACTTAACTCGTTCTTGCTCTATAATTTCTTTTTTCTTTTTACTCATAGCTCTTCTTATAATATCTGCCTCTGAAAAACGATATCCACCAATTTCTACTAATATTTGCATAACTTGTTCTTGATACACAATAATACCTTGTGTTTCTTTTAAAATGGGTTCTAATTCTGGCAAAAGATAAGTTACTTTCTCTTTTTTTTCTTTTCTTCTTACAAAAGTAGATAAATTATCCATAGGTCCAGGACGATATAAGGCGATAACAGCCACTAAATCACTAAATTTTGTTGGTTTTACTTTTTGTAAAAAAGAACGCATTCCCATACTTTCAAATTGAAATATTCCAGTTGTATTGGCATCACTAAAGAGTTTTAAAACCTCGGCATCTTCTAAATTAATTTTATTAATATTTAAATGTTTCCCCGTATCTTTTAAAATTAAATCTAAAGTACTTGATAAAATATATAAATTTTTAATCGCTAATAAATCCATTTTTAAAAGGCCTAATTCTTCTAAGTATTCCATCGTAATTCCGGTTGATATAGAATTACCTACTTTTAATATAGGAATAACATCATCTAAATTAACTCTTGATATAACTATACCTGCTGCATGTGTTGAAATATTTTTCTTAAATCCTTCTATTTTCATCGCCAGTTTATAAACCTTTTGTAAAGAAGAATTATTTTTTAACATATTTTTTACTTTTTCTTTTTCTAAATTCTCTTTTAAATTTTTATTTGGTTCTATTTCTTTTAAAAGTTGTTCAAAATGTCCATCTTCTATTTCTACTATTCTTGCTATTTCCCTTAATGCCAGTTTACTTTTTAAAGTAGCAAACGTCATAATTGAAGCTACTTTCTTTTCACCATAACGTTGTTTAATATATTCAATAACCTCTCCTCTTCGTAAGTTATCAAAATCAATATCAATATCGGGCATGGTTACTCTTTCTGGATTTAAAAATCTTTCAAAAAGCAAATGATATTTTAAAGGATCTATATCCGTAATCCCTAGAGTATAACAAACAAGGGAACCCACAGCACTCCCTCTTCCAGGACCTACATAAATATGATTCTTTTTAGCAAATAAAACATAATCATATACAATTAAAATATAATCCACAAATCCCATTTTATTAATAACACTTAATTCATACTCTAATCGTTTTTCATATTCATCTGTCACTTGATTATTTAATCTTTTCTTTAATCCTTTTTCCGTTAAATTTTTTAAATAAGCATAACGATCTTTTATTTCAGCATTATAAGAAGGAATATAATTTTCATTTTTAGGAATACAAATCGTAATTAAATCACTAAACTCTTTCGTTGTTTTTTGATCACTTTCATTGTCGTTTTCATGATAATAATTATTTTCATACTCTTTTAATTGATAATCTTTTGCTTTTGTATCCGTACGAATCATATTTAAATAATCTAAATAAAGTGTATCTTCTTTTTTTAAAGAATGAATGTCATTTAAATAAACTATATTTTTACTTTGTAATAAAGCATGGGTTTTTTCTAATTCATTTTGGTATGCCAAATAAACGATTTCATAAATAGAAGAAAGTTCTTTATAGTAAGAATAAGTTGCATAAGGAAGAACACATAGTATATTTTTTTTATAAAGTTCTAATTCTACAATACTAATTTCTTTTTCCATCACAAGAGTATGAATTTTTAATAAATTTTGATATCCTACATAATCTTTAGAATATAAATAAATTGGTAGATGATTTAAGGTGATTTCTAAACCAATAATTGGTTTTATATTATTTTCTATACACTTATTATAAAATTCCATAACACCATATAAATTCTCATCTACAATAGCACAAGTTGAAATATTTTTTTCTTTTAAAAAATCTATTAAAGAATCAATGGTAATTGTACTTTTTAATAAGGAATAATCTGTTGTAATTTTAAGTGGTATAAGCATAAGACATTCCTCCCCCATCATGGTATATTTTTATTATAACATGAACAAATGTTTAAGGGTATAGGTAAGTTTCAAAAAATGAAAAAAAGGAAAAATTTATTTTCCTAAATATGTAATTCTTGCATATCCATTTCCAGAATTTCCAACCATTGTATTTTGTGTTCCATCATGTTTGGGCATAACCTCTTTCCCGGATTTCATTTCCGTATTTGTAAAAACAAGTCCGGAATAATGAATAGAATCTCCAGTATGTTGAATGTTATTTTCAACAGATTCTTGTTTTATGGCATTACATCCCTCATATCCAGAAATAAAGGATGAACCACCTGAGGCTGAGGTTGCATTTGTAATTCCTTCACTACGACCACCATAATAGCCTCCTCCAGCACCAGCAACACCACAATCGCCATTACCAACACTACCTGATCCAGCACATTGGCCATCTCCAACCCCACTTTGTCCTTTACCAAAAGCATAACCAGTTGTTTGATTGATTGCTGATTTTGTTCCAACTAAATCAGCAGATAAGCCACCTCCTGCTCCTGGAGCGTAACTCCAGCTAGCTCCTCCACCACCTGCTGCAACCATAATTCTAGATTTTAAACTAGCAAAAGAGTCCCACAAACCATTTACAAGACGAATGTCGGTGGCTCCTCCTCCACCACCACTACTTTCATCATCTGCTTTATCAGGAACACCATTACCACCACCATTATATCCACCAAGAGATTCTACTCTTTTACTAGCATTTGCACCAGCACCACCTACATAAAGATATAATGTTTGCTCTTTTTGTAAGCTTATTTCACCTTTGGTATATGCACCATTTCCTCCATCATTATAAGACACACCTTGATAAAGAGATTTTCCACCTTCAGCTCCCCATAATTCTATTTTATATTTTCCTTGTAATGGTACTGTAAATGATTGTTCACTTCCTGTATAATCAAATGTCCATTCTGTTCCTTCTTTTATAATAAAATTAATGCTACATGTCGTTGGACTCTTTTTTAGACTTGATACAAATAATCCCCATCTCTCTGTATCCCATTCTCCAATGGCATCATTATCACATTCTACAATTATATCTCCATAGTTTCCTTTTTGTGGAACGGTATTTGTTGTTTCTCCATTTATTTTCAAAGCAATGATATTTACATCGTTTTTTAAACTAAAATCAGGTACAACGCCTTTTATAACATCAAAACTTTTTTCTGTTTTATACATAGCAAAAGTATGGTATAGTGTTATACCACCAATTAATAAAATAATTCCTATAATTGTACTAATTAAAATTTGTTTTTGTTTTTTATTTTTGATAAATCTTTCTAATCTAGGTTTGTGTTTATCTAATATACCCCCCCCCCAGACTAGACTCTAGAGTTGGGAGGTTTTTATTTTTCTTCATTTTTTCTTCCTCCTACTATACTTTTATTATAAACGAATTTCTTATTCTTGAAAAGTTTTTTTCATAGTAATCCCTATTCTTCCTTTGACAATTAAACTGAAATTTCATCATTTTTCAGTTTAATTGTCAAATACTTTTACTGATTTTCATTTATAAATATTCTATAAGGATTTTGTTGAGTTCCATTACCACTTTGAAATAATACTTTTGATTTAAGATAGAAAGACGGATAAATTTTAGTATTACTATAATATCCAGCATGAAAGTTCCATAATTGGCCTGTTTCATCCATGTACCATGCATCTGGATTCCCAGAGATCGTTGTTGTCAAAAACCATTGTTTGTTCTTGCTAAATATCCAATTATTTATTACACATGAGCTATTATCACTCTCATTATTCCATAGTTTTAAAGATTGTTGCATACATTGTGTTCTAGTTTTTAAAGCTGATCCGCTTGTTGCATATCCATAATCACTTGCATATATTAATCCAATTTTTGTATTAGTTGATTTAGAATAACCATCACGAACACTATTTCCACGTTCTGCTTTATAAAATTCAGTTACGGTACTTAAATTGGTTTCCCCTAAATACCATTTTGCAATATCAATATACGTTTGATATGATTTTATACTACCCCAAAATTCTTCATTTAAAATATTTGTATTTAATTCGCTACTAATCCAATTATTTTGTTGTAATTCTGGATGTCCATACCAAGAAGCTTCACTGTAGTTAACATATTTAATTAATTTTACTCTATCTTCATAAATTCCATTCTCACTTGATTGAGTAGGTATTATACCTATAATTCGATATAAATTGTTTTCACTACATTCTCCATTTTCTTCTAAACATACATAGTTATTAGGATTAGCACCTATATATCGATAGTCCGTTTTAGCACTTTCACCAGTTTGATCAGTAGCTTCGTGTGTTTGCACTATTAATCCACTTGCTCCATCTGCAACATTTGTTACTTTTGATTTTAAATAAGTAGAAAATATTGGAGCATTAAAATCAATGGTACATTTAATTCTACTTTGATTATTGCTGTTTTTTAATTTTAAAGACCATGTTGTATCATCCCAATCTGCTTCTACTCCACCATCACATTTTATATCTTTCTTAGTAAATCCTTCATTTTGATTAGGAAAAGAAACATCACTTGTTTTTACACCATTTATACTAAAAGCAAGTGTTACATCTCCACTACTAAAATCAGGCACAACACCTTTTATAACATTAAAAGACTTTTCCATTTTATACATAGCAAAAGTGCGGTATAAAGTTATACCACCAATTAGTACTATGATTCCTACTATTGTACTAATTAAAATTTGTTTTTGTTTTTTATTTTTAATAAATCTTTCTAATCTAGGTTTATTATTTAATATACCCCCCCCCCAGACTAGATTTGCTGGTTGGGAGGTTTTTATTTTTCTTCATTTTTTCTTCCTCCTACTATATTTTTATTATAAACGAATTTCTTATTCTTGAAAAGTATCTTTTTTCATATTAATCCCTTTTAAGATATCATCGAATATCAAAATAATTAATTGCTACAATTATTGTAGCATTTTTTCATATAATCATCTGTCATACCTGCAATAAAGTCAATGACTTTACGTGCTATTGTTGTACTACTTATATACTCTTCTGTCATATCTTTTAAGAATTTTTTATAAATCTCTGATTTGGTATTATGTATTTCAATATCATTTTTATATTTATCAAATAAAGTTCTAAACATCTTCTCATACATTTTAATCTCTTGTTTCGTATTGGCTTTTAAATAAATATTTTCCATATTAAAGGCTTTTAAATCCACTAAAGCTTTAAAAATGGGTTTACTCATTTTAATATAAGGTTTTCCTTTACTATTTTTGATGATATCACTTACAAAAGTATTGACGATATTTTTATTTTCTTCTCCAATTAACTTGGTAATATTTTTGGGTAAGTTTTCTTTTTTGATGACACCTAAACGGATGGCATCTTCAATATCTTTTCCAATGTATGCAATAATATCACTAATTCTTACAACACAACCTTCTAACGTCATAGGTCTTAATTTTTTAATCATTCTCTTATCCACATAGCATTGTTTATATTCCTCTAAAAACTCTTCTTTTGTTTTTTTAACAGGACGATATTCATTTAAAGGAAGTTCTCCGTTATGACACATAATAGCATCCAAAACTTGAACCGTTATGTTTCTACCACGGCCATTTTGTTCTAGATTCATTAAAACACGAACGCTTTCTATATTATGATTGAAATAGCCTTCTCCATTTTCTAAACTAATTTCATTTAAAATACTTTCTCCCACATGACCAAAAGGAACGTGTCCTAAATCATGACCAAGAGCTGCTGCTTCAATTAAGTCTTCATTTAATTTTAAGTTTCTGCCAATAGTTCTAGCTATTTTACTTACCAATTGAACGTGGATCATACGTTTTGTAATATGATCATCTTCATTGTAACTAAACACTTGGGTTTTATCTGCATATCTCGTATAACTCAAGGAATAAATAATACGATCAATATCACGAAAAAAATCCGTTCTATACGGGTCTTTTTCTTCTTTTTTTAAACGAATAGCTTCTTCATTTACACAAGCATAGCGACTCAACATAAGTCTTCACTTCTTTCTACTCCTCCGGTTCTTCCTCTTTCAGTTTCACTAAAACCTCTCTTGGTTTTGAACCATTTTGTGGTCCTATTATACCTCTTTCTTCTAATAAATCAACTATTCTGGCAGCACGATTATAACCAAGTCTAAATCTTCTTTGTAAAAGAGATGCACTGACCTTACCAGTTTCTAAAGCAAATTTAACCACTTCATCGTAAATTGGATCATCTGTATCATCATTAAATGGAGCAACACCACTTATAGAATCGGTAGATTCACTACCCACATTCATTAAAGATTCATCATAACTGGCTTCTTGTTGTTTACTAACAAATTTAATAATACGTTCAATTTCATCATCAGAAATATAGCAACCTTGAATACGAGTTGGGAATGGTGCTCCCATTGGTTGATAAAGCATATCTCCTTTCCCAAGTAGTTTTTCTGCACCCGGTGCATCTAGTATGGTACGAGAATCAATGTAACTGGCAACCGAAAATGCTATACGTGATGGAATATTCGTTTTAATAACACCCGTAATAATATCGGTAGATGGTCTTTGGGTTGCTACAATTAAATGAATTCCAGCTGCACGAGCAAGTTGAGTAATACGCATGATCGAATCTTCTACTTCTTTTCTGGCAACAATCATTAAATCCGCCATTTCATCCACAATGACAACTAAATAATTCATTTTGGCTTGCGGATTATTGGGATGGCGTTCATTTTCACTTTCTATTTTTTTGTTGTAATCGGCAATATTTTTAACCCCTTTTTCTGCTAATACTTTATAACGACGATCCATTTCCCCTACTACTTTTTGTAAAACAAGACTGGCGCGTTTTGGATCGGTTACAACTGGAGCTAGTAAATGCGGTATACCATTGTAATTCGATAGTTCTACTTGTTTTGGATCTACTAAAACCAGTTTTACCTCATCAGGTCTATAATGCATTAAAAGAGAAATAATAATACTATTAATACAAACAGACTTACCACTACCCGTAGAACCTGCAACTAGTAAATGTGGCATCGTCGTTAAATCGGCATTAATCGTACGTCCTGCTATATCTTTTCCTAAAGTAACCAGTAAACCTTTTTTAATTTTATCAGGATTGGCATCTCCAATTACTTCTTTTATTTTAACACTACTAACCTCTTTATTGGGTATTTCAACTCCTATGGTACTTTTACCAGGAATTGGAGCTTCAATACGAACATCTTTAGCAGCAAGAGCAAGAGCAATTTCTTTGTTAATGCTACTTACTCGACTCAACTTAGTACCTGTTGGTACAACCACCTCGTATTGCGTAACAGCAGGACCTACATGTATTTCTACAACTTTTCCTTGAATTTGAAAATCATTTAAAACACGTTCTAAACATTCTTTATTACTACGAATAAACTCTGTAGAATTTACTTTTTTATTACGAGTTACCTCATCTAAAAGCGTAAGTGGTGGCAATTTATACGTTGAATTTACGAATTCATTATGTATTTCACTTTCCTCAATTAATTTTGGTTCATTTTTAGTTGGATGTGGTTTTAATTCTTCTACACTCGTAATTACAATTTTATCATCAGGTTCTGTTACCCCTGTAATTGGTAAATCCAGATTTTTCTCTTTCTTGGCTTTTTTATGAAATATTTTTCCAAAAACTGTTCCTATATTGATATTAAATACCATAATTAAACCAAATAAAGTTAAAATAGAAATCACAATATAGGTTCCCGTTAAACCAAATAAAACGGATACTAAAAAAGATAATGTAGCTCCTAAAATTCCTCCTCCAATGACAATAGAGGTTTGTCCCGTACTGGTTAGAATCTCTGCTTTATTAATGGAATCCATTCGATCCATATAACTACTAATCGTTTCTTGAAATATTTCTACTGGTTTTGCACAATTCTTAACAAAACTAATATGAGATAAAATTAAAATAACAGCAATTAAAATATAAATACCAATTAATTTTGAAGATACAAAATTAGGTAATTTACGTTTTATCAGCATATGAATTCCTAAAACGAATACTAAAATTAAAGCACAAAACCACCATTCACCAAGTAAAAACATGGCAAATTCTTTAATAATAGCTCCCACAGGTCCAAAGCCAAAACCAATAAGTCCTATTAAAATTAAAATAAGACCTGTAAGTTCTACACTATATTCAAATTTATTTTTACTTTCCTCTTTTGATTTTTTTTTCTTTGCCATATGCTTCACCATACTCATTATAGCAAGTTGCTTATTTTTTTGCAAAAAAAAGTGCCTACTTGACACTGAAATCATTCTTTTACTGAGACAAAAAAAGAGCTTTTTTATGCTCTACTTGAATATTTTCCGTCTTTGGTTGAAATAATAATTTTTTCTCCACTTTCAATAAATAGGGGTACTTTTACCGTATAACCCGTTTCTAATGTAGCATCTTTCATTGCATTATTCGTTGTATTTCCCTTTACAGCTGGTTCTGTATCTGTAACTGTAAATTCAATTTTTTCTGGTAAAGTAATACCAATAATTTCTCCTTCATAAAAATCCATTAAAATTTCTAAATTTTCTTTTAAGAATTTCTTATCTTCCCCTAAAACAGTGTCGGGAATTTCAATTTGTTCATAAGTATTTGTATCCATAAAAACAAAATTAGAACCATTGGCATATAAATATTGCATTGGAGATTTTGTAATATGAGCACGATCAACTTTTGTACCGGAATTAAAAGATACTTCTGTAATAGAACCCGTTTTTAAATTTTTAAGTTTCATTTTTACAAACGCAGCTCCTTTTCCAGGTTTTACATGATAGAAATCTTGTACGACACAAGGGGATCCATCTACCATAATTGTCATTCCATTTTTTATTTCATTAACACTAATATTCATTTTTTAAACCTCCTATTTTCCTAATTTTGTTTCAACAAATGTTGTTGTTTTATTACATTTAGGACAAAATTTTTTCACTTCTAATTTATCAGGTGTATTTTTTTTATTTTTAATACTCGGTCTTCTTTGATATCCACATTCTGTACATTTAAGACCAAAAAATACTCGATTTAGATTTTTTGCCATGTAAGATACCTCTCTTTCTTTTTAAAACTATATGTATTATAAAATAAATTGTGTACTATTGCAACTTTTTTAAAAGTTTTTAAAAACATAATCACTAGCGGATTTACTAATATAACGATTAATATAAGCAAAATAATTGGTTGTTCCATTATAATGACTTACATTAGGACTTACCACTACCATACTGTATTTAGGAGATTCTACGGGAGCATAAAAAGCAAAGGTATTATTAATGGTTTCTACATCCCCCACTCCATCTTGATTACTATCATAAATGGTTTCACTCGTTCCTGTTTTTCCTGCTGCTTTTAAGTTTACATCTACATATCCAGAACCGGTTCCACCATTTAATACTTGATAAAATCCAGTATGAATACGATCAAAATACGTTTGTTCTAAAGCAAACGTACTTAAAATGGTTTTTTCTTGTTTTAAAACAACATTTCCATCTGTATCTAAAATTTTATCCATTAAAGAAAGTTTATAACGAACCCCACTTGTTGCAATTGTATTAATATATTGTAATAATTCTAAAGGTGTATACGTATCATACTGTCCTATAGCTAAATTTAAAAGTAAATCGGGGGCAATGGTTTTTCCTTTCATTCCCGTCTGTTCATAAGGTAGATCAATACCCGTTTTTACTCCTAAACCAAATAAAGAAAAAGCATCCCGATAAATAGAAAATTCTTTTTCACTTACTTGCATTTTTAAATTAGGTTTATATGTATATCCAGCTAGTTTAATAGCTAATAAAAATTGATAATAATTAGAACTGGTTTTTAAAGCTGTTATATCATCAATCATACCAAGTGATTTATAAGAACATTTTTCTGGAACTAAATAAAGTTTTACACAAGAATCCTTTATTTTTTTTCCTACCTCTACTAACTTATTTTGATAAGCCATAGCCATACTAGCTCCTTTTACAATACTTCCTACTGTAAAAGATTTAGTTAAAACATCACTTTCGACATTTTTAAATACATCATTTCCTAAATATTGTAATCCTACAATGGCTTTTAGTTGCCCATCTAAAGGAGTACCTACAAGTACATAACTACCATGATAATATTCCGTATTTTTTAACTTTTTTCCTTCTTTAATTTGTTCTTTTACAATTTGTTCAAGACCAAGTTGCATATGAATATCAATCGATAAAACCAAATCATGTCCTCTTTTTCCTTCTTTTACAAGGGTTAATGTTCCATCATTTTCCACTTTATAAACATCCTTTTCTCCTTTTAAAAAAGGTTCATATTGTTCTTCTAAATAACTAATACCAATTTGATCATTAAGAGAATACCCTAAATTTAAATATTTTTCTTTTTCTTCTTCAAAAATAGGTCCAACAGTACCAAAAAGACCTCTTAAGGTAGAACCATAAGGATACTCTCTTTTAAAATACATTTCACTGGTAATTCCACTTAACTTTTTTTCTAAAATTTGAGCATTTTCCGATTCACTTACCTCTAATTTAATTAATTTGGCTTCATAGTAGTAGCCTTCGTTCATTAAGTGGTATAAAAGAGCTACTTTCTTTTCAATTGCACTAAAAGTATTTAACATATCTTCTGTAATACGATCTAGTTTTAAAAGATATAAATCTTGACTATTTAATTTTCTTTGTTCATACAAATCATATTCTTCCTGCGTAATTAAAGCATCAGCATCTTTTTGATGGGTCACAATCCAATAATTTTTTAAATCGAGTAAACTGGGGTTTTGATCCATGGTTAAAACCATTGCAAGTTCTTTGGCAATTTCTAATTCTTTTTCTGTATCAATATAATTATTTTTACGATAAACAATCGCTTTTATGCCAATATTATCTACTAATACATTTCCCTTACAATCTAAAATTCTTCCTCTCGGTCTTGATAGGGATTGAACATAGCGATTGGTTTTTTCTTCATACATTTGTTGATAATATTCTTGCTTTTGAAAAATTGTTTGATATAAAAAAATACTTGTTAGTAAAAATAAACTAAAAATAAAACCATAATAAAACTTTTTCATTTCAAAACACCTATTCTTAGTATTCAAAAAAAATCTTTTTTCATACAATATACTAGGTGATTATATGTATAATATTATAGAAAGGTATATGGATAAATTAACCAAAGAAGATGTCAATCGTTTCGCCCAAAACAATAATGTTTTTTTAAGTGAAGAAGAACTGGATTTTACGTATCTATTTGTGAAAAAAAATTGGTCAACCGTAATTGCCAATCCTAATACACTTAATTTAGATCGTTACAAAGATAAATTCAGTGAAGAAAATTTACTTAAAATTAAAAAATTATTTAAAGAATACTCTATACGTTATAAAAACTTTTTATAGTCATTTTTGACATCTTCTACTAAATTGGGATTAAATTTTCCTTGTTGTAATGAAAGTATTTCCAATTTATAGGGAGGATACGCACGTTCAATATAAGGTGTTTCTAATATTTTAGGAACATCTTTTAATTTAGGACAAGTTAACACTTGATAAAGGGATTGAAAACCAATAGAACCAAGTCCAATATTTTCATGACGATCTTTATGTGCTCCAAGAGGGTTTTTACTATCATTTAAATGAACACAATGAATGTTTTCTATACCAATCAATTGATCAAATTTTTCTAAAAAAGCATCAAAATCACTTATATTATAACCAGCGTCATTTAAATGACAAGTATCTATACATACCCCAATATTTTTAGAATGTACTTGATTTACTATTTGTTTTAGTTCTTCTAAAGTACAACCACATTCACTCCCTTTTCCCGCCATTGTCTCTAAAAGAATCATAGGAGAATCTGGTTCAATAATAAAATTTAGAGCATCACTTATATTTTGTAAAGCTACATTTTTTTCTAACCCTACAGCGCTTCCTGGATGAACAACAATATATTCTACATTTAACTCTTTACAACGTTTTAATTCTTGTTTTAAAAATTGAATACTAAATTGCCACTTTTCTAAATCTTTGTTATTCGCAAGATTAATGATATAAGGAGCATGACAAATCACATGTTTTGTAGATATTTTATTTTCTTTCATCAACTGCATAGCTTCTTCTGTTAAATGTGAATCTAATGGTTTACGAATGGTATTTTGAGGAGCTCCTGTATAAAACATAAATGCATTCGCTCCATAAGAAAGAGCTTGTTTTACACTCCCTAATAATTGTTCATTTGTAAAATTGACATGACAACCTAAAATCATTTTCATCACCAAACCTATTATCTCATAAATAGCAAAAAAAAAGAAGAAATTCTTCTTAACTATTAAAACTCCCCACTAAATTAACTAGAGCTACTATTAAACATATTACCGCTATTTACACTACTTTCACCATTACAGTTTTCAGAAGCCGTTGTTCCTTCTACTGCACTATCTCCATTTGCTCCTTTTTCTCCAGATATAGTATATTTTCCATTACTAATCCAGAATGTATAAGTAGGATTTTTACCATTGTTAGGGTTTGATACTAAAACACTTCCGGTATAGTCATCCTTTTTTCCTTTTGTATACAATCCTTCATTATATAAATATTCTACAGAAAAACAAGCATTTCCTGTTATCATATGCAATTGATAAGCAGCCATTGCAGACTCGATTAATTCATTACCTTCTGTTGCTAAAACATCTCTTTTTCCTTTTTCCAAAAAAGAAAAGACATTTTTAGAAGCCATTAAAAGAATAACGGCTAAAATAACGATTACTGCTAATAATTCAATTAAAGTAAAACCATTTTTATTCTTAACTATCTTCATACAAGTTACCATCCTTGTCTATTATCAATTTCATTATACAATAGATAAAAGAAGGTAGTCAATCAAAAACTATTTTAAATTTTCCAAAATACCAGTAATAATATCCATATTATCTATGGCATCACTAATTTTATCTGTTACTTTTAAATGATATTTATCTTTCATTGCTTTTACAAAATTTTTATAATTATCACTATCCCGATTTAATTCTTTATACCAATAAGAATTTTCTTTTAATAAAGCAGCCATTTTGGCATCTTCTTCTAATTTTTGTTGTAATAGAAATTCCATTATTAATCCTCAAATATTTTATTAATTGGTCTAGGATTTACTGTATCTACTGTTTTTGCAACCCCACTCGATGATCCTTTACTCGTTAATTCTTCGACAATTCCTAAAGCTTTTTGAGCAGTAGCGATATGTTCTTGAATACTGGATAGATCAATATTTTTTATTTTATCCGTTATACTTTTAAAATTATAATCTGTTTTTGTCTTATTGGTTTTTAAATAATCTTGCCAAGCACTTTCATTTTCACCATAAATATCATAAATTTCATATAGTTTTTGCCATGTCGTTTCTCCATTTTTAATATAATGAACAAGTTCTGGATGTGCTTTAGCAAATGTTTTAAATTGGTCTTTTAAAGCCATAAAAAATCACCTATTACATAGTATGCAATTTGGTGATTTTTATGGACTATCTCTTACTATTTGAATGATTTTTTATAGATTCTATTTCTTCTAATCTTTGCGCTAAGTGTTCCACAATTGTTTCTTTTTGTTTTAAAATCCAATCATTATCTAATTGATGAAGATGTTTAGAATCTAATTCTTTATATTGTTTTATAATCGAGATAATTTGTTCATCATCCATTTCTAATTGATTTTTTAAATTTTGATAAACTTCTGTTAAATCAGGATTCGATAAAAGTTGAATAATTTGCATCACTTTTGGAGTTACTTTTAAATCTTCAGCAAGAACCACCCCTTTATGATCTTGCATCATTTCAGTTAATAAAGTAAGAATAGTCATTTTGGATTTATACCAAGTACTTACAGAGGTACTCCTTGCTGTTAACTCTTTAGCATCTAATAAATCAAATTGTTTATACAAAGAAATATTTTGCATTACTTCTTCATTTGTTAAAGCACAAACCTCATGTAAAGATTCAATTGCCTTTTTTGTATCGGGGAATCCCACTAAATATGTCGTTAAATAAATATAACGATTATCTTGCTTCATTTTATCTCTCTCCTTTTTTCTATTATACAACTTTTATAATTTAAAATCATCTAAGAAATCGGCCATGGTAAATTCTTTAATTTTGACTGTTGATTCGGTTTCTTCTTTGGTCTCTTGTTTTTTCTCATTTGTAATAAAACTCATAAACTCACTTTTTTTAGCTATGAAATCAATTTTATGTTTCGTTAAAGTAGAACCTGTACTCACCAAATCCATAATTGGAATTTCACTATTTTTAATTTCTTTAATCTCACTATCAGATTTGATTAGAATACTATCTTTGGTATTGGTTAAAATTCCATTTATCAGTTCATAATGAACGGTTTTTACTTTTTTAAGTAATGCATTTCCTCGTTTAGCTCTTCCTGTTTCTTCTAATTCTTCTATTTTAATTCTTTTAGCTGTTTTTTGATTTGTAAAAATATCTAAGTATTCTTTATGGGTATAAGAATGCCCTGCAACAAGATAGCCTTCTTTTAAATTCATTCCTTTTACACCACCCGATTTTACACCTGTTAATGGAATTTCACTTGATTTAAATAAAACATAATAACCGGTATTACTGATTAATACAGTATTTTCTTTTTCTAAAAAGACATCCACAACACTATCGTTTTCTTTTAATTTAATAGCAGACATAACTTTAGAATATCTGGATACCTCATAATCTTTACTACTACTTTTTTTCACCATACCCTCTTTGGTAACGGTGATAATATTTTGTGGATTCTTTGGTAAAACAAGACTAGATACAACCATTTCTTCTAAATTCATAGAAACAATATTGTTTATATGTTTTCCTAAATCTTTCCATTTTGCTTCTGGTATTTTATGAACTGGAATATATAAATAATTGCCTAAAGTCGTAAAAACTAATAAAGTATCTAAAGTTGTTAGTTCATAAAGTCCTGTTACAAAATCTCCTGGTTTTAAAGTGGTTTGTTCTTCTCCACGTGCCGCATAGGATTTAGAACTTACCCGTTTAATATAGCCTTCATGGGTTAAAACAACAACTACATTTTCTTTAGGAATCATATCGGTCATATCCAACTTAATATCGGTAATTTCATCTTTAATAATGGTACGTCTAGGATTTCCATATTCCTTTTTTAATAGTTTTAATTCTGTTTTCATAACATGTTTTAAAGCTTCTTCATTGGTTAAAATTTGTTCCCAAATCTTTATATTTTTAGCTAGTTTAGCCATTTCTTCTTCTAATGCAACAACATCAGTATTGGTTAAACGATAAAGTTGTAATTCCACAATCGCTTTGGCTTGTTCATGACTAAAAGCATATTCTTTTACTAAATTGTCTATTGCATCTGCTTTATTTTTACTAGCACGAATAATACGAATAACCTCATCTAATATACTAATGGCTTTAATTAAACCTTCTAAAATATGATAAGAAGATTTTGCTTGATTTAAATCAAATTCTGTTCTTCTAGTAACAACCTCTTTTTGATGAGCAATAAAAGCATCTAAAATGTCTAAAATACCAACAAGACGAGGTCGACGATTTACTATTGCTACCATATTAAAATTATAATTCACTTGTAAATCCGTATTTTTAAGTAAATAATTTAAAATCAGTTCGGCATTCGCATTACTTTTTAAATCAATGACAATACGTGCCATATGATTATGATCAGATTCATCAATCACATCATTAATTCCTTCTATTTTTTTATCAATTTTTATTTCTGTTATTTTTTTAATTAATTGTTCTTTGATCACCTCATAAGGAATAGAATGCACAATAATTTGTTTCTTACTACCATTTGTTACAATTTCACAATCCGCTTTTAAAACTACTTTCCCTTTTCCTTTGGTATAAGCATCTATTAAGCCCATTTTTCCTTCAATGACTCCACCAGTTGGAAAATCAGGTCCAGGTAGTATTTCCATAATCGATTCTAAACGACAATTAGGAGATTCAATTCTTTTAATCGTTACATCAATGACCTCCCCTAAGTTATGAGTTGGAATATTAGTTGCATACCCTGCACTAATTCCTGTTGAACCATTTACAAGTAAATTTGGAAAAGAGGCAGGCAAAACGGTTGGTTCTAGTTCTTCATCATCAAAATTATAGGTCATTTCAACCGTATTTTTATTAATCGAATTTAACATTTCCTCAGCTATTTTGGATAATCTTGATTCCGTGTAACGCATGGCAGCAGGTCCATCACCATCAATAGATCCATTATTTCCATGGATATCAATAAAACACTCACGCATTTTCCAATCTTGACTCATACGAATCATTGCATCATAAATAGAAGAATCACCATGAGGGTGAAATTTACCCATGATTTCTCCAACGGCTCTAGCACTTTTACGATGAGGTTTATCATGTTTAAAACCAGAAATATACATACAATACAAAATTCTTCTTTGTACTGGTTTTAAACCATCTCTTACATCTGGTAGAGCACGTTCTTGAATAATTTCTTTCGAATATCTTCCAAAACCCGTTTCTAATAATTCTTCTAAACTATAATCATAAATTTTTTCTATAATCGCTTGGGTTTCACTTTTTTTAGGCATCCACTACACCTCCTTACTTTCTAAAATCATCTTCTAAAGTAAAATCAACATTTTCATTAATCCATTCTTTTCTTGGTTCTACTTGATCTCCCATTAAAAGATGAATTCTTTTTTCTGCAACAGCAGCATCGGTTAGATTAACACGAAAAAGACGTCTGTTTTTTGGATCCATGGTGGTTTCATATAACTCATCTGCATCCATTTCTCCTAAACCTTTAAAACGTTGTACTTTATAATTACCTTTAATTGTTTTCTTTCTTTCTTCTAATTCTTCATCCGTAGCAATATATTCCTTATCTTTACTACCAATTTCTATAGAATACAAAGGAGGCGTTGCAATATAAAGCATTCCTTCTTCAATTAAAGGACGCATAAAACGATAAAAGAACGTAATTAATAAAATTTGAATATGTGATCCATCAACATCGGCATCGGTCATAATAATGATTTTTCCATAATTCGATTCTTTTGGATCAAAATCTGCTCCCAGTCCTGCTCCAATAGCATATTCAATTTGTTTTAATTCAGCATTGGAAGCAATATCACTGGCACTCGCTTTTTCACAGTTTAATACTTTTCCTCGTAAAGGTAAAATAGCTTGGGTTTCACGATTACGGAAGGCTTTAGCAGAACCTCCAGCACTATCTCCTTCGACTAAAAAAAGTTCATTTTTAGAAGCATCTTTACCTGTTGCTTTAGCTAGTTTTTCACTTAACAAACGCTCTTTAGCATTTTTTCCTGTTCCTTTTCTCGCTGCTTCTCTTGCTTTTCTTGCTGCTTCTCTTGCTACACGACTTTTCATGGCTTTATCCAAAATAGATAAAGCAATCTCTTTATTTTCTTCTAAGAAAAATTTTAAATTTTCATACGTAATACTTTCTGTTACACTTTTAGCTTCTGGAGTTCCTAATTTACCTTTGGTTTGTCCTTCAAATTGTAAAAGTTTTTCTGGTATTTTTAAACTGATAACAACACTTAAACCTTCTCTTACGTCACTACCTTCTAAATTAGCTTCTTTTCCTTTAATTATGTTATTTGCTCGAGCATAATCATTAAAAGCTTTGGTAATTCCTGTTTTAAAACCTACCTCATGAGATCCACCATCACTTGTTTTAACATTATTAACAAAACTTAAAATATTTTCATTGTAAGAATCATTATATTGCATAGCAATATTGACCTCAATTTCATTTTTAATACCACTAAAATGAATAACTTTATGTAAAACATTCTTGCCTTCATTAATATATTCAACAAAACTAACTAATCCATTTTCATAATGAAACTCTGCTCTTTTATCATCTATTTCATCAACAATTTCTACTTTTAAATTAGGAAGTAAAAAAGCACTTTCTTGCATTCTTTCTACAATTGTTGTATAAGAAAAAGAAGCATTTTTAAACATTTCATAATCTGGTAAAAAGGTAACCGTTGTTCCTGTTTTTTTGGTTTCTCCAATCGTTTTTAATGGACTTTCTACTTTTCCACCATCACAAAACCTAATATTACTAATTAATCCATCGGTATAGATTGTAACATCCATTCTTTTGGATAAGGCATTTACAACACTTGCCCCTACTCCATGTAGTCCTCCACTGACTTTATATCCATCACTTTCAAATTTTCCTCCAGCATGTAAAACCGTATAAATAACCTCTGGAGTGCTCCTACCACTTTCATGCATTCCAATAGGTACCCCTCTACCATTATCACTTATTGTTATACTTTCATCTTTATTTAAAGTAATTTTAATGGTATCTCCATACCCATTAATAATTTCATCGATGGCATTATCTACAATTTCCCAAACTAAATGATGAAGCCCTCTTTTATCCGTTGAACCAATATACATACCTGGTCTTTTACGAACGGCCTCTAAACCTTCTAATATTTTAATTGACGATGCATCATATTTTGCCATGTTACCACCTTAAATTAGTATAACATAAAAAAAAAGACGGTGCAAAACACACTGTCAAGAAAATGTCCTATTTTAAAAGAAAAATTAACTTGCTGCTGTAGGAGTTGTATCCTTTGAAACATTGACTTTATTTTCATCTGTACTAGTAGCATTTATATTAGTACCTTCTTCAATTTGAGTAGCGACTGCTACAACTGCAATACTTGCATTAAATGATTTTCCATTAATGGCTGTTGTTGCAGCTGAATCAATCCAAAGTCTTAGTTCATAAGTAACAGATTCTCCAGCTTTTACACTACTTGTTGTTTCATCTTTTTTACCTTTTAACTTTCCAGTATCTAATTGATAAGATTGTTTAATTTGGTTTTTATTTTGAAAATCATCTAAATTAGTATTTTTTTTACCATTCGTTTTTAAATTTTGTTTTGATTTAACAGCACTATCTACTTTATTAATAGAGTAATCAATATATTGTTCATCTAAATAGTTATTACTTGAATTATTTAATTGATTTAAATAAAGGGTATAACTTGCATCAATATTACAATTATTGGTAAGGGTAAATGTATAGGGGATTTTATTTAAGCCTTTATTGTCTTCTACTGGATACGTATTATCCAAATTAATATTAGGACTTATACCTTCAAAAGCCACAGAAAAGCAACCAGAGGTAATTACATTATCTGTTGTTTGTTCTGCCGTTGCCTTCCAAAGTGCATAACTACTTCCTAAAAACATCGTCATAACCATAAGTATAGCTATTACTGCTAAAGATAAACGATATCCAAAACGCATATATATCACCCTATTTTTCTATTATCTATTTCTTATTATAGCCGATAAATCGTCATTTGAAAAGTCCTAATTTAAATTTTCTAATGCATTTACAGCATCTTGTAAGGTAGAAACAGCAATAATTTCTAAATTTAAATGCTTTTTTTCTTTAATTTCCATAGCTTCTTCATAGTTTTCTTCTGGACATAAAAATACATCCGCTTTGTTTTTTTCTGCTCCTAATAATTTATATTTAATACCACCAATTTCTCCAACGGTACCATATTCATCAATCGTTCCTGTTCCAACAATCAATTTTCCTTTCGTGATATCTTCCTTTGTAATAGCGTTATAGATAGCAAGTGAGGTCATTAATCCTCCACTTGAACCACTTTCACTTTCTTTGGTTTCAATACTTACTTTGGGATTGGTTTCATATTCAAATTTATTCACCATAGCAATTCCTACTTTTAAAGAATCTTCTAGTTCATAAATAGTAGCATAACACTTTCTTTCTTCTTCCCCTCTTTTGACTTTAAAATGTACTGTATCTCCTACTTTTAAGGAATTAACATACGTTTTTAAATCATCTAAATCTCTAAATTCTTGATTATCCATACTTAAAATAACATCACCCATTTCTAAATCGGTATTTGCTTGTTTATCAATATAGATAACGGTATGATAAATATTTTCTATATGAATTTCTTTATTAGCCAGACGAAAAGCACTTAATGTAGCATTATCTAATCCCTCTTCTAAGTACAAACGATCACGATATAAACTTTCATCTAAACTTTCATCATCTAATGTAATACTATCGGTTTTTATTAAATCCCAATTAGGAAGCAAAAAGGATAAAAGCACAAATGGAATATTGCCATTCATAGCAGAAACATAAGATAAAGCAAGAGTTCCTTTTTGTTCATACGCATCTTCTACTTTTACTCTTGTTTCTAAATCAACGATATCTCCTGGACGATAAACGACATAAGGAAGCTTATAAAAAACCAAAAACAAATAAAGAACAATCCCTATTAAAAATTTATAATTTTCTTTTAAAAGTTTTTTTCCTTTTTCATATACTTTAGTAATCATGCTATCACCAATTTAATTATAGCAAAGGAAGAAGCGTTTATGAAAAAAAGTTTAAAAGAACAAGAAATTATTTTTATTATTTTACTTTTTATTGTCCTTTTATTTAAAAAGAATATGGTATTTAAAACTTGTATTTTACAAGGTTGTTTTATTTTTTTTGAAAACGTTTTTCCTTTTTTATTTCCTATGTTTTTAATAAATGATTTATTAATGAATTATCATTTTGATGTTTTTATTACCTATACAATTCATCCCTTATTAAAAAAACTATTTCATTTTTCTCCTATTGTATCTTCTATATTTATTTTATCACTATTTTCAGGAACTCCTACCAATGCCTATCTTATTACCAATTTAGTAAAACAAAAAGCCCTTAGTAAGAAAGATGCATGTATCACATTAAGTTATTCTTTCTTTCTAAATCCTTTATTTTTATATAGTACTTTTTTAATGTTATTTCAAAGTACTTGGATCAGTATAAAATTAATTGGTATTACTTATGGTCTTAATTTTTTATTTGCTTTTTTCTTTCGTTTTTACCCTTATGAACAAACAACCATTCAAAAAAGAGAAAGTCAAAAATTTTCTCTTTGTTTAACCAACAGTTTAAAAAAAACAAGTAATACTTTACTACTCGTTTTAGGTACTATACTCTTTTATCTTTTCGTATGTGAAGCCTTTTCCATTCTTTTCAAAAATTCAATTGTTAATTGTATAGGAAATGGAATTTTAGAAGCAACGGGTGGTTTATTCAAATTAAAAACTTTAAACTTTTCGATGAAAGGAAAAGAAATTCTTGCTTTATTTTTTGTTTCTTTTGGAGGATTTAGTATTCATAGTCAAATTAAAAATATTATTGATGAAGAAGAAATTTCATATCGTCCTTTTTTAATCGTTCGATGTCTTCATGCTTTTTTAGCCGCACTGATTGGCTTGATAATCCCCTAAAAATTGTTTTTCTAAAAAAGGATTTTCTCCTTGTAAATCTTTTTTCTCTCCTAGATAGAAAAATTCTAAGTCATCAATTGTATTTTTCGATTTACTACTTACAATAACGGGAATTGTAAACTTGACATAGTAAAAATCTGCTGTATCTTCTACTGTATTTGAATACGTATAAGAAACACATTGGATACCAAATTTAGTCTTCGCTGTTTGTTTTTCCAAATTCCATTTTTCTGTTCCATTTTTATTTTGATACGTTAAAGTGGATTCTGTTACTAAAAGAGTAGCTGTTTCATTATTTTGATAGGTAAATGTTAATTGTAATTGATTTTGATTACTTCCCGTATCTTGGATACCAATTAATTTTTTTTCTAAGAAATCTTGTTCAATATTTTTTAAAATAACCGCTCTTGTTTGTTGATTATTGCGATTATAATCAATATTATTTTCACTATTACGAATATCTACCAATAAACGAAATAAAAACATAACAATAATGGTAATTAAAGCAATACTAATAATTAATTCAGTTAGTGTAAATCCTTTTTGATTCAAATTCATGTTAATTCCCCCAAACTAAGTGTTGTATAAAAGTACAAACAATCGTTATTTTCATCTGTACAAGCTTCTCCTTTTTTCGTTTCCGCAAATTCTGCAATGATACGATATCCCTCTTGCCCATTTCCCCCAATGGTTTTTAAATATTCTGCAGCTTGGGAATTCACTTGTACTAAAGCTTCACATAAACCTTTTTGATCCGTACAATCTTGTAATTCACTTAAATCATTATAAGTAAAATATAAATTATGAATATGTAATTCTTGATATAAATTCTCACAAAAACCTAAATTATCCTCTTCATTTAAAAATATATCTCCTCGACAACCAAAACTCGTAATCATGGATTTAGGTTTTGTATCCTCTTCTTTATTTAAACTAGCCATTAATAAATCAACACGAAAATTTTTAAAAAATTTTTCTAAATAATAAGTACGATATAAATAAACCGAATCATTGTATTTCAATCTTGTTTTTTCTTTTTGAATAATACCACTATAACTCGAATAAAGCATAAGTAAAGAAGCCGTCAAAACAGCAACTACAATTAAAGTTTCTACAAATACAAATCCCTTTTTTTTCTTCATATTTTGAACGCTCCTTATTGTATTCATTATAGTAAATTCTAAAAATTTTGTAAATCTTTTTAAGTAAAAAAAAGAAGAAAGTAACTTTTTCTTCTATTTCATTAAGCTTTAACAATTTCAATCGCTTTATGCATTTTCATATCGTATTTAATAACCTCTAAACTACCATAAGCTTTTAATAACTCTTCTTTGGTAATTCCATAATTGTTTGCCATTTCATCTGCTTGTTTTTCTGCTTCTTTATCACTAATTTCAATTTTTTCTGTTTCAGCTACTTTTTCTAATAAATAACGATATTTAATTCTTTTTGTAGCTTCTGGTTCCATTTGTTCATGCATTTTTTCATGAGTCATACCACTAAATTGATAATATTGTTCTAAAGTTAATCCTTGCATTTGTAATTGTTGTTCAAATTGATGAATCATACGATGAATTTCATCATCCAATATTTCTTCATTAATATCCATTTTCATATTGGAACTTGCTTTAGCAAGACAATCTTCTATATATTGATCTTCAATCTCTGCTTCTTTTCTTGTTTTGATTGTTTCTTCAGCTTTCTTTTCTAAATCTTCTTTCGTTTTAACATCATCATAACCTAAATCTTTATAAAATTCTTCATTTAATTCTGGTAAAATTCTTTCTTTAATTTCATTTACCTTAACCTCAAATTTTACTTCTTTATTTTTTAATTCTTCTGTATAATTTTCGGGAAATTTTAATTGAAGTTCTTTTTCTTCTCCAACTTTTAAACCAACTAAACCTTCTTCAAATCCGGGAATAAAAGTATGAGAACCAATTTCTAATGGATAATTTTCTCCTATTCCACCTTCTAATACTTTATTATCAACATATCCAGTAAAATTAATAATAGCGGTATCACCCATACAAACACTTGCATTTTCTTCTTTTACTTTAATTTCTGCAAATTTATTTCTTAAAGCTTCAATTTCACTATTAATTTCTTCTTTGGTTACTTTAGCTGCTGGTTTTTTAATTTTTAAATTTTTATATTCTCCTAAAATAACCTCTGGAGCTGTAATAAAGGTAAATTCTAAAACACATTCTTTTTCATTAATACTTTTTACATCTAATTTTGGTTCACAAACAGGAACAATCGTTTTATCTTCCATTAATTTTTTATAAGAAGCATCTACTGCCATATCTACAGCATCCATATACAAAGATTCTATTTTAAATTTTTTAAGATAAACCTCTTTAGGTGCTGCTCCTTTACGAAAACCATCAATTTTAATATCTTTATTTTTTTTCTTAAAAGCAGAATCCAAATATTTTTCCCATTCTTTATTCTCTACTTTTATCTCTTTTACAATAACATTTTTTTTCATTCTTCGTCCTCTTTCTAACTAGCCTTATTATACATAAGTCCATAAAAAAAAGCAATTGCTTTCTTTATTTAATTTCTTGAATGATGACATTGAAATTTCCATTTGGAGAAGAAACCTCAACACTTTCACCTTTTTTGTGTCCAAGAATTGCTTTTCCTATTGGACTTTCATTTGATATTTTATTATCAAAAGGATCAGCTTCTAAAGAACCAACAATGGTATATTCTTCTGTTTCCTTATCTTCTTCATATAAAATGGTCACTTTACTTCCTACATGAACAACTCCATTTTCACTTGTATCTGCTATAGTACAATGTTCCAGTTTATATTCTAATTCTTTAATTCTAGCTTCTAATTGCGCTTGTTCATTTCTTGCTGCATCATAATCACTATTTTCAGATAAATCTCCTAAAGCTCTAGCTTCTTTTAAAGCTTTAATTACCTCAGGTCTTTTTTCTGTTTTAAGAGCATTTAACTCTTGTTCTAAAGCTAAATAGCCATCTTTTGTTAACATTATATTTTCTACTTGTTTCATATTTATTCACCTTCTAAAATTTTACAGAATTAAGAATACTATAAATAATCCTGTTTGTCAAATATTTTTATACGCATCATATCATAGGGATGTAATTCTTGTTTCACTTTTAATTTAAGAATCATTTTAGGATGATTAGCAATTTCTATTTTTTCTCCTTGTTCATCATATATTTCTTTTACTTGATACGTAAATGTTTTGATATTGGGTCCAAAAAACTCAACAACATCTCCCACTTTAAAATAATTTCTTTCTTCTAAAGTAACTAAATGGGTTTTTTCATCATATTCTAATACCAATCCTAAAAAATCTTGATTGGAAACCTCATCTCTTCCTAAAAAATATTGTTCTTTTCTAGTTGGTAAACCATTTAAAAATTGAGGAGTTGATTCCCGATTAGCACAACGATTTAAGATATCTAAGTAATAGGCACTTTCTTGTTTCGTTAAAGCATGTTTCATAATCTTATCTATAATTCTTCTATAAACTAAAATGACGGTTGCTATATAATAAATACCACGCATTCTTCCTTCTACTTTAAAAGAATTAACACCTGCCTCTATCATATCATTAATATATTCTATTAAATTTAAATCTTTTGGTGTCATACTAAAAATTGGTTCTTCTTTTGAGGTCGAAAATGTCCAACGACAAATTTGGGCACATCCTCCTCGATTCGCATCTCTTCCCGTACAAAAATTAGATAAAACACACCTTCCACTAAAGCTTGTACACATAGCTCCATGAATAAAACATTCTAATTCTAAATGGGTTTGTTTTTTTATGGCTTTTATATCTTCTAAAGAGGCTTCTCTTGCTAAAACCAAACGATGGACTCCCAAATTTTTATAATAAGTAGCTGCTTTACTATTTAAAATACTTGTTTGTGTCGAAACATGAATCTCGTACTTTACCTTCAACTCTTTAGCTAATTTAAGAACTAAGATATCACTAGCAATAATACCATCAATTCCAATAGTATCTAACTCTAGTAAATAGTTTTTTAAACCAATGGTTTCCTTTTCATGAAATAAAATATTGACTGTTACATAGATATTTTTTTGATTTTGATGTACAAACTCTGTAGCTTCTTTTAATTCTTCTAAAGTAAAATTATTTGCATTTGCTCGAAGACCATATTGTTTTCCAGCACAATAAACAGCATCTGCTCCATATAAAATGGCTATTTTTAATTTTTCCATATCTCCTGCAGGAGCAAGTAATTCGACTTTTTTCATCTTTCTTCCTCCTTCAAACGATAATACGTTTCTTTTTCTAAAAAACCACTATTACTGATATCTTTTAAATCTTTTCCCATTAAGATATCTTCTACACATTCTTTAGATAAACCAATGGGATTTAAAAAACGATATTTAGCATTTTTATGTTTTATAAAACGATAATCAACAAATTTCTTAGCATAAAGTACTGTACCATACGCATTTTCAATTGCTAAAAAATCTTGATTGGAAATGGGTTCGTGTAATAAGACTTCTTGTTGTTTTAAAAGATCAAATTCTTCTTGAAAATTTTTAAGTAAAGTTCTTCTAGAATACATTGCATCTACAAGTATAAAGTATGGAACAACTAATGGTTTATGAACTTTATCTAAAATACACATCATTTCTTCTTTGGTAATATCTGTACTTAAAAAAACACTATCTACATCTTCTAAATAGGCATTAATCGAACTAGCATTCGTAGTATTATGGTTTTGCATATAGATTTTTAAACCAGAATAATGCATTTCTTTTAAAATTTCTAATACACCTAAATCAGTAAAAATAATACCTTTTATTTTTTTACTAATTTGTTTTAATTGTTCTTGTAAAGATAAGATACTTTTTTCATCTAATATACGATTAATAAGTAAAAAAGCATTTTCACTCGTAATTTCTTCCATTTTATATGTTAAAGGATACCCGACACTATACTCTTCCAATGGAAAAAGAAAGTTAATATCTTTAACTTTCAAATCAAATAAATCTTTACTAGTAGCTACAATGAAATAAGTCTCTTTCATTTTCTTTTACTCACACTTAATCCATCTCCAATATCGATGAATTCCGTTTCAAACTCTTCATTATTTTTTAAAAAATCAATATACCCTTCAATTTTATCAACAATGCCTCTTAAATTTTTACTATCAATTGTTTCTTTTTTTCCAACATAACCATGAAATTTTAAATTATCCGTGATAATAACTCCATTAGGAGCCAAAAAGTATTTAAACTTTTCAAAAAATTTTTTATATTGTCCTTTAGCAGCATCTATAAAGATTAAGTCATAAGAGACTCCTGTTAAATTTACCTCTAATGCATCTTGAAAAACAACATTAACCTCTTTATCAAAACCACATTTTTTAACATTTTTTAAGCATTCCATATATCGAGCTTCATCTCGTTCAATTGTTGTTACTTTTACCTCTTTACTAGAAGAAGCCATTAAAATTGCAGAATACCCAATAGCACTACCTATTTCTAAAATATTTTTAATATTATTTGTTTTAATATATTTCATAATAAAGGCAATAGAATCTTTTTCTATAATGGGTACATTTTTTTCTTTTGCATATTCTTCCATTTCTAAAATTGTTTCTTTCATTTTTCTCAACCTACTTCTCTTTGAATTGCAATAAATTCCTCATATGTATTTGCAAAGAATACCTCATGAGTTTTTACATTTGCATAAAAAAATATATAATCTGTATCACTTGGATTTAACACTGCTTCTATAGACATTTTTGAAGGATTACAAATAGGTCCTACTGGTAATTTACCAGCCATAGAGCCATTCGATTCACTAGTATTATACGGATTAATTGTTTGTAAATCACTCATAGTAAGTGTATCTTTTAAACTTTTTTTCACCGCATAGTAAGTGGTTACATCCATTCCTAGTCCTTTTTTCATTTCTAATCTTTTGTAAATAACTTGAGCAACACGAGCACGATCACTTTGATTAACAGCTTCTAATTCAACAATGGAAGCCATTGTTAAAATCTCATGAATACTATACTTGCTACTTTTTAAGTCTAAACTAGCTAATTTCACTTTCGTATTATCTAATATCTTGATTAATATCTCTTTGATACTTGCATTCTCATCAAAAACATATGTATCCGGAAATAAATAACCTTCCAGTGCATAATAAATATTACCATTTAAAATTTCATCTGTCAAAAAATCATACTTTTCAATCAATTCTTGCATCAATTCTTTTGATGCTAATACCTCTTTTATTTCATTTTCCGTATAATGGAAATTTTCAGCAATTAAGTTTATAAAATCCGTCATATTCTTACCTTCTACAAAGGTAATCGTTACATTTTTTAAAGCTACATCGCCATTTTCTATGGTTTTTAAAATTGAAATAGCAGACATATTACGATCCAATTCATATTCTCCAGCTTGTAAATTCATATCACTATGAAAGAATAAATAGGCTAAAACTGTATAAGAATTACGAATTAAACCAGATTCTTTTAAATTTTTAACCACTTGTTTTTTACTAACTCCTTTATCAAGAACAAACGTTACTTTTTCACTTGTTTTACTTACAGGAGTGAAACTAAACCCAATAAATCCTATACCAAAACAGACAATAATTACAACAAGAAAAACAATTAAAGCACTTTTTTTTATTTTAATTTTCTTCATGAATTTCCGCCTCTAACTTGCTTAAAAATGTTTCAATTGTATTCCATTCTTCTTCTGTTTCAATAGGAGAAAGTTCTTTACTTCGGCCTGTTTTATCATAAACATTGGCATAAACTTTCATTTTTCCTTTTTCCATTTTATGATCGGTATAAACAACATAACTTTTTTTGGTTTCTTCTGAGTCAAATTTAAAAATAATTTCATATTCACATGTATTGCCATCTTTATCTTTGGCAGTAAAATAACTATTTTTTGTATCCACTTTTCTTCCCTACTTTCGTTTTAAATATGTATCTAAAATAATAGCAGCTGCATAACTATCAATCACTTTTTTTCTTTTTTTTCGACTTGTGTCCATTGAAATCAATAAATTTTCGGCTTCACTTGTTGACAAACGTTCATCCATCAGTATAATTGGTAAATCAAAATTTTTTTCTAACTCCTCTTTAAAACATAATGTTCTTTCCACTGCTGGACCACTCGAATTATTCATATTTTTAGGATAACCTAAAATAAGAGTCCCAATCTCTTTTTCTTCAATAATTCCTTTTAATTTTTCTATTAATTCTTGATAGGATGTATATCGAAGAGTTAAGAAGGGAGAGGAAATTGTATTCGTTTTATCACTAATGGCAAGTCCTAGAGTTTTTGTACCTAAATCTAAACCTAAAATTCTCATTTTAAATATTGTTCAAGTAAATAAGCTACAATCAGTTCTCGATCAATTTCTTGAATCTTTTGTCGAGCATCTTTATAACTTGATATATAACCAGGATCTCCAGAAATTAAATATCCAACAATTTGATTAATTGGATCATATCCTCTTTCCATTAATGCTTGATAGACTTCTTTAATTGTTAACTCAATTTGAGCTTGTTTAAATAATGTAATATCAAATAGAGTTGTTTTATCGTCCATACTTCCACCTCTTATACTATCAATATTTTATCAAAAGATAACGTATAATGCAAATAGTAGTCATTTAAAAAAAAGAAATTAATTTGCACAAAAATTAATTTCCTTTTTGTAATGCTTGAATTTCATCTAGAGATAAATCTGTACATTTTGTAATAATTGAAATAGCAATATTTTCATCAAGCATCTTCTTAGCTGTAGAAATAGCTTTATTATATTCGCCTTTTTGAATACCTTCTTGGATGCCTTCTTGAATACCTTCATCATAGCCAGTTTCTTTTGCATCTTCTATTTGTTGACGAT
>CANRCV010000005.1 GCA_947629205.1 uncultured Bacilli bacterium
GTGATTATTTTAACAAATTAAAATAATCTATCGTTGGTTTGTCGTGACTCTGTCACTTTTGTTTGACAAACCTACATGCATCTACTATAGTAAAGGAATGTGAAAGTTGTGGATACAATAGAAGAGTATTTAAAATGGCGTGGAGATTTATTATTTATACAAGAAGGAATGAATGAGGTGGATAGTTTACTCTTTTGTGCTTTTACTTATTTTGATTTAGATCAAATAATTACTTATCAAGAAAAAGTAACTATAAAAGAACTTTATAAACGTTATGTAAATGTAAAAAAGAAAGACAAAAAAGAAGAAAAACATTTATTTGCTAGTTTAAGTCAAAGTAAACGTTTTCAAGATGTTTTCGTAACTCTTTATTTTAATGAGGTTAGTAAAGAAAAAGAAATGCAAATAGCGGGAATGACTTTTCTTCTTCCCAATGATACTATTTTTGTAGCATTTAAAGGAACAGAAGGATTAGTAGGTTGGAAAGAAGATTTTCAATTAAGTTATCAAAAAACAATACCCAGTCAAATAAAAGCTAAAGAGTATTTAGATGAAATTTTAAAGCATACTACGAAAAAAGTCTATGTTGGAGGTCATTCTAAAGGAGGCAATCTTGCTTTATATGCAAGTCTTTATTGTTCTTCCTTTGAAAAAATAGAACGTGTTTATAATTTTGATGGTCCAGGTTTTTTAGAAGAAATCGTAAATAGTTCTCGTTATCAAACACGAAAAGAAAAAATGGTCACCTATATTCCAAAAGCAGGTATAATAGGAAATCTTTTAAGTAAAGATATGGAAACGATTTTAATTAAAAGTAAACAATTGGGAATTCTAGAACATGATCTTTATTCTTGGGGAGTCATAAAAAATAAGTTGATACGAGAAAAAGTTTTAGATGAAGAAGCTAAGAAATTAAGTAATACATTAGATAAGATGATAACAACATGTCCAAAAGAAATAAAAGAAAAATTGATTACTTTTCTATTTGATGTCATCGAAAATATAAATAAGAGTAGTTTAAAAAATCTTTTAGCAAACTATAACTTTACTATAAAAGACTTTCTAGAAATAAAATCTTTTTTACCTATTCTTATGGAATTAATAAAAAAACTGTAAAAAAATTGACAAATTTTTAAGCAATTTATTGTTTTCTTTTATAGTTGTATTATAATAAAGATTACCTAAGAGAGGAAGAAATAAACATGTTAAATAAATATAATACGAATGATTACTTATATGCAGAAATTCATCATATATCTGCTGCTTATGAAAAGAATTGTGCAGAAGCTGGAATTTCTTTACTTTTTCATCATAAAAATAGTTATCATACTCTTTTATTAAAGAAAGGAAATACGTTTGTTGATTTAAAAAATCCTAATCGTCCTATTTCTTTATATCGAGAGGATAATACACACGATTATTATGTTATTAGTTGGAAATATCCTTTAACAGCTTACTTAAATGATTTAGGAATTAATTATAAAGAGAAAATTACACCTTTAAGAGCTTTAAATTATGTATATCAAAATAGTAATTTCTTTGTTGAAAACAGTGAATATTTAAGTTCTTTACATGGTTATAAAACGGATTTTTCTAAAGCAAGATAAAAAGATAGAATTCTCTATTTTAATCGAATTCTATCTTTTTCTTTGATAATTTGGATTTCATAAAACTTTTTGAAAGCTTTATATAAATAGTAAGCATCTTTGCTTCCCATAATTTCTTTTGCTCCATGCATAGCTAGTTGTCCAAGACCAATATCTATTGAATCAATACTAACATGTCTTAAACTAATTCCCGATAAAGTACTACCACTAGTCATATCATTTTTAGAAACAAAATCTTGATAAGGAACATTTGCTTTTTCACAAATTCCTTTAAATAAGGAAGAGGTAATACTATCGGTAGTAGAAGAACTATCTTTAGAAATAACAATACCTTGATTTAAAAAAGCTCCATTATTTTGATCACTATTACCAGGATGATTGGGATGAAGAGCATGGGTATTATCAGCACTTAATATAGTAGAATTCATAATAATAGCAGAAAGGTCTTTTTCTTCTTGAGCAGTAATTCTTTTTAATATATCCATTAAAAAGGATGAATCAGCACCATCTTTAGTTAAAGAACCTATTTCTTCACTATTAAAAGCACAAAAAAGAGTTGTATTTTCATTCTTTTTTTGCTTTAAAAAAGCTTTTAAAGCACTAAAAGTACACGTTAAATCATCTATTCTAGGAGATAAAATACATTCTTGATTTCTACCAAAATAAATGGGCTCTGCTACAGCATATAAAAATAAATCATAATCACAAATTTCTTCGTCTTTTTTAAGTTTTATCTTTTCTTGAATTAATTTTTTAATAGGATCTTTTTCATTTTTTAAAGAAATAAAAGGAATCATATCAATTTGACTATTTAATTGTAAATTATCATTGGCATTAGCATTTTGATGAATAGCCACACTAGGAATACAAAAAAGAGGCCTTTCTAAATCAATAATTTCTTTGTAGTAGCCATCTTTTTTCTTAATAATGACTCTACCAGACATGGATAAAGCTTCATCTAACCAAGCATAGTTTAGAAGCCCTCCATAAGGAGTTACATTAATTTTTAAATAGTTATTTTCATATAAAGCATTTTTGGGTTTAATGGTAAAGGAAGGAGTATCTATATGTGTACAAGTAATATGAAAGTGATCTTCTACTCCTATTGTAAAAGCTATTATGGAGGCATCATTACGTGTAACAAAATATTTTCCTTGTTTTTTAAGTTTCCATAGTTCATTTTCTTTTAATTCAATAAATTGATTATTAAGAAGCATTTCTTTCATTGTTTTAACTCCTGTAAAAGAAGAAGTGGCTTTTTTTATAAAAGAAAATAATTCTTCATTATATTTTTTTTCATTCATTTATTTTCACCATTAATAGTATGTTCTATTATGCAAAATTTATAATTTGGTGCTAAAAAAAGAAAAATTTATGATATATGCACTTACAAATTAAATTTTAAAACATAGAGTATAGTAAAGGAGGAAAACAATGAACAATAATAACAATTCTGCTTACAATAGAGCTTTGGCTTTAGTAAACGATTATGCTTGTAACTATAGACCAACGGGTTGCTGTTGTGGTGGAAGAAGTGGGATAGGTCCAACTGGACCCACAGGACCAACCGGACCTGCTGGAGGACCTACTGGACCAACGGGACCAACCGGAGCAACTGGGCCTACTGGACCAACCGGACCAATAGGATTACAAGGATTAGTTGGAGAAACCGGACCAACTGGGCCAACCGGAGCAACGGGACCTACTGGACCAACCGGACCAATAGGATTACAAGGATTAGTTGGTGAAACGGGACCAACGGGACCAACCGGAGCAACAGGACCTACTGGACCAACCGGACCAATAGGATTACAAGGATTAGTTGGAGAAACTGGACCAACGGGACCAACCGGACCTACTGGACCAACAGGACCTGCTGGGGAAGCAGCAGCTTTAACTGCGGGAACTGTAACAACTCTTAATCCAGGAGAAAGTGCAACCGCTTCTATTGAACCAGCCCTTACAAGAGCAGAAACTCCAAATTATGTATTAAATTTAGGAATTCCTGCAGGAGCAACAGGTCCAGCACCTACAATTGATGCAACAACGACAACTGTTGATGCAACAGAAGAGGCAAGTGTTTTAGTAACTGGAACAGATGGAGAGTATACATTAGAATTTTCAATTCCAAGAGGAGCAACAGGACCAGCTAATGGATTAAATGCTTATGGTGGATTATATTCTACTGCTGAACAAAATTATACTTTAACTGCATCTACTCCAGAAACGGTTGAATTAGCAACAGCTATGCCAAGTGCAAATGTTGATGCAACTGGAAATACCATTACGATTCAAAATCAAGGAAATTATGAAATAGAGTATTGGTTAGTAGTAAACCAAACGACAGCAGAAGATTTAACCGTTTCTGTTCAAAATGCCGGAGAAGCCATTGCTGGATCTAGTCAAACAGTAAATATTCCAGCAACTACCAATACCTTATTAACCGGAAATGTTATTGCTACTTTAAATGCTCAAGATGAAATTTCTTTAGCAATACAAGCGGATGGAACACCAACTGGAAATATAGTAGAAGCATCATTAAGTGTTAAACAATTAAATGTTTAAAAAAAGAGAGAAATCTCTTTTTTTTATTCGTTATTTTTCATATTTTCCAATTCTTGACTGATTTTCGCCATAGCATCCATTAAAAAATCAATTTCTTGTCTTTGATTTTGATTACTTAAATTATTATCGGTAGTGTAAGGACTTCCCCCTTTTTTACTTTTTTGACTATTAATATTAATGTTGGTATTATCAATACGAGATTCAATTAATTGTTGTTGCGCAGCATTTGTGGCTAAATATTGTCCTAAAAGTAAAAACCAGTTGCCTAAAGAGTTTTGTTCATTAGCATTTAAATCTCCAATTAAAATAATAGCAATGGCAATAGCAATAAAATTATACGATGTAGGGTTTAGATTAGGAGGAAAATTGTTATTCATAAACGTGTATTCCTCCTTTTTTACATTTTATTCTTAAAACAATATTTATAGTAATTACCAAAAACTGGAGTTTATACTTTTCTTTTTTTGTTTAAACTAAAAATAGGTGAAGTAAAATGAAAAAATTCGTTCTTTTTCTATTCTTTTTTCTATTTTTAATAAAATTTAGTCCTATTCATTCTTCATTTGCTTTACAAAATATTTCTATTGAAAACTTAAATTCAAAAGAATTACTCACTTATTTAAAAGACAATGAAAAGCTTATGAATATTTATAAAGTTTGTAGTGGAACTTTTTGTCAAGAAATCTCTTTTGCTACTTTAGAGTATGATGTTAATGCTTTTATTTCTAATTATATAAATAATTTAAAAAAAACAAATTTAGATGCTTCTATAGAAGCTAAAACAAAAGGATTTCGCGTAGATACTTTTATTTTGAAGGAGTAACTAAATCCCCTTGATAAACATTTAAACGAACCATTTCTTTATCAATCGTATTTAAAACATTAAATTTTTTAATTAACCAAGTAGGAGCAATTAAATCTTCTACTTTAGGATCTCCCGTAATACGATGAATCACTATCTTTTTATCCAACCTGCGAAGTTGTTCAATGACAATAGAGACATATTCTTCTAATGTTAAAATAGGAAAGGGATTTTTTTGGTACATTTGAGCAAGTTCAGTTCCTTTTAAAACGGAAAGCATATGAATTTTTACCCCATCTACTTTTAAATCATTTAAAAAAATAGCTGTGTTTATCATATCTTCTTTTGTTTCAAAGGGTAGTCCATTAATAATATGAGCAACGACTTTAATGTTTCTTTTTTGTAATTCTTTTACAGCTTTACTAAAATTTTTTACATTATGACCACGATGAATGCGTTTTAAGGTGTTTTCATTACAAGATTGTAAACCTAATTCTACTGTCAAATACGTTTTTTTATTTAATTCTTCTAAGTAATCATAACATTCTAAAGAAATGGCATCACTTCTTGTAGCAATCGATAAACCAACAACATTTTTAAGTTTTAAAATCGTTTCAAATTTTTCTTTTAAAACAGAAACGGGAGCATAAGTATTGGTATTAGCTTGAAAATAACCAATATAGTATGCATTTGGCCATTTTTTTTCTAAAGTCTCTTTTACCTCATAAAATTGTTTTATTAAATCCGTATTTTTATTCGTATCATAGTCGTTACTTCCATGTAAACAAAAGATACAACCTCTTCCATTTAAAAAATTAGGACAAGAAAAATTAGCATTTAAACTGACTTTAAAAACTTTATGAGAAAATTGTTGTTGATAAGCATAATTTAAGGTATGATATCGTTTATTATCTAAAGTATAAGGAAACATAAAATCACCTAATTAGTATTATAACGTATTTGGTAAAAAAATTGTCGTATTTTCTTTCTTTATGGTAAAATAAATATATAGGTGATTTTTATGCAAAAAAATGGATTTACAATTCCAGAACTTCTAATCGTAATTTTTGTAGTTGGTGTATTTTCTTTAATTGCTATTCATAAAGTAAGTTATGCATTTATGGAAGAAAGTACAGTGGTAGAAGATACCGAAGAATTAATACTTAAAAAAACCTCTATAGCTTATGCAAATACAATTTTAGATTCCGTAAAAGAAAATGATGTTTATATAACAGGACAAGATTTAATAGAAGCTGGTTTTTTAGTGGATGAAAATCATACAATGGCTTCTCAAAAAGTAAAAATAAGTTATAATACTACTGCAGATTCTATAGAAGCACAAGTATTAAAGTAGGGTAGTATGGCAATAACAAAAACAGATTTTATCAATTATACGCGTTGTAGAAGATATGTAGCTTTAGAAGAGTTAAGAAAAGAACGTTTGGATGCCGATTTAAGTTATGAAGACTATAAAGAACAAGAACGAAAAAGTGCTTATGAAGAAATATTTTCTTCTTTAATTGAATTAAAAGAAGAAGAGGGAGAAGAAATTGATTTAACAGAAAAAATAGATCGTCAGTTAGAAGCCATGATGGATTATTATAAGATTGTTGAATTAGAAGCTGGAAGAATTAGTGAAAAAATATTTAAAGGACATTCTATTTATGCAGAAAAAACGAAAGATCAAGAGTGTTTTGATTTTTCTTTAAATGGAATTCGTTATATCTGTTATATCGATATTTATAATGAATCAGAAAATAGAGTTAATATTATAGAGGTTAAAGCAACGACTAGTAAAAAATATGTCGATTTAGTTGGTAATTACTATCGTAAAGAAAAGTATTCGATTTGGGATTATCATGATAATATTTATACATTAAAAAATGAAATTCCTAATTATCCTTTAGAAAGGGAAATGCCCTTAGAAATTTTTGAAGAAAAAAGAAAGAAATTATTTGATCGTTATCGTCTTGGTCGTTATATTTATGATTTAGCAGTACAAAGGTATTTTATTGAACATGAATATAAAAGTACCCATATAGAAGATAAATTAGTTCATTTTCATTACTATTTAGGGGTATTAAATAAAGATTATATTTTTGATGGTACTTATGAGAATCAAAAACCTATTTATCATACCGATGCTCATGGCAATGAATTGATTACTTTTTTTGATATGACCAAAGTAACAGAAGAATACCAAGCTTATGTAGAAGAAGATCGAAAAAAACTAGAACACTATTTAAATACTTTAGATGTTTTAGAGTGTCCTTTGGGAGATTTTTGTGGACGAAAGAAAAGTTTTGAATGTAAGTATTTTGCTCCTTTATGTGGTAAAAAAATACCTACTAAAAATTCAAGTTTAAATTATATTTATAATGCTAGTGGTTTTGTAAAAGAAAATGGGGAAAAAATAAAAGGATTAGAGTTAATTAATGAAGGATACTTAAATATGCTTGATATTCCAGAAGAATGGATTACGAAAAAATATCATCAAATTCAAAGAGATTGTCTAGCTTTTGATCAAGTATATGTCGATCGTGAAAAAATTCATGATGGTCTTGCTTTATTAAAATATCCTATTTATCATTTAGATTTTGAAACAATGCCTTGTCCAGTTCCAAGATTTAAAGGAGAGTGGCCTTATATTCAATCTCCTTTTGAATTTAGTTTACATATTGAAAAAAGTCCAGGAGTTTGTGATAAAGAAAAAGATAATGTGATTTTTCTTGCTAAAACTCATGAAGATGAAAGAGAAGATATGATTCAGTTAATGCTTAAATATATGGATCCTAATCAAGGTACTTTATTTGCTCAAAATGTTTCTTTTGAAAAAGGAAGAATTAAAGAACTTGCTCAAATATTTCCTAAGTATAAAGAGGATTTAATGAAATTATATGATCGAGGATTTGATTTATTGTGGCTTGTCAAAACAAATGCTAAATTATATGAAGAGTTAGGGTATGACAAAGAAAGAGCAAAGATGTTTAATTTTTATGATAAACGTTTATCAGGTTCTTTTTCAATTAAAAAAACTCTGCCGGTTTTTAGTGATTTAAGTTATGATCATTTAGTGGTTAAGAATGGAACAGAAGCAATAGTTGAATATGCAAATTATGATAAAATGAGTAAAGAAGAGTATGATTTAAAGTACCAAGCTTTAAAAATATATTGCCAACAAGATACATGGGCAATGGTAGAAATTTTAAATGCTTTACGAAAATTGTAAAAACTTTGTCAAAAAATGGTGAAATAGTTGTAATCTTTACATATTCTTTAGTATGATAGTATTGTAAGGATGTGAGGATAATGTTATACCCATCAATTGATAAGTTACTAAATATTGTAGATTCAAAATACAAATTAGTTCATGTTGCTTCTATCCGTAGTAAACAAATGAGTGAAAAAAATCATTATCAAATGAAAGAAGAAGAATACAAAAATAAAAAAGAATTAGGTAGAGCACTTGAAGAGGTTGAAAAGGGATTAATTACCATTAAAGAAAATTAGGTCATTTTAAATTTTGCGATAAAAACACTTGATTATTGCTATTTGATATGGTATGATAATCTTGTTCTTTTGGGGAATTAGCTCAGCTGGCTAGAGCACCACGTTTGCACCGTGGGGGTCAAGGGTTCGAATCCCTTATTCTCCACCATAGAGTTTAAAACATTGAAAAATGTTTTAATAAAAAATAAATTATTTTTTCAAACTCTTGACAGATAGTAAAAAATAATTTAGCGAGAAAACACATTTAATGTGTTTTTTTCTTGGTGCAAATATATATCCAGTGTTGTACTAACTTTACTATGACCTAAACTACGAGAAACATAATCAATAGGTACTCGTCGTTTATGTATCATACGAGTAGCATAACTATGCCGAAATTCATGTTGCGTAATTGGTTTTAGTTTTGCTTTAATACAAGCACAAGACTTTCTTCTATCAATAGTCGTTGGTGCTAAAGGCTTAAAACCACCAAAAATATAATAATCATTACTAAAGTCAAAATTTTTTTGATAAAAACGTTTTAATCGCCATATTCTAAATCTCATTAATAAACTAATCTTAATAACACGAATACTTGATTGATTTTTAGGTGTATCTAATTTACGATCGCCTTTACGACATATACTATGATTAATATGTACAAAACCTTTTTCTAAATCACAAAATCTTAAAGCCATACATTCACTTGGTCGAGTACCATAAAAATACATAAAATTAAAATATTGTTTATAAATATTTTCATCTAAAAAATGACGAAAGCGACGAAATTGCCAAATAGTATAAACATTATGTTCTTTATGTTCAATTTTCTTTGTAAAAGTTCCAACTGAAGAAACATAATTTTCATCAACATAAGAACAATTAACACAATATTCAAAAAAAGAATTAAAAACATAATAAAGAATTGAATTATATTGATTACTAAAATCAAAATCAAGAATATTATTCTGCCAGTTTAAAACATCTTTTTTTGTAAGACTTTCAACATTCCTATTTTTAAAATATGGTAAAACATGTTTTTCAAAATCTTGACAGATAGTAACAAAACCTTGTTTTTTATGCCGTCTTGAAGCATATTCTTTAAATTCTCCGTAAACTTGTTCAAAGTTCACTTTCACATCACCTCAGGGTGATTATTATAAATATTTTTTTTCTTTTGTCAACTATCACCTACTATCCTATGCTTTAATTATAAATAAAAACGTCTAAAAATACAAGGAAATAATAAAAAAAAGACTAAATGTCTTTTTGAACAAGCATATCAAGGGTAACACCTAATGCAACAGATATCCTATAAAAAGTCTCAACTGAAAAGTTATAAGCTACTTTTTCACTTTCAATTTGTCTTATAAATTCATGAGATAAACCAACCAGCTCTGATAATTCCTCAGTGGTCATTCCTTTTAACTTTCTATATTTCTTTATATTCTTACGAATAGTATTATAAATATCAGTATCAAAATTTAATTTATTTATAGGTTTATTTAATCTCATATCAACACCTCTACTAATATTGTAAATAATTACCTAACAAAAATTTGTAAGGTACTACTATACAAAAAGTGTTGAAAATATATAAATAATATGATAATTTAAAAATACATAGTGAGGTTATTAAAATGGATAAAGATCTTCAAAAAAAAATAAGAGAAAAAATATTTAATTACTTAATAAAAGAAAATATATCAATAAATGAACTTTCATTAAGAAGCTACATAACACAAAGCACACTACAAAGTTTTTTATCAAATAAAACAAAAGAAATAACATTAAACACTTTAGAAAAAATATGCGAGGGTATGAATACAACAATTCAAGAATTTTTCCAAGATAAAATTTTTCAAAAATAAAAACAAAAACTATTCATCAAAAGTTTTTGTTTTTTCATGTAGCTTATGTTTATTATTCTTTTTATCATATTCCTCATGGTACTCAACAAAAGTAAAAAAAATACCTTTATCATTCAAACGACTATAAGCAAACGAAAATATCTCGGAAACAAGAAAACCAAACAATAAAACAAATATCCAAAGAAAAATAATAAAAATAAAACCACCAAATATAACTGCTAAATAACCAATAAGAAAAGAATTCATTATACACCTACTTTCTTTTCACAAAATAACATAATCAAGTGAAAATTGCAACTACCCAAGCAAATTAAAAAATAGTAAACACAAAACCACCCAAAAACAACATGGTATATAAAATAAATAAAAATATTAAAAAACAATATTCAAGCTTTCATAAAATTAATATAAAAAAGTTTTTTAAGCTTTAATCTTTTTATTTCACGTTGCTTGACTTTTTATTCCAAAAAATGGTTTTAAGACCAGTGTTCATAAAAAGAACTAGAAAGGAATAAAGATAATGAAACTAAAACAACTCATTACAAAAAATGATAAAGGAATTATTACAGAAAATGCAACAGATGAAAAATACATTCAATCAAAATTCAATTCATTATTAATTTCAAAATTCATTAAAAAGAGTGAATGGGTAAAAAGAATAAAAAGTAAAAATAATTTCAATAACGAATATGAAATAACTTTTTATCTTGATAATAAATGGCAAATTATCATTACAATAGAAGAATGAAAACTCTTGATAAAAAAGATTTTGAAATAATCAAAAAATTGCTTAAAAAAGAAACAGAAAATGATAAAAATAAATTAGCAATTTTTTTAGTCCAAAAGGAAACAACTTTAGACAAAGAAGAAGAAGAATTTTATGAAGAAAAAGCAAATGAATTAATATCAAAAATTCAAGAACAAGAGGAATTATACAAAAAAATATATTAAGTTCTTTCTTCTTTTTTTATTTCTTTTTACACTGCCTCTAGTTTACCATTTTTTTCCAGTAAAAAGTAAAGCACTTTCGCGACATAAAGCCGAAAAAAGCAAAAAAACTTTATAATAAAACAAATAAAGCTTGAAAATAAGAACTATTTTATATTTTATATACTTACCCTTAAAATAACATTATCATGCAATTTTCACAAAAAAAGAAAGTAAATTACACTTTCTCTAAAATAACATCTTTAATATCTCTTATCATATCTTGTACTGAACTTAAATCTAAAGGAACTAAACCATTAGAAAGACGATACTCATTAATAAATTGTAAATCACGATCAGTTATCTTTAAACTACCATTTTTTAACAAAGAATAAATAAATTTACTTGATATACAATCACAACTAATATTTTCAATATCACTTAAAAAACACATAAATTGTGTATGAGAAACACTATCATTCAACCAACGTCTTGATTTTGATATACTTTTTTCAACATTAACACGTTGTAACTTAATCTTACTGACATTATCAATAAAATCATTCCACCAACTTTTACGCAACCACCTACTTTTATTACTATCAGTAGCATTAAAATCTACAAAATCTAAATAATATACAATAACACCCTTTAAAAAATTATTAAAATCATTATCATTAACAAAACTATTTGCAACCTCTAATGCATAACTATCTCGAAATCTACATTCTAACCTAGTCCAATATTTTATATCATTAGAAACAATATAATTTTGACTTTCACGTTCTTTTAACTTATCATAAAATACAAATTGAATTTCACTGGCACGACTACCAAACCAAATGGTTAAACCATTATTAGAACTATCTTTTAAATATGTTTTGTTAAATTCAATAGAATTCTTAAATTTTGTTCTAACCTCACCATTACGAATACAAGAAACAACTTTCTCCATTGTATAATATTTATCATCAAAACTATCAATAGAAACATCTAAACGAGTAAATTTTGCACCTAAATTAATCAATTTTTTAAATAAATCAAAATATGAAATACCTAAATCTTCAATATCACGACAACCACTACCAGTAATATATAAATGAGTACCCATTGAAGATAAACCCTCTTTTTCTCTATATTCTGCAACTAAAATACGAATGTTTTTAAAACTATAACTAGTATCATAACCAAACAAATGATATGGTTCCACAACAATATGGAGTGGAGAAAGACCAAATAAATCTTTAAAAAGACTATATACTGGTTTATCATAGTTCATTAAAGTACATTGTATCCAATCTATTAAAATATATTGATTATCAATTTTAGAAAAACCCCTAAATTTCGAGGTATATGTATTTTGTACCCCCCTATTAGTAGTGGGGGTACCTAAATTTTTTTGTTTCACAAAAAAATCACCCTTTCATATATAATGCAAATTGTCGCAGTGCGACAATTTGCATAAGACTATCTAAAGAAATAAAATATCTTTCTAAAATATCTTGTTGCGAAATACAACAAATTAAAAATAATAAAATAATTAATAAAGAAATTACCAAAATCAGTTTTTATAAAATCACAAAGTATACTATTACAAACAAGTTCATTGCTTCTAAAATCAACTAAATAGGGTAATTTATCAAATATATAATCTAAAATATTCATTCATCATCATATTCCTTGTCTAAACAAAACCAATTTTTACATTTCTTACAATCATACTTACACCTTTTACAAAAAACAGACTTTAAAAATAAATCTAGCAAAGTAACAAATATATAAAAAATCAAACACATCATAATCATAAAAAACACAAACATTTTACTTTTCACCACCTAAACCATACACATTATAAATTTCTTCTTTACTCATATTTGGATCCTTAAAAGGAATTTTATCAATTAAAGGCTCATTATCAACTAAAGATCGCATAAACTTTGTATTATATGCTTTAAAACACTTACGATACCTAAAAAACATAACTTTCTTTTTAAACTTATAAGCAACATCACCTTTTTTAACATTTACTGGTTTACCAAAATCTTCATAATTATAAAAAATATTATAACGAAAAAAACCAATACCAATAAAAGGAATTTTAATAAAACGTACAATCTCATAAAATTCACAAACCAACACACGAGCTTGTTTTACAATTCTACTAGGGTGTTGAGATAATATATAAATATTATTAATACCAAAATGCCTATGTAATTGAAAATTAGCACGAACAACTTTTGGAAAATTTTTAAAATCTAAACTATCAAAATATAATTGAAATTCATCAAAAACCAAATCACTATCCATAGGATATTTACGATAATAATCTAAATCATTTAAACTAATAGAATTACTATAAACCTTTTTTGATAAACGAATAGGAAAATTACTAAATATATTATTATTCAACTTATTTCTAAAAAAAATCTTTTTAATTAAACCATTTTCACTTTTATAATGCTTCAACATCATATTTGTAATAAATAAACTCTTACCACTACCGGGTAAACCACAAACTGCAATAACACTCATAAAAACACCACTTTCTTTTTTTAATAAAAATAATAATCAATAAAATAATTGGAAAATTTTATAAACAATCTTTAAAAATAACCATGTTACAAAACTAAAAATACCAACAAACCATATATTAATAAAAATAGTAATCATTAATTGTTCACTTTGTGTAAAAGAATTAAAATTAATACCAGTAAATAAATCTTTTATAGTATCATAATGAAAAATTAAAGGTATTTTTGAATTTCTAGTATCAATTTGTTCATAAGAAGCACCACTACCATATTTATTACTACGATAATAAATTCTAAAAATATTTTGGTAATCATCTTCACAAATTGTAAAAGAATAATTTTCACCATATAACTTAAAATCATTATCACTATAATCAGTAAATTCAGTAATTACATCACCAACTTTACCTTTTTTAAACTCCGAGTAATCATCTCTTAAAACGTCATCAAAATAATACTCAATCTTATACGTTTTATAACTTTTAAAATAAACATTTAAAATATTATCAACATCCTTAGCAAGTCTAATACTATAATCATTTTCAATTAAATAATAATCATCATTAGAATAATCTGTAAATTTATCAATAACATCTCCAACTTTACCACTATCTTTAAATGTCTTATTATTATCTAAAACATTATCAAAATAATAACGAATTTCATAATCAACATAAGTATAAATATTACTAGGTTTTGTAGTATTAATACCAACTAAATCTAAAATAGTATAAATATATGAATAATAATCATAAGGAATATAGTTATAATATGATTTATATTTTTCATCAAAAGAACTATAATCATCAATATAATACAAAGTTTTTAAAGCTTCATCTTTAGAAAGTGGTATTAAATCATTCCAATGAAGATCACGAGACGTCCACATAGGAAAAGAAAAAAATCGAACATTACTATCAAACATATATATACCACCAGAAACATTATGATCATCACTTAATGAAACAATACTATTATCAAAATCAAAATCATAATACTCTAAAACATCAATATATTTCATACCATAAGAACCTAATGAAATTTGAATAAAACCATTACCATAACCCAAAGCACCAGTATTAAAAGAGTCATTAAACCTTAATAAAACCAAATTAAAATTATTTAAATCATTAAACTCACTATAATAAAATAAAATATAAGGGTTACCCTCAATACTACCATATTTATCGTCAAAAAAATTTTTTATAGCAATTAAATTATCATTAGAAAAACGATTAAAATGTGTATTTAAATTAGAAGCTTTAACTTTATTTAAATATGAATAATTTTCTAAATCATAATCAAAATAAGTCTCAGCAAAAAATGTATTTAAAAATAAAAAACTACTAATAAAAAATAAAATAAAACTTAAAATAAAATTAAATTTATATTTCATAAAATCACTCTCCTTTAGCATGTTTTGGAACATAATCACTAGACTTATCTTTTTTATTCTCACTACGACTAAAATTTTTTCTACCAAAATGAATTAAACCAATAGTTTGATTTTTAAAAAAATACACAAAAAGAATAACTACTAAAGCACCTAATTCTAAACTCATAACACTAACTTGATGACCATACAAATCAAATTTTAAAGATAATGCAAGATTAAATACACTAGCTAAAAAACGAATTAAAAATTCTACAATACTTGTCATATTACACCTCTAATCAAACAACTTGTAAATAAACCATAAAGGAGCAAACAAACAAGCAATAAATACAACACCAATAACTAATGCAACAATAACATAAACAAATTCATAATAGGGTGGTAAACTACAACCTAATATAAATTTTGCAATATCATAAACACCAGTAATTTGCTCAACACACATATTAATTACCCCCTTTAATTACATCATTAATAGATTGATCAAAAATATTATTAACTACTTTATTTAAACTAGTAGTTTTAATTTGAATTAATAATTGATAAATATTTAAAATTAAATTAAGAATACTAACAATAATTAAAAACCACATTGAAATCACCACACTTTCTATAAAAATATTTTTAAAATAATTGCAACAATCGTTAATAAAAATGTTAAGTATAATAACGAACTTACTGGTAAAGGTAAACTATTTAAAACACTAAAAGCTAAAGTAACAATAGATGAAATACTTTCAAACAATGTAGAAATACCACCAGAAACACTAGAAATAAATTCACCAATTCCACTAATACCACCTAACAAGCTATTTAAAAAATCACCAAAACCACCAAGACCACTAATACCACCAGTACCAGTATCACCACTGGTATTACCATATTGTGGTCTATTTTGAATATTATTATCTTGTAATAAATCAGAGCGACTATTAATAACATCACCACGATATAACCAAGTAGTACCATTTACACCATTTACTGCAACAGATTGTTGATTAGTTCTAATATTAAAATGAGCAACATTCCAAGCACGAGGATCAAAATAAACAATCATTTGATTTAAACTTATATTTGTAAATGTATTAGCATTAGAATATACCAACTGATACATTCCACTAGTAGAGGTAAGTTTACTACTATCAATAATGAAAAAATCATTATAACTATTATTCCAATAATAACTATAAGTTAATTTACTGGAACTTTGATAATCTTGATAAACACCTAACTTTATTTCAGTAAATTGAAAAAGATTTAACAATTCTTCCGAACTTAGTGTTTGATCTAAAATAACTGGTCGCATATACAAATTAGTATCTACATTATCATCATAAAAATTTTCTTTAGGAGTAAAATACAATGCACTATCGGAGTTCAAATACCAATAAGTATAATCACCAGTATAAGGAATATCTACATTACCAAAATCACCACTTAAAACACTATAAAATGGAACTAAAGCAACACCACTACCTAAAAGCAAAGAATTAGAATAATATTCACTACCAACAAAATCATTCATCTTTTTAACCTCATTTAAATTATTATCATAAACACCAACTAATTCAAAACTCAAATTTTGTAAAGAAGAACTACTACTACTTGAAAAATAAATATCACCAAAACTACTTTGATAAATAGAAGGGAAAAACTCATAACCTATATCACGTTTTTCAAGTATATACAAATTCCACATATTATCTAATTTTTCTTTATCACCTTTTTTAGTAACAGTACCAGTTTTGCAATCTACATTAAAAAAAGTTTTATAGCCTTGAAAAGCATTACTACCTTGAAAATTTAAATAAACAACAGATACACTATTATCACTTTTTTTGATATTTAAAACTGGTTCACCACCATTAGGTTCAATTAAAGCAAATGTAAAACTTTCACCACTTACATATTCAGTACCATAATGAAAATCAATTATATAATCTTCATAACTAGTACCTAATTGACTATACAAATCATAATTAATATTATCCAAATAACTTGAACAAGTAGTATTACTATCATTCATAATTTTGAATATATTACTTTCACTACTTATATAAGCTTGATCTTGACCAACACTCATTGAAATAGCATAAACATTTCTTAATTGAAAAAAAGAAAATAATATAAATAAAAATAAATAAAATTTTTTCATAACACACCCCTTAAAAATAAAAGGGAAAAACAAAAATAATTTATCTTTCCCTTTCAATTAATCAACTACAATTAAAGTCCTAAAATATATTTAGTGAATTTAACTGCTACGAACATTAATGTAATACCAACAGGAATTAATGCAATAGGGTAAGTTTGAATAACCTTAAAAACCTCACCAACTTGTCCCATAAGATAAGTTCCGATAGTACCTAATTGTTCAACAACAGCACTTAAAGTCATTGCTTGACCTTCCACAATAAACAACCCCTTTCTTCTATATAAACAAATTAAAAATTAATTTGTTTAAACCATATTCCATTATTTACTGGAATTATTAAACTTTTGTAAATAAAGTTTATATAACTCATATTCTGCTTGAGATAAAAAAGCTAACTTTGTAATTGTATCAGTTAATTTAAATTCAATAGCAATATATGGTTTTCCAGTTTTTTGTGAAACTTTTTCAACTATGTATCCCTTAACTTCCATTTCTTCTATACTCCTTTCGTATCTTAATTAAAACATACGTTTTTAAAAAAAATGGACTATACAAAATAAAAAAGTGAAAAATCACTTTTTAATCACAAAATTTATATAATTTAAAATTTCTACCTTGTATATTCAAATCTACATGATCATTAAAATTTGAAAACTTATTACATAAATATTTATAATTATAATTTAATGCTAAGCAAAATTCTTTCAATGTAGGAAAATACAATATAGGAAAATCATTCATATCATATAAAACATAAAAATTAATTTTTTTCATAAATCCTTTCCAGATTATTACACTGGGTTCAAATCCCTTATTCTCCACCAAAATGTATTTTGCTCCGTAAATACGGAGTTTTTTAATGCCAATATTTATTTTACGTAACAATTACGTAACATTTTCTCCTTTCAAATTTAATTTTTCTTTGATATTTTCAATTTTTAATAAATCCTTTGTTTTATCATTTAAATTATATCTATCATAGAAATACCAAATTGCTGTACCACCTTTAGTTTCTTTATTCCATTCTTCTTTAGTTTTTTGTATTTGAACGATATTTCCGCTTTTATCTTTTATTTTTTTACTTGTAATACTGCCATATTTCCTTTCCTTTCATTATTGAGATGGAATTTAATCTATGGTATTATAAATACATAGAAAAATTCCATTCATTCGTATTGTGTTTTTTTCTATAAGAGCATTTGCCCTTTACCTTTACTTGTTACAGCAAGTAGGGGATTTTTTATACATATTATGTAAATTTTTACATATACTATAATTGACAAATACTAAACTTTGTGTTAGTATTAAGCCATGGAAGCAAATGCTTCGGGGTACGTTGTATAGCGTACGAAACTGTGTTCTTAACGAACGTATCGGCTTATGCCGAATGACTGTGGTCTTTACGGCCGTATGACTATTACAAAAGTAGTAGTCATTTTTGTTTTGTTAAAATTAACTTTACGAAAAATAGATAGACCTTTTGAATTAATTCATATGATTAAATTACGTATAGAAGAAATAAAAAAAGAACATTAAAAATAAGTAGGTGGGTTTGCATGATTTTAAATGTAAGTGGGAGAACGGACATTGTGGCTTTTTATACACCTTGGTTTATGAATCGATACCATGCTGGTTTTTTAGATGTTCGTAATCCTTTTTATCCTAAAAAAGTCAGTCGTATTTATTTTAAAGATGTCGATTTAATTGTTTTTTGTACTAAAAATCCTTTACCCATTCTTCCTTATTTAAAAACAATAAAAGAAAAAATCGTCTTTCATATTACCCTAACTCCTTATAAAAAAGAGATTGAACCCCATGTGATGGAAAAAAAGAAAATAATCGAAGGCATTAAAAAAGTAGCAGAAATGGTAGGAATCGAAAATACCTATGTAAGATATGATCCAATCCTTTTAAATGATACTTATACGATTTTCTATCATGTGAAAGCTTTTGAAAAAATGTGTTTTTTATTAAAAGGACATGTAAAACATATCATTATCTCTTTTGTAGATTTATATAAAAATGTTTTAAATCATGCGCATCATTTAAATTTAAAATCGTTTACGACAAATGATTATGAACAAATTGCAAAATATTTTGGTATCATAGCAAAAAAGTATGGAATGACGATACAAACTTGTTATGAAACAATGGATTTAACCAAATATGGAATTTTACAAGAACCTTGTATAAGTCAAGACTATGCTTATCAATTAACAAATAAAAAATTTAAAAAATGGCAAGCACGTAAATGTGGTTGTGCTCAAATGGTTGATATAGGAGTTTATAATACTTGTAAACATTTATGTGCGTATTGTTATGCTAATTATCAAGAAAAGAAAGTAAATGAAAATTATAAAGACCATGATCCAAATTCTACTATGTTGATTGGTCATTTACAGAAAGAAGATGAACTTTTAGACCGCAAAGTAACTTGACACTCTAGAGGAAAAATATTTGTTATTTTTTCTTATTCCTTTTATAATAATAATAGAAAGGTGTGAAATGATGGATAAAAGTTTAGAAGATATGTTAAAATCTCACTTAGTTGTAAGTAATGAACTTGCCAAAATAAATGAAAAATTGGCTGTAACAACCAATCAAACATTAACAGAAAATGATACAGAAAATTTAATCAATACCATTACAGCTCTTCGTATTGAATTAATGCGTATTAGTAAAGAATTGATTGAAACTATGGCAACAGAAAACGTTAAAAATCAAGATATGGAAACAGTAAATCAATTGATTGAAAATATTCATAAGGATCATCAAACTAGTTTAGATATTATAAAATATCAAAATAGTAATAATGAACTTGATGAATCTTCTCATACATTATAAAAAGGAACAAGCGTTCCTTTTTCTTTTGGTTTAATATTGATAAAAACGATAAAAATGAATAGTAGGTGGATTTAAAAATCTTACAGGATATTTATAGGTTCCTAATCCACTCGTTGTATACATTTTAACATTATCTTTTTGATAGAAATGATCGGTATAGGCATCTATTCCTTCTTGTCTTAATAAATAGCCACTTGGTAATTTTATAAGACCATTTAAGGTATGTCCAGTAAAGATGATATTTGGTTTTATATTATTTTGTTCTAAAGCATCAAAAATAATAGGTTCATGACTAATCCATATTTTATATGAGGTATTATTTTCAGTAGTAGAAGCATCTAATAAATTATATTCTTTTTCTAAAAGAGAAGTCGTTCCCATAAAGACAATGGGTTCATTTTCTTTATAATATAAAGAATCATTTTTATTATTTAAAACTAGAAAATCAGCTTCATCCATAATTTCCAAAACACTATTTTTATCGGTATAATCTTGATCTCCTAAAACAGCATATTTTTTAAAAGAAGCTTTTAATTTTTTTAATTCTTCTTTTAAAGTTGTTTTATCTTGTTCATTTAAATAAAGACTACTATTTAATAAATCACCATTAAAAATAATAATATCGGGATTTAATTCATTTATTTTTTTTACTAATTTTTTAAGACTTTGTTCATTAAATGTTGTTCCATATAAAAGATCACTAAATTGTACTAATTTTAAACCATGAAAAGAATAGGGAAGAGCTTCATCGACAATCATTTCTTCTTTTACTATGATTTCTTTTGGTTCAATCAAACGAATATAACCATAAAAAAGTAAAAGGAAGCAAAGAAAACCAAAAAGAATTGTTTTCCAAATGGATTTCTTTTTTGGAGGTTTTACTATACTATTTTCTTCCATTGTATCACCCAACCATAAAATTTGTTATAAAAATTAATAAAACAGAAAATGTATTATGTAACATATGAGGAACAATACTTGAGAATATATTATCCGTTTCATAGTAAGATTTAGCAAAGAAATAACCTAAAGAACCATAAGGAATAATGTATAAAATTTCTTTAGCATGACTAAGAAAAGAGGATAAGGTAAACCCATCTACACTAAAAGCTGTTGCAACATGAATTCCTCCAAAAATAAGGGCAGATGTAATGGCATAAGGAATTTCTTTTTGAAAAGCTTTACGCAAACTAAAACGAAAAATAATTTCTTCTAAAAATGGTCCAAAAAAGATAATAGATGGAATGGCATATAAAGGAGAAGAGAGTAAAACGCTTCTTGTTTCTTGTTCATTTACAGCAATATTTCCTATAATGGATGAAATAATTAAATTGGAAATCATCATCACAATAATTCCATAAACCCAATAAGATATACCAGTATTTAATATCTTTTTAGGGGATTTTAAAAATTCTTTCCATTCTTTAAAAACCTCTTTATGAACAATTAGAAGAATGAGTATAAAAGAAATAACATAAATACTTAAATAAGCTAAATTATGAATCCAAAAATTAGAACTATTTAATTCTTTATATAAAAAGATAGCTAGAAGATTAGGAATCAACAAAAAATAAAGTAAAAAAAGTAAAAGAGTAAAACCAAAACCTTTTAAAAAACGAATTGTTTTTTCCATACTACTTAATATACCCCAATGTTTTTAATTTCTCTATTACTTTACTTTTGTCAGCATAACCAATAATACGATTTAATGTTGTTGTTTCTTTTCCTTCTTTAAAAAATACTGTAGTTGGAGTTCCAGAAAAACTAACATATTTGGTTAATGCCGTTGTTTCTTCTTTTGTTAATTTACGAATATTTAATTCATAAGCAACAAAATTAACCTCTTTTAAAGCACGATTTAGTTCTGGTAAATATTGTTTACAATGAGAACATCCTGATTGGGTAATAACAAGAACAAAATCTTCTTGATTGTTAATTTTTTCTTCTAATTCTGTATAAGTAACTGCTTTTACATACTTATATTGATTGTAATTATAGAAAAGAAAAACACCTAAACCAATTAAAATAAGAACTAAGAATAAAATAAGAATAATTTTTTTATGTTTCATATTTCTTCACCATTAAAAATATACCATAAATTCAAGAGAATAGCAATTTTGTATTTAAGTTCGACATTTTAAAATAATTCCTAAAAATAGAAAAGAAACAATCATATTGGATCCTCCATAAGATAAAAAAGGAAGAGGAATTCCCATAATAGGAAGAAGACCTAAATTCATAAATATATTTTGAATTTGTTGAAATAAAAATAAAAAGAAAAATCCATGAATAAAACATTTATATTCTAAAGATTTTGTTTTAAAAAGACTTTGAATCATATAAAGATTTAAAAGAAAATAACATAAAATTAATAAAATACCCCCTAAAAAACCAAAAGAAGATAAAAATAAAGTAAAAGCAAAATCAGTAGGATATTCAGGAACATATAAAATATTTTTTTGAAGTCCATGACCAAAAAAACCAGCATTTCCAATCGTTGTTAGAGCATTATTTAATTGCATTCCACTACCATTTTGAAAGTGTATTAAACGATCCATACGATAAAAAATACTTGTACCAAGCCATTTCATGATGATTTCTTGTTTAAAAAAATAGAAAAAGAAGAAAGTACCAAGACCTAAAAAAAGAAATAAAAAACCAATAAAAAACCATCTTTTTTTAATACCGGATAGGAAAAGAACAGATACAAAAAGGAGTAAATAAAACATAATACCCCCTGTATCTGGTTCTAAAAATACAAGTAAACTGGGCAATAGAACAATTAAAATACATTTTCCAATATAAAGCCATTCTTTTTCTTTGTTTTGTTTAAAATCATTTGTTTTTTTGGCTAAAAAAAGTAAAAGAGCCAGTTTCATAAATTCACTTGGTTGAAAATTAAAAAAATGAAAAGAAAACCAAGCTTTGGCACCATTAATTTCTTTTCCAAAGAATAGTACCAATACTAATAAAAGATTACCGAATACATAAAACCAAAAACTATTTTGAAATAAAAAGGGTAATTTTATTTTTTGAAGAATAAGTAATAAAAGAAAACCTATACCAAACCATAAAATTTGTTTTATAAAATGAAGCGTGTAGATATCTTTAATAAAACGAGCTTCATACATACAAAAAAGACTAGCGATCATTAAGATAGTTAGGGGTAGAAATAACAATATATTGTATGTATCTATTTTCTTTTTCATATTTTTAGTATGCAACAAAATAGGAAAAAAATCATAAAATGTAGGGAGGTGTTTTGATATGGATAAAAAATTACCAAATGTCTATGCAGTACCAATTGAAAAAAAATTACATAATAATGAAGAAATCTCTACGAGTATGGAAAGAAAAGATGCAACAACTGGTATTACCATCAATGAAATTAATGAATTATTTGCATCTAGTCATCATGTATACAAAACAAAAGTAAAAATGACGACAACAAGTGGAGTAAAAGTAGTAGAGGTTGTAGGACAAACTAAAAATAGTTTATTAACATTAGATGGAGAACGTATTCCTTATCATGAAATTTTAGACATAAAAAAAGTGTAAGAACTACACTTATAACATTTCATCAATATATTTTTTTAGTTGGCGAGCATCTTTGCCAAAAATAATTTTTAATTGGTTGTCAATTTCTACAATTCCTTTGGCACCCAATTTTTGAATGCTATCTTTATCAACAATTGATACATCTTTTAAAATAACTTTAAAACGAGATAAATTACATTCAGCATTAATAATATTTTCTTTACCACCTAAATAATGAATTAATTTATTTGCTTCTACACTAAAATCTTTTTTCATTAATTTAATAACTACTAATGAAATAATTGCTAATACCACAAGGATAATTAAATATTGTACCCATGTATCCATTTTTATCACCTATTAAAATTATACAACAAAATAAACTTTTTTAAAACCTTTTTGAATTTAAGAACTATTTTTGTTAAGTTTCATAAATTATTAGTGAGAATACATGAAAGGGTGAATGATATGTGTAATAATCAAAATAACAACACAGAAAATACAAGTTGCATTGCTGAAATACTAAATGTTATTTTAGTTCTTCAACAAAATGCTTGTCCAGATAGTTGTTTAGATTCTTGCGACAGACCAATGCTTGGTGGTGGACCAAATTGTCTTATTTGCAATACTAGACCAATAATGCTATATACTTGCTGTGGTAATGGAACTCCATGCCTTTGTACAGGAACAAGGTAAAATTATAGTTTTTTTAAAATTGCACTTTAACACAATTTAAGTTTTTAATAATAGATAGAATAAAAAGTATAGTGTGAATAATAGCCATAGCTTAAAAAGGGCTATTTTATATTTTATAGAAAGGAATAAGTGTAATTTTATGGAACAAAGAAATTGTATAAAAAAATTAAAAACATATAATAAGAGAGTATCTTATGGTAAACTATTAGAAAAAAGGATTATATATTTGAATGGTAAGATTGATGATATACTAGCAGGAGATATAATATATCTGCTTTTTAAATTTGATATGGAAAATCATAAAGACATAACAATGTTTATTAATTCTATAGGAGGTTCAGTAAGTAGTGGACTTGCTATATATGATGCTATGAATTTAATAAAAAGTAATATTGTAACAATCGGTATTGGAAGGTGTACTAGTATGGCGAGTATTTTATTAATTAATGGTACAAAGGGAAAAAGGTGTTTAATGCCAAATGCAGAGGTTATGATACATGAAATATCTTATCATACTGGTGGGACAATTACTGATATATATGAGTCTTTAGAGCATTCTAAAAAAGTAAATGAAAGGCTTCTTCATATTATAGCCAATAAAACGAAAAAAAGTTTAGGACAAATAAGAAGAGAAATTGAAGGTAAAGATGTATGGATAAATGCAGATATGGCCTTAAAATACGGCTTTGTTGATAAAGTGTTAAGATAATACAAGGGAGTGGTAGTACATGAAAAATGAAATAAACGATATTATAAAAATGATTGACAAACACTTTAAAAAAGTAGTATGGAATTCTGAACCACCAGTTCATGAAACTGATATGAATTTACTAGTATTAGCAACTAAAATAATTGCTATGCGTGATACTATAGAAACTATTGATATAAAAAAATCAGTAGATAAATTACTTGCAGACATGCAAAAAACATTTCATATGCCTTATTATAGTAATGAAATTCAACAATGGTTAGATAAAGACATAATGAGACATTCTTTAATATTAAAAATATATGAGAAGATAGGAGCCCTTCGTTATTACTATTAAAAATTAATTTCTAGGCGAATTTCTTTCATTTAGTATAATTGGGTTATAATTGGGTTAAAATGTCTGAAAACGTATAAAAATACATAAATTAAGCAAACTTATAGGCGACATACAAATTTCAATTTATTTGTCATAATAATCACAAGGAATGTGGTGAGGCTATTTTGAATATTTATGATAAGAATACGTTATCTCATTTAGTAAGAAAGAATATTCGTAAGTATCGTAAAATGAGAGGATATACTATGCAAGAATTAGCAGACAAAACAGGTCTTACACACCAATATATTAGAGATTTAGAATGTTTAAATGTAGATAAAACACCAACACTTGAAAGTTTGGGAAAATTTGCAAATGCTTTAGAAATAGACATAAGACAATTATTTGATGATATAGATTAAAATGTTATTCAGTAATTGTTAAACTATCTAAATAGATATTTTCGTTAGACATTGTAAAAGTAAGCAAATAAGTATTAAATAAATCTTGATTTTTGGTTGCAATTTTATCAAAATCACACTCTAAAAAATCATAGTAATCATAGGAGCAAAATTCATTTTTTGATAACTTTGTTATGATTGGATTAGTTTGATTTTGAGCATCTTCGATAGTTTTATATAATTCTTTAGGTTCTTCCCCTGTATCTAAATATGCAGTATACATTCTAGTAAAATAGACTAATACTTTATCTTCTTTTTTTGTGGCTTTGATTACGGTATTATAACTATTAAGGTCGCCTACACCATGACCATAAGGAGATTGAACAAAAGATTCGGTTTTAGCATTGTAAGAGTATAGTATATCGTTATCGTAAGGTGAATATAAATTTTCCATATCAATAGTAGCATTTTCACCAAAATATTTTTGAGTAATCATTAATAGATTTTCTTTTGTTAATGACAATTTTGAACCATCTCCCATATACTCATTATTAGATATAATATTGAATATAATTTGTAATTTTTGTTGATTATCTAGGTCATTGAATGAGAAATTTTCTAAACTATATGGAATACTACTCAATAATAAATTGATTTTATTTGTTTCGTTATCGCTTAATGTATATTCTTCTTCCACTATTTCGTGAGTTTCATTAGTAGTATCAACGTTATTGTTAGACATTTCTTTAGTATTACAGCCAGTTAAACAAATAATACAGATAAATAAACTTATAAATTTTTTTAACATAATTATCACCATTTCCTATTACAATTATTGCATAATTATTTTTTAGGAGCAAGGGGAATGATAGTTTAATATGTAAAAAAATGTCGCCTGGCGGTTGAAATGCAAAATGGTTTATGCTAAAATCTTTATAAGAAGGAAGTGAGAAAATAATATGGCGTTAATTAAATGTAGCGAATGTGGAAACGAGATAAGTGATGAGGCGGCAATATGCCCTCAGTGTGGACATGATTTGTATTCTAATCAAAAAGTGAATGATGATGAAAGTAAAAAAGGTACGTATGGTTTAGTGGGAATGATATTAGGATTGTGTTCGATTATAGCATGGATTATTCCTCTTTTTGGATATCCATGTACGATTGTTGGAATTGTATTTAGTGCAAAAGGTTTAGAATCAAAAAATAAAAATAAAGCAATAACAGGATTAGTTTTATGTATTATATTTTTAATATTTACTTTAATTAATTCTATAGTTGGTGCTGCAATAAGCACTGAAGGTTATTATTAACAAAAGGAGTGAAAAAATATGAAAGAAAATAATAAAGGATTAGCAATCGCGGGACTTGTAATTAGTATCGTTAGTATATTTATATTTCCAATACTTGGTATTTTGTCAATTATTTTTGGAGCGATTGTAATTAATACTAATGAAAATAAAGAACCATGGTTTAAACCAGTTTGGAAATATAAAAATAAGACTTTAGGATATGGTAGATATTCTTTATTAGTTGGAATTATTGATATTGTATGGGTTGTAATCAATTATTTTATTTTAATGGCAATGTAATTTTTAGTTTATCTAAATATTAGTTTATTAAATATTTGAAAATATAACAAATAAAAGGATTTTTAGAGGAAAAAATTTATGAAAAAAGGAATAATTGCATTAGTTATAGTTTTATCTATAATTACTATTGGAATAGTGGTATTTTATAAATCCCAAAATAGTTATCTTGGTTCTTATGTTTCAGAAAATGGTTCTATAATAGTTTTAAAAGAAAATGGAAAATGTGAGATTACAGTTGTAAATACAGTAGTATATACCAATAGTAATACTTGTACTACTGGGAAATGTTCTCAACTTGTAGGTGGTTCAAATTATCACCCTGGTCTTCCAAGTAATTATGTTTCTAAACGTAATGAAACTAGTAAAGCAACTAGTTGTACTTATGAGTTTTATAAAGATTATATATTACTTACTCATAATATTGATTATGTTCAAACCAATAAATATAACTTTTCCGAACATTATAAATATCTAACATGGGAAGGGCAAGGAAAATTATATAAAAAAGACAATACTAAAAAATAGTATAATTATTTGAGATACCATTATATTTAACGTTAAAAAGATATAAAAATAAAGATTTTATATCTTTTTTTTTACAAAAAATTATGTATTGCTAAAAGTTAGCCATAGTAAAACCATATAATGTAATAGAGAGCTTAAAAGAAAAATTAAAAATGTTTTAAATATTTAATGAAATAAGCTTTAATGATGATTAAAAAATGTAAAAAAAGTGTCAAAAAATGTCGATTTTTCAAAAAAAATAAACATTTTGTAATTAGAAAATATAAAAGTACGCTTTTCGAACCATATAGTTATAATAGGACAAGGATGAAATTGTCTTTAACTATTCATAAAAGCAAAAATATCTTTTGTGAATATATAGGAGGTGATATACATGTAATCGTGAAGATACCCAAGGATAACAAGGAATAACTCAATAAGCTAAGACTACTCATTTGTAATCATAGTGAGGTGGAATGCGTCCTTGCGATGTCCTATACCCCAGCAACTTAGATGACAAAAATAGAAATAAGGTACATTTGATTTTGGTACTACTTGCATAAGCGAAACGCAGACAACACAGATGCCAAGACTTAATACTGTTTACCAGTAGTGGAACCCGAAGCTTCAGAGGACTGCACTTGTGAAGCACCTAGTAGGAGCCCTGTTAGTAGAAAACTAATAATACTTACTAGAGTACCAAGTAGTGGGCGGAAACACCAGCTCCCAGATACCGTGTCGTGGCGTTGACGGTGGAGAGTGCAGGGATAAAGAACCATAGACGACAAAAAATATTACTATAATGAAGACTTATTAAAATTCTTATTAGACTATTTCCATTTATTCCGCTATTTCCATTTATTAGTAGACTTCCATTTCTATTTTGAGGAAGATTTAAAATTTGAAGAGGAGATAGCAAAAAAGGAAGAGGAGATAGCACAAATTAATTTTATTAAGCTAATAGAATGTTAAAACTATTAGCACCAGTTGTGGGGGGATAAAGTAATAGCACCCCTACTAGGGTACAGTTTAACTTTAGATTATTTATTTACATAGCAACTCAAAGCGATTTATCGGATTGTAGCACACATTATTTAATTTATAAGCTAATAGCATGCTAAAACTATTAGCACCGGCAGTAATATAATCTTATAGTCATTCTTGACTTGAGATACTGAGGTACAGTTGAGCAATAGTAATTATCTTTATAAGTTGATAGAATGCTAAAACTATCAACACCAGCAGTAGTAAAGTCAAGCAAACATAACTGTCTTGACATACTGGGGTACAGTTCAGCTAAAGTTTATTAAACAGGAGAGTGGATACTCCTAAGAATAAACATATCCAAACAATTTGATTCATTAATTATATTGAATCACTAACTATAGTTGCTAAATCTTATGATAATTTGATTAAGAATATTCTAAATTTATTTCCATGGAATAGATTATTCTTATATCATAAAGTGACTATTAAATTATTTAACTTTAAACAATAAAAAATTTACTAACAGTACAACAGGATACTCTAGTAAAATTAAATTGTTTGATAGTTTATATTATGATAGACATAGACCAGTTGTGTAGAAATGTATACAGCTATGCAACTGGTAGTATCTATCATTAATTTTATTAAATGTACAAAATATAAATTTGAATCTAAAAAGCAAAAATAAATTATAAATCCGCAAAAAATAAAAAATAAAAATCATAAAAGTGATTTTTGCTTTACACATTCAATAAAATTAAATAGGAGATGAGGATATGTTAATAAAAAATTACTACTGTGTGAACGGTAAAACGTTCCAAGAGATTATGGAAGAATTCTTTATTCAATACTGTAATAGAAAAATAAATACGGATATTGTGAAATATGCTTAAAAACGTTATAATAGTAATTGTTAAAGTGCAATTATCTATGAGGAGGTATAATGAGAGATAATAGCATATTTAATGTAGGTCTGTACTTGCGTTTATCTAGGGAAGATGAAAATACAATTGAAAGTGAAAGTATTAGCCATCAAAGACTTTTATTAGAAGATTATGTCAAAGTCAATCGTTTTAATCTAGTTGATGAATATGTTGATGATGGATATACTGGAACAAATTTCACTAGACCAGATTTTAATCGTTTAATTAGAGATATCGAGGCTGGTAAAATTAATTGTGTAATTACTAAAGATATGTCTAGATTAGGTAGAGATTATATCTCTACAGGTTGGTATTTAGAAAAATACTTTCCTGAGCATAATGTCCGCTTTATATCAATAAATGATAACATTGATACTATTACTGGACAATTAGATGATGTAGCACCTTTTAAAGCCGTAATCAATGATTATTATGCTAAAGATATATCAAATAAAGTTAGAACATCTATTACCGCTATGAAAAAACGAGGAAAATTTCTTGGAGGTATTCCACCATATGGTTATAAGTTTGCAAGTGAAAAAAATCACCAACAATTAGTTATTGATGAGGTAGTTGCTCCAGTAGTTCGTAGAATGTTTCAAATGTATGCTAATGGAAAAAGCCTTTATGAAATAGCAGATACTTTTAATCAAGAAAAAATTCCCATTCCAAGCATCTATAAAAACATAAAACGTAAAAAATCAGAGGCTTATGGTTTATGGCAAACAAGAACTATTGATGAAATTCTAAAAAATCCTACATATATAGGTAATTTAACCCAAGGTAGAAGAAGAAAAGTTAACTATAAAAGTAAAAAAATTGTTAGACTACCTAAAGAAGAATGGATTGTTGTAGAAAATACTCATAAACCAATTATTGACAAAGAAACTTTTGATAAAGTTCAAAGCATTTATGAAAAGAATAAAAATAGAAAATGTACTAAAAACAATGTTCTATTTGGAGGCTTTTTATATTGTAAAGAATGTGGACATAAAATCGGTATAAATAAGACACATGAAAAATATTACTGTTGTTGTAATTACTACAAAAGATTTTCAAAACAAGGTTTATGTACACCTCATTCTATTCCTTATGATTTATTAGAAAAGGAGTTATTAACAGAAATTCGTAAAGAATGTAAGAAAAGTGTTCGAGAAGAAAAGTTTCCAGAACTATTAAAAAACAATAACAAGAAAAAACAAGCCATTGATAATATTACCAAATTAATTGCTAAAAAGAACTTAGAGATAGAGCAAAATAATAAAGCAGTGGATGATTTATATATTGCTAAATTAAAACAAGAATTAGATAACGACAGGTATAAAAGTATTTATAACAGGTTAAATGAAGAATTAAATAAATTAAAAAATGAACTACACATTTTAAAAAACGATTACAACAAGTTAGCAAATGAAGAAAACGAAAGTAATCAAATAGCCGATATGACAATGATTAAAGAGTTCTTAGAATTAAAAGAACCATCTAGAGAATTAATGGCTAATTTAATAGACAAAATTGTAATTGATGAAGATAAACATATTAGTATTTATTACAAAATTAGAAGGTATAGTTAAGTTAAATGTTTATCTTGTTTAGTAACAAAGGTGGAGTATGCCAACTACAAAAGATTCAACAGCAACTTGTAGTGAAGCAAGTACAACTTGTTCTAATGTATTTAGAGTAGAAAAAGTGGATGGAAATTGTTGCACTTGTCGTGTTCTTGCAGATAATCCAGATACCACTAGCTTAAATCCATACATTGCTACAAATTCATTTTTTACAATTAGTTTAGATTGCATTTGTGCTATTCGTTGTTTAACCGATACATTTGTAGAATGTGTATAAAGACCGATTGGTCTTTTTCTTTTGCTTCTTTATAATTGAATAGAAATAATTTGAGAGAATAAAAGGGTTATATGATTTTCAAAAGTAATCTTTTTAAAAGAGGTTTGTAATTGTATAATTTTAGAGTATAGGGTATATAACTATCCATTTTTATAATACGTAACCATTATTTTTTCTTGTTCATAAAAAGCATGAATTAACGTATCTTCTATTTCTTGTTGTTGTTCTAAAGATAAAACTGGTTTTTTAATTTTATTTTTTTCTTTTAAAATAGAATCAATAACGGTTTTATTGGAAACTAAACTTTCAAAAGGAAGCCATTTTATAATTCCTCGATCTTTATTCATGATGTCCCCCTATTTTTTGATTTCTTTCTTTGATAGTGGAATCATCTAATAAACTAGAAGCTTTTAATAAACTATTTTTTCCATATTTTTCTTTTAAAGTATCTACTGTTTTATGCATTTGTTGCTGTTTTTGAAGTTGTTCAAAATCTTCAAACAAATTTAGTTGTATCCCTTCTTTTTTACTTAGTTTCCCTAAACATATAGTAATTTTTCGAATGGGTAAATCTTCATAGTAACGATCAAAAAGTAAGAAAATGTTTTTTAAAAGAAGAGATTCATCATCCGTTGCTATTTCTAATCGAGTATGATGATAAAAACCATCTCCAATGGTTTTAGAATACCCAATTCCTAAAGCAACAGAGGATGTCTCAAAATGATGAGCACGCAAACGAGTAGTTAAAACACCTAACATTTCTTCAATAATTAATTTAGCATTTTCAGCATAGTAATCTTTAAAAAGAACTTGACTATGACTAAAAGATTGTTCTTTTTTAATAGAATCAAAATCACTTATTTTAGAGGTATCTATTCCATTAGCATGATTCCATAATTCTTCTCCCATGACTCCAAATTTATCTTTTAGTTTATTCATATCATACTTGGCTAAATCTCCTACTGAAAATAAATTTAAATCATTTAAATGTTTTTCCATACGAGAACCAATTCCCCACATCTTCGAAAGGGGAGTAATACTCCATAATTTGGTTTTAATATCCTTTTTGGTCCACTTAGCAATATTTTTGGGCATGTGTTTCGCTTCAATATCCATAGAGACTTTTGCAAGTAGCATATTAGGGCCTATACCACAAGTTGCTGTAAGACCGGTTTTTTCTTCAATCGTTTTTAAAATATCGATAGCAAGTTCTACATCCGTTTTTTGATATAGTTTTAAATAATGCGTAACATCTAAAAAACATTCATCAATGGAATAAATATGTAAATCTTCTTTAGCTACATAATCTAAATAAATACTGACTACTTCTTTTGATTTTTCTAAATAAAGTTTCATACGAGGAGGAGCAATGGTATAATGAATTGATTTTGGAATTTCATAAAGGCGAGTTCTTCCTTTGATACCTTGCTTTTTTAAATAAGGACTTACTGCTAAAGTAATGGCTCCATTTCCTTGAGTAGGATTAGCAACTACTAAAGGAGTGGTAAAAGGATCTAAATGACGAGCAATACATTCAACAGATGCAAAAAAACTTTTTAAATCAATACATAAAAAATGTCTTTCTTTTTCCATATTTTTCCTCCAAATATTTGTTCGTATTTTCATTATAAGAAAAAGATAGAAAAACTGCAACTGGTAAGATTTAACAAATGTATTTTTTATTGAAAAAATAAATAAATTATTATATAATCAAAACGTAAGTGTTACCGAATTGGTAACGCTCACTTGAGTTTGCGTTATATCATAAGAATTCTTATGATATGGCGTTTTTTTTATGTTAAACGTAGTATTATTACGAATAACATAGCTATAACAACGAGTAGAATAACATCAAACAACAAGTGCAGTGTTTCTTTCGTCATAACTACCAACCCTTTCCCTTTATAGATTTTTGAGAAATGTATACAACCAAAACCCCCCAAAAACATAAAAAGATAAAAATTGTTAGTAAACGCCACCTTTTCTCGGTAACGGTGAGTTATTATAAATCATTTTTTTTCATTTTCAAGCGTTTCGACAAAACAAGTCAAAATTAACAAAAAAAATAAATCCCTTGTTTCTCTTTGTTTAATAAGTTACAATAAAAGTAATAAAATAAAGTGTGGGGAATGTTATGGAAAAAAGAAAGAATTCTTTTATGGGAGAAATAAAAACCGATGTTGATTTAAAGAATTATTCAACATTTAAAGTTTCTTGTATTGCTAAATATTTTTGTATTCCTAAAGATGAAGAAGATTTAATTCTTTTATTAAAAAGTTTAAAAAAAATAAATAAGCGTTATGTTTTATTAGGAAATGGATCGAATGTTTTATTTGCATCTTCTGTATTTGATGGAGTGATTATTTCTTTAGAAAAGTTAAATACACTCGAAATTCAAGATGACTTTGTTTATGCGGGAGCTGGACTTTCTTTAATTGGTTTTAGTACCTCTTTATCTTTAAAAGGGTATAAAAATTTTGAGTTTTTAACAGGAATTCCTGGTAGTGTAGGAGCTTCTGTTTGTATGAATGTGGGAGCCCATCAACAAGAAATTTCATCTCTTCTTTCTAAAGTAAAAGTCTTGACTCACGATTTTAAAATTCAGTATTATAAACCAGAAGAACTTTCTTTTTCTTATCGAAATTCTTTTTTTAAACAACATAAAGATTTTATTTGTTTAGGAGCTCAGTTTAAATTAGAAAAAGGAAATGTAGAAGACATTCAAAAAAGAATACAAGAGTACAAAGAAAGAAGACAAAGAACCCAACCTTTAGAATTTCCATCCGCTGGTAGTGTATTTCAAAATCCAGAAGGGTATACTAGTGGAAAACTCATTGAACAGTTAGGATTTAAAAAATACAAAGTTGGAGATGCTGAGGTGAGTGAAAAACATGCCAATTTTATTATTAATCGAGGAAATGCTACCGGGCATGATATAGAAACGTTAATTCAAATGATTCAAAAAGCAGTCAAAAAAGAATATGGAATGGATTTAAAGTTAGAAATTGAAATTATAAAGTAAGTTAGGTGTTTCGTATGGAATTAAAGCAACAACAATGGAGTAAAGATAAATATCAAGAATATGTAAAATATTTAGAAAGTTTACAAGATATCTCTTATAAAGAGTTTCATAGTAAATTAACAACTACTAAGTATGAAATTATAGGTATACGTGTTCCTATACAAAGAAAGATAGCTAAAGAAATTTGTAAAGGAGATGTCTTTTCTTTTTTAAAAGAATGTAAAGAAAACTATTATGAAGAGGTTTTAATCAAAGGTTTTGTAATTGCCCATATAAAAGAAAAAGAAGCCTTTTTATCTTATTTTTCTTCTTATCTTCCTCTTATCGATAACTGGGCGATTTGTGATGGTTTTTGTAATTGTTTAGAACTAGTAAAAGAACATCCAGAAGAATTGTTTACCTATTTTTTATCTCTTTTACAAGCAAAAGAGGTTTTTACGATTCGAGTAGGAATAGTCGTTTTATTAACCTTTTATATTCAAAAAGAGTATTTAGAAGATATTTTTAAAGCTATAGATCAAATCCAAGTTGATTCTTATTATGTCAATATGGCTATTGCTTGGTTATTGTGTTCTTGTTTTATTAAATACCGAGAAAAAACTTTACTCTATTTAGAAAAAAGTCACATAAATACATTTACTTTTAACAAAACAATCAGTAAAATAAGAGATAGTTATTGTGTTTCTTTGGAAGAAAAAGAATTTGTTCAAAGTTTACGCAGAAAGGAGGAAAAACATGAAAAAAAGTAAAATACTTTTCATTATTGGTTTATTGTTTCTTATAACGGGTTGTGGAAAAGAAAGTTTAGGAGAGGTAACAGAGTATGATACAATAACCTATCAAACAACTAATAAAAAGACCAATAATGTGGTAATTGAATTAGAACAAGAGAAAAAAATAATCGTAGAGTTGTATCCAGAGGTAGCTCCTATTACGGTGACGAATTTTAAAAAATTAGTACAAAAAGATTTTTATAATGATACGATCTTTCATAGAGTAATTAAAGATTTTGTTATTCAAGGAGGAGATGGAACAACTCTTGGAAGAAATACAAATACGATTAAAGGGGAATTTGCATCGAATGGTGTATCCAATTCTTTAAAACATGAACGAGGGGTTTTATCCATGGCTAGAGCATCTAGTATGGATAGTGCGAGTTCTCAGTTTTTTATCGTTTTAGAAAATAATCAAACAACACAAGCTTTAGATGGAGAATATGCAGCGTTTGGACGTGTCATTGCTGGTATGTCTGTTGTTGATGAAATTGCTTCTGTTGTAACAGATCGTAATGATAAACCTCTTAAAGATATAAAAATTAAAAATATGGAATTTGTGAAGGTGATAGAAAATGAATAGAGAAGATTTAGCTAATCTAATATTTCCAACAATTACAAAAACAATTGCAGATTATGAAAAAATGTATCCAGAAAGAAATTTAGAAAATGAGGCCAAAGTGACGCGATTTGCTCCAAGTCCAACAGGATTTATGCATATAGGTCATTTTATGCCTACTTTAATTAATTATGTTTTAGCGAAACAAAGTAATGGTATCTTTTATCTTCGTAATGAAGATACGGATTCTTCAAGAGAGGTGGATGGAGCTGTTTCTTATATTCGTCATGTCTTTTCTCATTATCATATAAAACCAGATGAGTATGAATACAAAGATTTAAACGAAACAAAAGGATTATATGCTCCTTATATTCAAAGTGAAAGAAAAGAGATTTATCAAACATTCATTAAATATTTAATTCAAGAAGGAAAAGCTTATCCTTGTTTTTTAACACCAGAAGAAATCGATAGTATTCGTGAAGGACAAGCAAAAGATAAAAGAAGAATTGGAATTTATGGACGTTATGCTAAATATAGAGATTTACCTGTAGAAGAAGCAATGAAACGTATTAAAAAGGGAGAGGTCTATACCATTCGTTTAAAAAGTAGTGGAGATTTTAATCGTAAGTTTAAATTTAATGATTTAGCTTTTGGAGAAATGGAATTACCAGAAAATGATTTAGATATCCCGATTATGAAAAGTAAAGATGGTCTTCCAACTTACCACTTTGCTCATTTAGTGGATGATCATTTAATGCATACCACTCATGTTGTTCGTGGACAAGAATGGCTTAGTTCTGTTCCTATTCATTATGAATTATTTAAAACATTTGGTTTTAAAATGCCTAAATACATACATATTCCTCTTATTTTAAAAAAAGATGGAGAAAGTATTCGTAAAATTTCTAAACGATTAGATCCGGAAGCTAAAATGAGTTACTATGAAGAAAAGGGGTATCCTTATCTTGCTGTTATTGAAGCGGTTATGACCATTGCCAATTCCAATTATGAAGCATGGAGAGAAGGACATCCAACAGAACCTTATACCAATTTTCCTTTTTCTCCTAAAAAGATGAGTGCAAGTGGTGCTTTATTTGACTTAGATAAATTAGATAATATTTCTAAAAATATTATCAGCCGTATGACCAAAGAAGAGGTTTATGAAGGTGTTTTAAATTGGAGTAAAGAATATGATATAGAATTTTATAATCTGTTAATAAAATACAAAGACTATTCCATGCTTATCTATAATATAGAAAGAGAACAAAAAAAGCCTCGTAAAGATTATACGTACTATAGTGAAATAAAAGAAAAAACTTGGTATATGTACGATGAATATTTTAAAGATGCAACCATTACTTTTGCAAGTCCAATACAACAAGTAAAAACAATTTTAGAAGAATATAAAACTATTTATCAAGAAGAAGATTTACAAGAACAATGGTTTACAAAAATAAAAGAACTTTGTACAAAATTGAATTATGCAACGGATATGAAAGCGTATAAAGAAAATCCAGAAAAGTATTTAGGAAGTATTGTAGATGTTACCAATATTATTCGAGTTGCTCTAACTAGTTTAACAACAACTCCGGATTTATATAGTATTATGAAAATTTTAGGAAAAGAGAAAGTTTTAGCAAGAATCGAGAAAATACTTGTAAAATAACTTTCTTTTTTTTATAATACTAAATAAGTAAAGTGGGTGTAGGAATGTGAATCAAAAGGCTAAAAAGAAAAAGAAAACGAAAAAGAAAAAAACGAATACAGCAAAAAGAAAAACAACAACCAAAACAACCAGAACCCCAGCCAAGAAAAAGAAAACAACCAATAAAGCCAAACCAATCCTGAAAGAAGAAACGAGTAAAAAAACGGTAGAAAAACCAGTAAAAAAAATTGTTTCTACGAAAAAAGTAGAAGGAACAAATGTAACTACCCCTGAAAAAAACATTTTAGGAAAACAAAAAGCGTTTTTTGAACAACTCATGGAATTTTTTAAAAAAGAAAAAGATCTTTTAGAGAAGAAATTAAATAAAAAGAAAAAAACCAAAAAGAAAAAGAAAAAGAAAACGAAAAAAAAGAAGAAAAATTCTTCATGGAAAGAAAAATTTGCTCTTTTCCATTTAAAAAGTACAACCAAACGAAAATGTCTTTTTATGGCTATCTTCTTTCTAATACTGGCTTTACTATTAAGTCTTCCTTATAAACTAAGCCGTTATAATTCTCCCGCTTCTAATGTTTCTTTAGCAGTACCTAGATTTTCTAAGTTAAAAGAAGAGTGTTGTAATTATAATGCTACTTTTGTAACACCAAGAAATAGTTTTACAATTCAAAAAGAGTTAGAAAAAATGGTTCAAAAATATAAAACCATTGATTGTGATGGAAAGATGTATTATTACAATGAAGAAGATAATTATACGATTGCAGAATATGGTGTGAAAAGAGGATGGTTTTTAAATGAATTTTATATTCTTTATGGACCAGGAAATTCTTGTGCTATTGATACCAAGTTTAAAAAATTAGAATTATTACCAGAGAATTTTTCTTTAGAAGATGCAAAAAAAGATGGTAATTATGTTATAGAGCAAGATAAAGTATATAATCAAGAGGCTTATACGACTTTTATAGAACAAGTAAATCGAAAAATACCAAGTTCTCTTCGTATTGTCACAACGAATAAAGAAGGGGATGTATTAATTACAGATTTAGAATATTTAAGTGATGGTAAGTATAAGGTTTCTTATGATGGAACAAGAGATCGTATGGTTAAAAACAATCATAGTATTATTGCTTATAAATTTGAACATTTAACCGTTTCCAATCATAAATTATATGCCTATAACGGAGAAGAATTAAAAATTAAAAAAGCGAAGAAATATGAAACTTATTATTTACTCGATGTAGAAGAGTAAAAATAAGTTTTTTTTGTATATTTTTTTCTTTTTAAAGATATACTAAAGTAGTAGAAAGGGGATAGTTATGTATTTTCCAAGAAGAAATGATTTTGATGTTTTTGATTTTTTTCCAGATACTTTTTTTCAAAAAGAACAACAACGAATGAAAACGGATATTGAAGAATTAGAAGATAAGTATATTCTTACAGTGGATATACCAGGGGTTCAAAAAGAAAATATAAAAATGGAAATGGAAGGTGGTTATTTAACAATCCAAGTTAAAGAGGAAAAAAACACGAGTTCCATTCAAGAACATTATGTGAAAAAAGAAAGATTTTCAGGAGAATGTTTTAGAAGTTTTTATATTGGAGAAGAAGTTCATCAAGAAGAGATTAAAGCTAGATACACCAATGGTACTCTTATTATTGAAATCCCTAAAAAAGAAAACAAAGGGGATAACAAAACGAAAAAAATGATTGCTATAGAAGATTAATATCTCACCAAAAGAGATATTTTTTTTCTAAAATATTTGTCAAATGCATAAATCTTTAGTACAATAGAAAAAAGATATGATAAAGTGAGTGATTATTCATGAATTCTTATAAAAAAGTACGATTATGCATATTACTAACCAGTATATTGCTTCCTATTTTTTTTGTTGGTATTGTCATTGGTTTTCATAGTCATGAACTTATTTTAAAACCAATTCATTATATTTTCTTTATCCTCTTTTTTCTTTCTTTAACTTTATTTGATGTAGGAATTATTTTAATTTTAAAAAAAAGAGTTCAAAAAAAAGAAAGTGATCGTTTCAGTATTGTTAAAAAAATTATACTTTCTATTTTTCTATCTTTAGAAATTTTAGGAGCAACTACTTTTTTATTTTTAATGTATGGACCAATAAAAAGTTTTCGTGAATTTTTAATTTCTTCGGCGATGACTACGATGTCTCATCGTTATTTAGCTACTTGGTTTTATAGTGAAAAGGAAATTCAAAAAGTATTAGAGGAAAATAAAATTATTGAAATTGAAGAAGAAACAGATCCAGCTTTAATTGAATTTCGTAAAAATTTTAATCGTGATGAGTATGAAAATGAATATGAAAGAGAAATCTTTACTTTAGAAGATATCAATGCTCCTTATAAAATTATTCCTATAGTAGGAAAAAATTATGAAGGATATATGGCAGTCGTGTATGATCCAGCCAGAGTAACGGTTGGAGTTACAAAGTATTTAAATCGATATGGCCAATATGTTACGGAAATGGCTTCACAAGAAAATGCACTATTAGGAGTCAATGGGGGAGGTTTTTCCGATCCTAATAAAGTAGGAACAGGAGGAACACCAGAAGGCATTTTAATTAAAGATGGAAAAGTATTAGCAGATAAAAGTTTTTCTCGTTCTGGTGGTTTGATTGGTATTACGAATGATAATAAATTAATTTTAGGTAAAATGACAAGTAAAGAGGCTATAAATAGAGGAGTACGTGATGCGGTAACCTTTGGACCATTCTTAATTGTAAATGGTAAAAGATCCTTTATTAAAGGAAATGGAGGATGGGGAAATGCTCCAAGAACAGCGATAGGACAAAGACAAGATGGTATTATTTTACTTTTAGTATTGGATGGGAGAAAAGCAACTGTTCCAGGAGCTACTATGTTAGATTTAACGAATGTAATGGCTAATTATGGTGCTTATAATGCAGCAAACTTAGATGGTGGTACATCAACTGTTATGGTTTTACCAGCGGAAGAGGCTAGTAAATATATTACAGAAAAGGAAATGAAGAGTCACTGTTTAAAGAACTATTGTTATATTAATGATATTGTCAATGGTAGTGGTGCTCATGTAACCAGACCAGTTGTAAGTTCTATTATTGTCAAATAAAGTATTTTATGATAGACTAAAGGTGTTTATAAAAAAACACCTTATTTATGGCCTGTTGGTGAAGGGGTTTAACACGCCACCCTCTCAAGGTGGTATTCACGGGTTCGAAACCCGTACAGGCTACCAATGATGTTTAAAAATCTCTTGTTAAAAGGGATTTTTTATTGTTTAATATTAGAAAATCAAATTATTTTTACATAGAAGGTGGATACATTTTTATTACACCTTCATAGGATAATAAAAATAGGTTATAAAATTCAAAAAAAGGTTAATTTAAGTTAGGAAATCCCGAATGGAAATCCCGTTTTAGAAAATAAAAGGAAAATGTATTAAATTTTATTGACAATAGGAACCCAATGATATGATTTATACGGCTTGCAAACAGCCAATATAATAAGCCGTTTGCTAATAAGCCTATCATATCATTGCCTATAATCAATAAAATTGGTTTAAAAATAATTAAGAAAAACACTTTCGGGATATCCTAATTTAAATTTATACTTATTCGGGATTTCATTATTTTAATTAACAAAAATTCAAAAAAAGTAGAACTTTTTAATCCTCTATAGTATAATGAAATTGGGTGTATAGAAGAGGGATAAAAACGAAACAGGAGGTAAATATGGAAAAGGGAATTTTTGATGCGCGAGAATTAGCAAATTATATAATTCAATATAGTAATACGAAATTTAAACAAGAAATTTCTCCTTTAAAATTACAAAAAGCATTGTATTTTTGTTTTGCTTACTGGGGAGGTTTTATGCATAATAGTAATTCTGTTCATTCTCATAAAGAAATTGATTTAGATTATAATGAATTTTTATTTGGAAATAAAATTGAAGCTTGGGTTTATGGACCTGTCATACCAGATGTGTATCATGAAGAACATTTAGAATCTTTTAAAAAAGAAAATTTATTTAAAAATATGAACTATTTACAAGAATATATTAATAATGTTTTAGATGATATTTTACTTGTTAACGATTTTAAACTAGTAGAAATTTCTCATGAAGATGAGTGTTGGAAAAAACACTTTAAAAAGAATCATTTTTTTCATAATATAGAAATACCAAAAGAGGATATTATTAAGGAATATGCCAAAAATATCAGTAACAGCTAGAAAAAATCGTTTTGGAAATTATACTGATGAAACACATGAATATGAAAATTTTACTTTTGAAGGTTCACTAAAATCATTTCAAGATGATTTGCTTTTTTTTACTAATTTTGTAAAGACGAAAAATAATCAAAGTTATTTATTAGTGGAAAAATATTTAAAGGATTGTAATCAAAAAAATTTTTCATTTTTAAAAAAAGATTTTTCACCACTTTTGGATATCAAATATACAGAACCTGCTGCCAAAAGACTTTTAGAAATCATGAATAAGGGTTATAATCATAATTTTAAACCGAAAGATTTACAACAAATATTTGAATTAAAACATAAGAATCAAGAAAAATTTCGTATTTTTATTTTTAATCATCATCAAATGTTACAAGTTATTTTAATTGATTTTTTTCATTTAGGTATAAATGCTGATAAAATTATTAATGGGCATAGAAAGAAAATTCATTTAAAAGATGCATATAACAAAGTAAAAGACAATCATTTTGATTTACAAGAATTAAGTTATTTAATTCCTAATCAATCTATGATAGAATACCAATAGGTGAAGCATATGAAAAAGCATAAAAAAGTTATTGTAGGAATTCTTGTCTTTTGTGCTTTTTTATTGCTTACTTTTTTATTTATTTTTCTAGTAAACTTTAATTTAAAATTTTCTCTTATTGGAAATGACAAAATAGAATTAAACTATCAAAGTGAATATGAAGAATATGGTGTAGAAGCAAGTATTTTTAAAAAAGATATAACGGATAAAGTTAAAATAACCAATTTAATTCAAAATCAAGAATTAGGAACTTATCAAGTTGAATATAAATTAAATATTCTTGGTGTTTCTCATACTTTGATTCGAATGGTCCAAATTGTTGATTATGAAAAACCTCAAATTACTTTAAAAGGTAAAGAAGAAATCACTTTAGTAGTAGGAGATGAATATCAAGAAGAAGGGGCAAGTGCTTTTGATAATGTTGATGGAGATATAAGTACGAAAATAGAAATTGAAAATCAAGTGGATACAAAAAAAGTTGGTGAATATCAAGTAATTTATAAAGTAAAAGATTCTTCGAATAATGAAAGTGTTGTTACTCGAAAAGTACTTGTTACTAAAAAAACACAAAATATTGATATTCATAATCCTATGGTTAAATACATTGTTGATCATCATTATGATATTAGTTTTGGCTATTATAATTTAAAAACTAAAAAAAGTTATTTTTATAATGAAAATAAAGTATATTTTGCTGCTAGTTTAATTAAAATTGTAGAGACTTTATACTTATATGATCATGATATGGTAAATGCAGATACAAAACCATATATAGAAAAGATTATTACGCGTAGTGATAATCCCTCTCATCATTATTTACAAGCTTTAATTGGTCAAGATAATTTAAAAAAGTATGGTGCTAGTTTAGGAGCTAAGTATGTTTTATCTGGTGGTGGGGTTTGTGGAAATACAACCGTAAATGATGAAATGATTTTTTTAAAAAGATTATATGAAATTACCAAAGATGGTCAAAATGAAGAATTAAAATCATGGTTTATTAATGATTATGGAAATCATTTGACTTTTGATCCTTCTATTCCCGTTATGCATAAGTATGGGCTTTATAATCAAGTTTATCATGATATTGGAATTGTTTTAGATGATGATACACCTTATCTCGTAGTTATTTTAACAGGGATTCCAGATGGATACGCTCCCATAGTAGAAGAGTTATCTAAGATTATTTATGAATATCATACAAGCTTAAAAAATTAAAGATTAATTAAGTGAGAAGAAGAACTATATTGGTCATATAAAAGAGTAATTCTTTTGCCTTTTATTTCAATAAAACCTTCTTCTTTTAAATGTTTTAATTCTCTAGACATAGCACAACGATCTACAGCTAGGTAATCCGCAAGATCAGTAAAATTATAAGGAAGATAAATAAATTTGGAACTATGTTTTTTACTCATTAAAGTAAAATATTCGAGTAATTTATTACGAATGGTTTTTTGAATCAATATTTCAATACGTTCATTTTTTTCTTGCATTTTTTCATTGGTAATTTCTAATAAATTTCTAATAAATTGTGTGTAGTATTCTTTATTAAAATCTTCCCACTGTAAAACATTATCATAACTAATTAAAATTAAATCGGTATCTTCTTTGGTATAAAAATCATAATCATTCGAATTAGAAGAAAAAAGATTGGTTGTAAACGTTTCACCATCAAAAAATTCATCAATTAAAGTACGATTGGCATTAGAATCCGTCTTAATAATTTGTATGTAGCCTTTCACAATATACCCGATACTATTATCTTTTTGAATCATTGAAAATAGAGAGGTATTTTTGGAAATGTGTAAAGGATGTGTCTCAAACATTTTTAATAATTTTTCTTCATTTTTAGGAAGAATGCCCGTAAATAAACTCTTCATTTTACACCTCTTAAATTTATTATATAAAAAAATGTAAAATGTTGCAAGTGCAACATTTAGTTTATTTTGAAAGGTGTTATACTTTGGTTAAGGTAGAGAAAGTGGGAGTGTTATGAAAATAATTAAAAGAGACGGACATATGGTTGACTATAGTCCAGAAAAAATTGAAAATGCTATTTTAAAAGCAAATATGGAGGTAGAGGAAGAAGACCAAGCAAGTTCCACTCAAATACGTAATATTATTAAGTATATTGAAGGCTTGGGTAAAAAAAGAATGCTTGTAGAAGACATTCAAGATATTATTGAAAAAAAATTAATGTCTATTGGAAAATATGAACTAGCAAAAAAATACATTACGTATCGTTATACAAGAGAATTAGTAAGAAAAAGTAATACGACGGATTTAGCTATAAAAGAATTAATTGATGGTGAAAATGAATATTGGAATACTGAAAATTCAAATAAAAATGCCAAAGTCGTGACAACCCAAAGAGATTATTTAGCGGGGATTACCAGTACCGATATTACAAGAAGATTTTTACTACCAGAAGATATCGTTCGAGCTCATGATGAAGGAATTATTCATTTCCATGATGCCGATTATTTTGCACAAAATGCTTTACATAACTGTGATTTAATTGATTTAGAAGATATGTTACAAAATGGAACGAATATTAATGGGGTCATGATAGAAAAACCACATCGTTTCTTAACGGCGATGACCATTGCTACCCAATTAATTACTGCAGTGAACTCTAGTCAATATGGTGGATGTACGATTACTTTAACTCATTTAGCACCCTTTGTAAGAGATAGTTACAATAAATATTTAGAAAAATATAAAGCACGTAATTTTTCAAAAGAAGATTGTGAAAAATATGCCAAAGAAGATTTAGCAAGAGAAATAAAAGATGGTGTTCAAACCTTCCAATATCAAATTAACTCTATGACCACAACCAATGGGCAAGCACCATTCTTAAGTGTTTGTATGTATTTAGGAGAAACCGAAGAATATAAAGAAGAGCTTGCGATGGTTATTGAAGAGGTTTTAAAACAAAGAATTGAAGGAATGAAAAATGAAAAAGGTGTTTATATTACACCAGCATTTCCAAAACTTCTTTATGTACTTGAAGAAGACAATATTCATGAAGATAGTAAATATTGGTATTTAACAGAACTTGCTGCTAAGTGTACTGCCAAAAGAATGGTACCGGATTATATTTCGGAAAAAGTTATGAAACAATTAAAAATTGATAAAAATGGTAATGGAAATTGCTACCCTTGTATGGGATGTAGAAGTTTCTTAACACCATATGTAGATGAAAATGGAAAACCAAAATACTATGGACGTTTCAACCAAGGGGTTGTTACCATTAACTTAGTGGATGTTGCTTTAACCAGTGATAAAGATAAAGACCTATTTTGGAAAATCATGGATGAAAGACTAGAACTTTGCCACCGTGCTTTACAAGTACGTCATAAAAGACTTTCGAAAGCAACAAGTGATGTAGCACCAATTCTATGGCAATATGGAGCCCTTGCTAGACTTAAAAAAGGAGAATCAATCCACGATTTATTACACCATGGTTATTCAACGATTTCTTTAGGGTATGCAGGACTTTATGAATGTGTTAAATTTATGACCGGACATAGTCATACGGATAATGGAGAAGGGAAAGAATTTGGTTTAGAGGTCATGCGTCATTTAAACGATGCTTGTAACAAATGGAAAGAAGAAGAAGACATCGATTACAGTGTTTATGGAACCCCTATTGAATCAACAACGTATAAATTTGCCAAAGCTTTAAGAGAACGTTTTGGAGTTATTAAAGGTATCACTGATCGTGATTATATTACGAATAGTTATCATGTACCTGTGTTTGAAGAAATCGATGCTTTCACCAAATTAAAATTAGAAAGTGAATTTCAAAAATTAAGTCCAGGTGGAGCTATTTCGTATATTGAAACACCAAACTTAACCAATAACTTAGATGCCGTTATTGAAGTCATTAAATTTATTTATGATAACATTATGTATGCAGAATTAAATACAAAGAGTGATTATTGTCATGAATGTGGTTATACGGGAGAAATTCTAATTGATGATAATTTAGAGTGGTATTGTCCAAACTGTGGAAATAGAGACCATGATAAAATGAATGTAGCAAGACGTACTTGTGGTTATATTGGAGCGAATTTCTGGAATAAAGGAAGAACACAAGAAATTAAAGAAAGAGTTATTCATATTGATAATAAAGATTTAGAGGAAGCCTAATGCGATATAATAAAATAAGAAAGATGGATATTTCTAATGGTCCAGGAGTACGCGTTTCTATCTTTATGCAAGGTTGTGCCTTTCATTGTAAAAATTGTTTTAATCCAGAAACACATGATTTTAATGGAGGAAAAGAGTTTACAGAAGAAACAATTCATAAAGTTTTAGAACTTTGTAAAGAAGATTACATTGTAGGTTTATCCATACTTGGAGGAGAACCCATGCATCCTAGTAATATAGAAGGAACAACAAAACTTGCTCGTGCTTTTAAAGAAAAATATCCAGAAAAAACATTATGGGTATGGAGTGGTTTTCTATTTGATCGTGACTTAAAAGATAAAGATGTCTTAAAGTATGTAGATGTTTTAGTTGATGGACAATATGTAGATGAATTACATAATCCAACATTAGATTGGAGAGGTTCATCTAATCAAAGAGTGATTGATGTAGCAAAAAGTTTAAAAGCCAATCAAGTTGTGTTATATGAAAAAGAACTTCAAACAATATGAAGTTCTTTTTTAAAAGAAATTTTTATGAATTTTTTAATTGTTAGAGTTGACTTTTTTCTTTCTAATATGATATAAGTGTATTGACAGATAATGCTGTTATCACTCGAGGCCGGTGGTAATCCACGCTGGTGGACATTAATATCCAGCATTGTGACGCAGGCTGTCGTCCTATACAGTCCAGGTTTTAAAATGATAGTATAGTCCTTTGATAGGACTTTTTTTAATTATGGATAAAATATATTTGTCATAAGAGATTTTGTTAGAATAAAAAAACTAGAAAAATAATTTGAAATGTTCGTATAAACCAAAGAAAAAATATGATAGAATAAAACCATAAGAAAAGAAGTGACTTTATGGAAAAATTTCAAGAAATTGAAAGAAGTATTATTAAAACGTATCGTAAAGAAATTTGGAGTCGTTTTATTAAAGTGATTAAAGATTATGAACTGATAGAAGAAAATGATAAAATTATGGTTTGTATTAGTGGGGGAAAAGATTCTTTTTTACTTGCTAAATGTATGCAAGAGTTAAAAAAACATGGTAAGATTCATTTTGATGTTCATTTTGTGGTTATGAATCCTGGTTACAACGAAGAAAATAAAAAACGTATTCTAAAAAATGCGAAACTTTTAAATGTTCCCATTGAACTATTTGAAACGGATATTTTTGATGTTGTAAGTTCCTTAACAGAAGGAAATCCTTGTTATTTGTGTGCTCGAATGCGTAGAGGACATCTTTATAACAAAGCGCAAGAATTAGGTTGTAATAAAATAGCTTTAGGACATCACTTTGATGATGTGATTGAAACAACTCTTCTTTCGATGTTTTATGGAGCTGAGGTTAAAACAATGTTACCAAAATTACATAGTGATAACTTTGAAGGTTTAGAACTGATTCGCCCTATGTATTTAGTAAAAGAAAGTGCTATTTTGTCTTGGGCAAAACATAATGATTTAAAATTTATTAATTGTGCTTGTCGTTTTACAGAAAATTGTTCTATAAATGATGATGGAACAAGTAAACGACTTGCCATGAAAAAATTAATTAATACACTACGTCAAGAAGGAAAAGATATTGATGATAATATTTTTAAAAGTATGAGTAATATTAATTTAAATTGTGTTTTAGGATATCGAGTAGAAAATGAAAAACACTCCTTTTTAGAGGAGTATCCTAAAAAATAATTTTAACTTAATTTTACTTGTACTTTTCTTTTTAATTCTACTATTTCTTCTGTAAAATAAGCATCCGGTATATAATCTTCTTCTCTTACTTTTTTATTTTCTAAAAGAGAAAAACTTTTAAAAATCCAGTTTTCCATCTCTTTAGGAGGATGACAACTTAATAAAATTTTAGCAAAATCATAATATCCATAAAGATTGATATAATGAGAAAAATCTTCTTCTAAGAAAAAGAAATAACTTTCTAAATAAAGTTTGATTAAATCGGTATAGGTACTTTTCTTTTTCTTTTCTTGTTTTGTAATATAATATTTACAAGGACTTTTACTTTTGGTATTTGGTTTTTGATAGGAATCCAAATCATATAAATAGGCTTTATGTTCATGAATAAACATATTATCTCCATGAATATCCCCTAAAACAATATAGTGATGAATATGGTGTAAAGCTTGAAACATTTGTTGTATATAATGTACTTTTTCAGGATAAGAAAGGTGAGATGAATAGCATTCACAGAATGTTTTAGCATTCATTTTATAAGACATTACATACCCACTTTTATAAGGACAAGAATCCTCGAATAAAACGATATCTTCTATAGGTAGGATGTTTTTATGAAAGGGGATATTTTTTAAATAAAGTAAAGAGGCACTTATATCTTTTAAAAACAATTTATAAACTTTATCTTCATGTAAAAATAAAGTACCACTTGTATTTAAGGTATGTGGTTTCATTTTTAATTTAGAAAAATTGTTTAACTCTTCATTTGTTAAGTACCTCATATAAAACACACTCTTTAAATTCATCTTATCGAGTATTATTCTGTTTGTCAATGAAAACAAAATTCGTCTTTTTTTTCTTTTTTCTTTGCTATAGTAAAGAGGGTGATTTTTATGAAAGTAAAAGTCTTTGATGAAGGGCATGAAAAAGATTTAGAATACGCAATAAATGCTTTTCTAAGTACTATAAATGGTGATATAATAGATATCAAGTACAGCACATCGATTGCTGTTTGTGGGGAAGAACAAATTTATTGTTTTTCAGCTTTAATTTTTTATAATCCCCAAGATTGAGTGATGTTATGAAAAAAAGTTCTTTTATTGAAGGGACAGTTATTGCCACTTTAGCGATTATTATCACAAAATTTTTAGGAATGGTTTATGTCATTCCTTTTTATGCTATGGTTGGAGAAAAGGGAAGTGCTTTATATGCCTATGCGTATAATATTTATATTATTTTTTTAGATATTTCGAGTGCTGGACTTCCTATTGCTATGTCTAAAATTATTAAAGAGTTAAATACATTAAATTTATATGAAGCTAAGAAAAGAGCTTACCAAATTGGTAAAAAGATGGTTTTAGCTATTTCGATTGTTATTTTTTTACTTTTGTTTTGTTTTGCCAAAACACTTGCTACTTTAATACTTGGTAATTTAAGTGGAGGAAATACGATTCAAGATGTTACATTTGTCATTCGTTGTGTTTCTTTTGCTATTCTAGTCATTCCTTTTTTAGGGGTTTCTAGAGGATATTTACAAGGTCATAATATCTTTAAAAGTTCTTCTTTTAGTCAAGTTATAGAACAAATTGTCCGTATTGCTGTTATTTTAGGAGGATCTTCTCTTGCTTTATATGTCTTTCGCTTGTCTTTAAAAAGTACAATAGGAATTGCTGTTTTTGGAGCTTGTGCAGGAGGTATAGCATCTCTTAGTTATATTCTTTATAAAATAAAAAAGAATAAAAAGGAATTAGGTTTAGTAGAAATAAAACAAAAGGATACGATAACGAATAAAGAAATTGGTAAAAAAATTATTACGTATGCCATACCTTTTATAGTCATTGCCATTGCTGCATCAATTAATGACTTTTTAGATATGGTGATGCTCATGCGTACTCTTTTTTTCTTAAAAATAGATACAGCTCAAGTGGAATTTGCAACAACAGCAATTACAACTTGGAGTACTAAAATCTGTATGATTGTCAATTCGATTGCCGTAGGAATGACGACTAGTTTAATTCCTACTATCGTTGGTGCTTATACCTTAAAAGATTGGGGTGAGGTAGAAGATAAATTAAATAAAGCTTTGCAACTGATTTTATTTATATGTATTCCTATGTGTGTTGGTTTATCTATGCTTTCTAAAAGTGTATGGAGTCTATTTTATGGTGTCAATGAAATGGGCTTTACCATTTTTTCTATTCGTATCTTTGTTTCTTTATTTATTAATCTTTATATGGTTACCAATTCAACTTTACAAGGATTAAATAAGTTTAAAACGGTTTATAAAAGTACGATTATTGGTTTTATTACCAATATGTGTTTAAATATTCCTTTTATGCTTTTATTCCACTATTTACATCTTGGTGCTCATCTAGGAGCTATATTTGCTACAGCCATTGGTTATTCTACAGCCTTTTTAATTGCGATTCATACGTTAAAAAAAGAACACCATTTAAAATTCCAATCTACATTAAAAGAACTGGTAAGAATTATAATTCCTACAGTAGGAATGTTTGTTGTAGTTTATCTTTGTAAAATGATCATTCCAGTAAATCTTTATAGTAAAATTTCTTGTATTTTCTATACAGGGTTTATTAGTGTAATTGGTGCTATAACCTACTTTGTTATTTCTTATAAAATGGGTATTTTAACGCGTATAGTAGGAAAACCTTATTTAAATAAAATCATAAAAAAACTCACCTTTGGTAAGTTGAGTTTCCATTAGAGCATATACATATTGGTGGTGTTTTCATAATTGTCTGTTGAAACAAGTCCTTTGGTTTCTAGTTTACTAATTCTGGCATCTAAACGATTTAGTTGGCGTTCTATTTTCGCAAGTCGAGATTCTAAATCACTAAAATCATTGTTCGGTGTATTTAATATAGGTTGATTGTAGGGAATTGGTCCAGAATAAAAACTTTGACTTGCTTGTGCTCCTCCATAAGAAGCATTGTTTACTCCCATGGGATTGGGCATACCCATATAGCTTGATTGTGAGAAATTCGCCTCATTAAAAAAGGCATTACGGTCTTTTTTCATCAAAACACTTCCTTATGTTTTTATTATATGTAATTTATAGAAAGTAGTGATAAAAGTTGAGACTTCGAAACGTAAAAAATGCAAAAGAAAGAATAGAAAAGAGTGAATTTGTTATACATAATCCAGTAGAATACAAACACCATTTTCAAAAATTATTTTTAAATTCCAATCCCATTCATATAGAAATTGGTACGGGTAAAGGGCAATTTCTATATGAAATGGCTAGGAAATACTCTACTATCAATTTTATTGGTATTGAAAAGTATGAAAGTATACTCATTCGAGCTATTGAAAAAGTAGAAAAAAATCCATTACCGAATTTAAAATTTATTTGTATGGACGCTAAAAATATAGATACGGTTTTTGAAAAAGAAATTTCTTGTATCTATTTAAATTTTTCGGATCCGTGGCCTAAAAAAAGACACGCCAATCGTCGTCTTACAAGTCCTATTTTTTTAAACCTTTATGAAAATTTGTTTGCTCGAGAAAAAAGAATTATTCAAAAAACCGATAATCCTATTTTATTTGAAAGTAGTCTTTTACATTTTAGTCAATTTGGTTATACGTTTTTAGAACTTTCTTTTGATTTAGAACATACTACGATTGAAAATATTGAAACCGAATACGAACAAAAATTTAAACAAAAGGGAATGAATATTTACTATGTCAATGTTTATAAAAAGTAGACAATAATTTGACATCTTTTAAATTTTAAAAAACTTTGTTATAATAAATCTACATGATAGGAGTGATTCCTATGAAAAAAGGAATTTATTTACTACTAATCCTTTGTTTTGTTACGGGATGTCGTAATGTCAAAACGAGTAGTTATGAAGAAATTATCGCTGCAGCTCTATACGAAAACAAAGTAAATTTTCCCAATAAAACCTCACAAGGATATAGTTATTATTTACCAAAGGGATTGATTGTAGAAGAAGATTTAAATAACAATGTAACATTAAAAAGTGAAAAATATAATATGTATCTTTATATTGATCTAATTAGTTACTACAATAAAATAGAAGATACATATAAAGAAAATAAAACAAGTTTTTATTCTAAATCAATCAAAAAGGATGACAAATTTGGGTATTTGGAAATAAATTTACAAGAAAATAACAAATATTTAATTGAAATTATGTATAATTATGCTAAAATAGAAGTGATAGTAAATAGTAAGGACATTAAAGAAATGCTTTCTTATGCTATATCCTTATTAAGTTCTATTTCCTATAAAGATAGTATTATTGCCAATATGGTTGGAGAAGATATTTTAAATTATAATGAAAATGAATATAACATCTTTGAAACGGTTGGACAAGAAAATACGCATTATGAATCTGGTACAAAAGAAGATACGATTGATGTACCCGATACAGATTTAATTAATTAAGAAGGTGAAAAAAATGGGATTATTTAATAAATTAAAAAATGCCTTATTTGAAGATGAAGAATTGGTAGTAGAAGATTTACCAGAAATCAAAAAAGAAGAAGAAAAACCAGTTGTAGAACCAAAAAAAGAAGAAAAGAAAAGTAAAAATGTCTTATTAGAGGATGAAGAAAATGAAAGGGATTTATTTAAAGCAGAAAATACATTTAAATTCCCAGAATTTGATGAAGAAGAGTTTCAAACCAATTATAAGACTTTATTAGAAAAAGAAGAGGAAGAGAAAAAAGAAGAGGTTAAATTAACACCAAAAGAAAGTTTTGATCGTGTCAAACCAATTACGTATGAATATGAAAAACCAGTTACGCTTCGCAAAGAACCAAAAAAAGAAAGTCCAAAAACCGAAGAGAAAAAAACATTTAAACCTTCTCCAGTCATATCTCCTGTGTATGGAATTTTAGATAAGAATTATAAAAAAGAAGATTTAATTGTTAAAGAAGAAGCACCAAAACCTAAGAAAAAAATAGATGTAGATGCCATTCGTAAAAAAGCTTTTGGTACTTTAGAAGATGATATTGAAAGTACGTTTGAACAACCTAAAAAAGAGTTCTATGAAGAGAATAAAAGAAAAGAAGATTTACTCGAAAAAACGATAGAAGAAAAAATAGAGATTGATGATACGACTCCAACAACTAGAGAAGCCAGAAATGAAAAAAGAAGAGATCACTCTGTTATCGTTGATTATGAAGAGGAAGAAAAACCAAACTATGAAGAATATGAAGAAACAAAAGAATTAAAAACAATTGATCCAGAAAAGAAACCTGATTATGAAGAAGCTACTTTAGAAAATGATTTATTTGATTTAATTGATTCAATGTATGATAATAGAGAGGATGACGAGTGATGCAATTTTTAGCGGAATTTTTGCCAATTGTTATATATTTTTTATTAATAATTTTCTTAGTCATTGGCATACTATTAGGTATAAGGTTTATTATAACTTTAAATAAGTTAGATAAAGTGGTAGAAGATGTCAATCAAAAAGTACAAACGTTAAATGGATTTTTTCATATTATTGATTATACAACAGATAAACTTGTCCTAGCGACGGATAAAGTTGTAGAAGGAATTACAGCATTGTTTAAAAAAGTAGTCTTTAGTAAAAAGAAAAAAAACCTAAAAAAAGAAAGAGGGATTGAAAATGAATAAAAAAGGAATTGGAAAATTTATTTGTGGTGCAGCAATTGGAGCAGGATTAGGAATTTTATTTGCTCCTAAAAAAGGTAGTGAAACCAGAAAAGAGTTAAAAGAAAAAACCGAAAAATTAGCCAAAGACGTTAAAAATATGGATAAAAAAGATATTAAAAATAAATTAGAAAAGAAAGTAAAAGAACTTAAAAAAGAATTAGAAAATCTAGATAAAGAAACGGTTACAGAAACAATTAAAGAAAAAGGAAATGCGCTTCTTAAAAAAGCCGATGAATTACTGATTCTTGCGAAAGAAAAAAGTGCTCCAGTTGCTATGCAAGCAGCAGAAGATATAAAAGCAAAAACAGTTGTTCTTTTACAAAAAGCAATTGATAAATTAGAAGAAACACCAAAGAAAAAGACAACAAAGAAAGCAAAAACAACTAAGAAAAAAGCATCTTAGTTGTTTTTTCTTGCCAAATAAGTATTTATTATGTTAAAGTAAAGGTAGAAAAGGGAATGAAGAAAAATGTTTAGTAGTTTTCTTTTTTGGTCAAAAGAGATTTTGTGGTGGCTGAAAACAAAACAAGAAAAAGAAAATGAAATACCCATTTGGAGTTTCCTTATGGTAACGCAATATAGTTTTTAAGTGCATGATTTTTTCATGAATTAAGGTGGTACCGCGATTATTTCGTCCTTATGGGTGTTTTATCGCGTTTTTATTTTTAAGAAGAAAGGATTTGATTTTTATGACACTATTTGAAGATTTAAAATGGAGAGGATTAATTAAAGATATTACATCTCCAGATTTAGAAGAAAAACTAAATAAGGGAGGAATGACTTTTTATATTGGAACCGATCCAACTGCAGATTCAATGCATTTAGGACACTTATCTAGTTTCTTAATTTCCAAAAGATTAAAAGAAGGAGGACATAATCCCATTTTATTAATTGGTGGTGCAACAGGAAGAATTGGAGATCCAAGACCTACCAGTGAAAGAGAAATGAAACCCATTGCAGAAATTGAACACAATATTGAATGTTTAACCAAACAAGCTAAAGATTTATTTGGTTTTGAGGTTGTGAATAACTTTGATTGGTCAAAAGATATTAATTTTATTGATTTTTTAAGAGACTATGGAAAATATTTTAATGTCAATTATATGTTAGATAAAGATATTATAAGAAGAAGATTAGAAACAGGTATTACATACACAGAATTTTCTTATATGATTATGCAAGCTTTAGATTTCCTTCATTTATTTGAAACCAAAAATTGTACTTTACAAGTAGCAGGAAGTGATCAATGGGGCAATATCACCGCTGGAGTTGATTTAATCAAGAAGAAATTAGGGGCGGATGCTTATGCCTTTACTATGCCTCTTGTTTTAGATAAATATGGTAATAAATTTGGTAAAAGTGAAGGAAATGCTTTATGGCTTGATAAAACAAAAACCTCTCCTTATGAAATCTATCAATACTTAATTAATAGTGATGATGGAATGGTGATTGATTACTTAAAAGTCTTTACCTTCTTATCACGCGAAGAAATTGAACGATTAGAAGAAAGTAATAAAGTACATCCAGAACTTAGAGAAGCTCATAAAGCCCTTGCTCGTGAGGTAATTACATTCTTACATGGAGAAGAAGAATACAAGCGCGCTTTAGAAATGAGTGAATCTTTATTTAGTGAAGATATTACAAAACTGAGTGCTAGTGATATTATAGCGAGTCTTAAAGATATTCCAACATTTGAAATCAAGAAAGATACTTTACTGGTTGATTTACTTGTCGAATCTTTGATTTGTTCAAGTAAACGTGAAGCAAGAGAAATGATTTTAAGTGGTGCTATTTCCATTAACAACAAAAAAGAAACAAATTTAGAAAAAATTGTTACCAAAAATGATTTAATTGATAATCAAGTTATCATTATCAAAAAGGGAAAGAAAAAATATTATTTGGGCTTTTATAAGTAACAAAATCCTTCCTTCTCATATTCTAAAGTGAGAGGAGGATTTTTTATGTATCCAAATGCTTATGTTTATCAAAATGGAGATCGCCAATTCTTTTTTCCCTTTTTAACTGGAGCTTTAGTAGGAGGAGCAGCAGTAGGTCTTACAAGACCTAGACCTATTTATAATGTAGCTCCACAAGGAGGTTACTATCCTCCAATGGGAAATGGACCTTATGGGAATTATTCTTATAGTTATTATTATCCTTATCCTTATGGAAGATAAAAAATTTAGTGCGAAAACTAAATTTTTTTCTTTTTTGTCGAATAAACAGTTATTTTCTACTTTTTTGGTAGCAAA